>NZ_JAGXJL010000439.1:0-239 GCF_019091475.1 Streptomyces sp. GbtcB6 | reverse complement strand
ATTTGATTTGCAGCCTGAAATGGTTCTGAGGCTCTTTCTTTAAAGACAAGCTGCTGCCCGTGAGTTCAACGGGTTAAAGAGGTCTCGCTTAATTCAGCAATCAATACATAGATGGTGTGATACAAATCCACTTTAGTCACATGGGGGGACACTGTCGTTTGTGAGCTTATAAACAACAGTGGTCATACTTTTTGACAAAGCTGGTGCTTGGGAGTGACTCTGCATTTAGGTCGACATTC
>NZ_JAGXJL010000438.1:0-239 GCF_019091475.1 Streptomyces sp. GbtcB6 | reverse complement strand
GGTTCGAATCCGATACAGTCGAGATGGGCCTTGCCACGACCGGGAAGAATACGAGTGAATGTCGATTTTGCCACCAACAACGGAATAGGAGCGGTGGGAGTTGTGGTTAGAGAGCTAGGGGCAACATTCTATCGCTCTTTGCGATGAAAACCCGGTTCCTTTCTATTTCGCATGGAGAGTTATGGGCGATCTTGCGGGGTCTAGAGGTGATCTCGCACTTTGGCTACACTACGGCGGAC
>NZ_JAGXJL010000437.1:0-239 GCF_019091475.1 Streptomyces sp. GbtcB6 | reverse complement strand
CTGTCGGCCTTCACGTCCAGGTAGCGGTGCTCGATGCGGCGCTCGATGGCGCGCGGGTCGCAGGCGATACAGATCGCGACGCCGTCGTTCATCGCCACTGCAAGGGGCTGGGCGCCGCCCATGCCGCCGAGGCCGGCGGTGAGGGTGATGGTCCCGGGGAGGGTGCCGTTGAACTTCTTCGCGGCGACGGCGGCGAAGGTCTCGTAGGTGCCCCGGAGGGTGCCCTGGGTGCCCGTGTA
>NZ_JAGXJL010000436.1:0-239 GCF_019091475.1 Streptomyces sp. GbtcB6 | reverse complement strand
GGGGGCGACGGCGAGACAGCGCCGGCAGGAGAAAAACCTGAGGGTGCCGTGTCCCTATCTTTGGCCGAACCCACTCTCTCTCTCTCTTCCTCTTGAATTTCGAAATCCTTAGTGTATGAGTAGTGCCCACACACAGCAAGTGATACCTCAATCATAGTGAGGAAGATCGTGAAGAAAGATCATCAGCAAAGGAGTTTCAGCATCAAAGATTCAGAGAAAGAGATCCAGGTTCAGATATT
>NZ_JAGXJL010000435.1:0-239 GCF_019091475.1 Streptomyces sp. GbtcB6 | reverse complement strand
ACCTGCCCGTGCCCGAACCCCACCGTGACGCGGCGGCCCGACAGGCACTCCAGTCGGCGATCGAGGAGGTCGGCGACAACGAGCTGCGCGAGTGGCCCGAGAGCCAGGGGCGCAGGCCGGACCCGCCCGGGGCCGGGCCCGGGGCCTGAGCCGGCGCGCCGGCTCCGTCGCCGGCGCTCACGCCTGTCCACCCACCTGGGTCCGCAGCCACTGCTCCACCTCGCCCACATGCGCGGCCG
>NZ_JAGXJL010000434.1:0-239 GCF_019091475.1 Streptomyces sp. GbtcB6 | reverse complement strand
AGTCGCGTTCGCCCAGTGCGACCAGTCTGAGTCCCAGGCCCACCTTGGCCTTGTACCGCCCCAGCAGTCCGGCGTCGGCCATCTCTTTGACCAGCCGGGACACCGTGGCCTTGGGAAGCCCGGTGCGGCGGGCCAGCTCGTTGACGCCCAGGTAGGTGTCGCCCGGCCCGAACGCCGCCAGCAGGTCCGACACCCGGCGCACCACGGAGGTGGCCGGCTCAAGGGACATGGGTCTGTTC
>NZ_JAGXJL010000046.1:0-63853 GCF_019091475.1 Streptomyces sp. GbtcB6 | reverse complement strand
GAGGGTGTAGCCGAAGCCCGGCTCCAGCGGCTCGATCACGAACCGGGAACGGAACTCGTCGACGACCTCTTCGGTCAGGGACGGACGCTGAGCGATCAGCACGAGGTGTTGCCTCCAGAGGTTCGGCGCCCGCTGTATGACGCCGTGGACCCTATGAAGGGTACGGGCCGATAAGGCCTCAGCAGGCGAACCGTCTGCCTCCGACCCGGTGAGGTGCCTTGTCGTTCCTCGATCCGGCGGCCTCGGCCAAGCGGCGGGACAGCATGACGGATGCGTCGGCGAATGTAGTTCCCGTCCTGGTCAAACCGACGCGGGGGCGGCCTGCCCCGGACGTGCTTCGGCGGGCGTTGCGTTCGTACGTGCTGCCGGTTTCTCGACGGGACCGGGAGCGGCCGGAGCAGATTGCCACGACCGTTCGGTGGATCGAGAAAGCGTAGCCACCGGTGGGGAGTTCCAGGAGATCGCCCGGGCGTAACCCTTCCGGCGTCAGATTTGGGGCCGCATCGAGTTGGCGGAGACCCGGCCCACGGCTGGAAAGGCATCGGAGGCCGTTCGTCGGGCGCGCACCCCTCTCGGCTGCCGGCGTCAGACTTTGATGACGGTGATGCGAGAGCCGCACAGGGCGGTGAGATCCCCGGGGTCTGAGGTGAGGACCGTCGCCGGACCGGGGGCAGCGAGGGCTGTGGCGCCGAGCATGGCGTCGACGGCGTACTTGTGGCCGTGCAGGCCGGCGTCGGCGAGGAGGGTGGCGGCGTGACGGGCGATGGGCTCGGTGACCGGCTCGATGACGAGGCGGGACAGAGTCCATTCCAGGGCGGGGCGGTTGATCCGCGGGTGGATCACTTCCACGAGGGTGGCCGCGGAAGTGATCACCCGCAGGTCGTCGGCGCGGGCGAGGGCGAGCCAGCCGGTGACCGTACGGTCGCGCAGTACGGCCTTGGTCAGCCCTTCGCTGTCGAGAACCAGGGTGCCGCCAGGGACGGCGGGGGACGGGGTCACGCGGCGCTCGCCCCGCCTTGGGTCTGCTGCTCTCGGGCTTGGTGGAGTTGGTCGCGCAGGGCCTGGATCTCTTCGTCGGTGACGGGGCCGTGTTCGGCCTCCGCGACCGTGATGAGTTCGTTGAGGTTGTCCCGCTCGATCTGACGGGCAACGGCCGCGGCGACGTAAGCGGACAGTCCGGAGGGACCGCTGCGGGCTTTGGCGGCTTCGGCGATGTCGCGCGGCATGGTGCTGGCTGTCGTGGAGGTTCGCCGCGGAGATGCCGATCGACAGGGGCAGGCCGCGGCGGTCGACGATGAGGTGGATTTTTGAACCCTTCTTGCCGCGGTCGGTCGGATTCGGTCCCGTCAGCTGCCCCCTTTGAGGGCCCGGACGCTGACAGAGTCGATTGCGCAGCGCGACCAGTCCAGACCACCTCGGGAACCGCGTTCGTCCAGGACCAGGCGGTGGAGTTCGGCCCACACGCGGGCCTCGGTCCACTCGGTGAACCGGCGGAAGGCGGTTACCCCCGACAGCCCGAAGCCCGGCGGCAGTTGGTTCCAGGTGCAGCCCGAGGTCGCCACGAAGATGATCGCGGCCAGCACCTCACGGTCCCCTCGCCGACGATGTCCACCGCCCTGGGGGCGTTCCGGAGCCGGCGGGACCACCCGCTGGAACAACTCCCACAGGTCTTCCGGCGCCAGCCGTTCGACAAGCGCAGCAATCATCGCCTCAGACTGCCGCAAGATCACGCCAACTGAATTGGCTTCTAAATAGGGGTCGTCCCGGAACGGACACGCGATGAGGAGGTTCACCTTCTCCGACGCCTTGGCTTTTACACTTTCGCCGTCACACAGCGTGAGAGATGACGTGAGAAAGACAAATGAAATGCTGCGTATGCGTATGCATGGGCCCCCACGCCCCCTTGTGCTCCGTGCGGTGCTTATCACCACGCTCGTCGTGCAGTCGGCTGTGCTCATCGCCCAGGACTCGCAGATCGACAATCTGCGGACACAGCACGTCGACCTCGAGACGCAAAGCGTCGTAGCCGGCCCCTCCGGCCCGCCAGGCCCGTCGGGTCCGGCTGGCCCTGCCGGCCCGCCAGGAAGAAACGGGCAGGATGGGAGGAACGGGCAGGAGGGCAGGAACGGGCAGGAGGGGAGACCTGGCAAGGATGGCAAGGACGGCAAGGACGGCAAGGACGCTGTTGCCACTCCAAGGCCTACCGTCACCGTCACCCTGCACAGCTGATCCCCGCGGTCACAATGGGGACGTCAAGGACGGGGCTCTCTCGGGCATTTCCTCCGCCACGCCGGATGTTCAACCAGCGTATAACCGGACGGGGATACTTGCGGTTGCGGCCGGCAATACACGACGAATCGCGACACCAGCCCGGTACTCCGCGGACGAGCGCGTATGCCGCGTGTCGGGAACGCGTCTGCGGGCCCCCTGGTCCCTGCCTTTCCAACGTCTCCCGCGGGATCTGGTGCGCTAGTGGTGCGAGTCGCCCTTCCTCCATCAACTTCCGCGGGGTGGCCATCGGTCGAGCAGCCTCTAGTGCCGCCTCGGGGCCTTGGGCGGCGCTCATCCTCCCTCGCGCTTCGCCTCGATGACGGGCTTCACTGCCTCCGTGCGGTGATTGACAAGCTCGCGGCGTTCGGGGCCGTTCTGGGGCAGGCGCGCGACGAGGAGGACAGTCTCTGTCCACTCCTTTCCATTTAAACCTTTCCGTCACGTGGCGTGAGGGACGACGTGAGAAACGTAAAAGAGAAACTGCTTAAGTGGCGCCCCCTCGGGCTTGGTGCCGCCCTGATCATCGCGCTTGTCGCACAGTCGACCGCGCTCGTCACCCATCAAATGCAGATCGACGATATGTGGGCACGGAACGTCCAGCTCCAGACGCACGGCGTCGAGGTGGGCCCTTCCGGTCCGCCAGGCCGCTCCGGTCCCCCCGGTCCGCCCGGCCCCGCCGGTCCGCCGGGCAGAAACGGGACGGACGGGCGGGCCGGGAGAGGCGGGGACGATGGGGACGATGGGCCCAATGGGAGGATGGGGCGTCACGGAAGAAACGGTGTAGTGCTGGCACCCAGGTAACAACGCCGTTCTTCCGTCGCGGCGTGGCGTCCACACGTGAGTGTGTCGCGTGTATCGCAGATGGTGCGTGGACGCTGAGAGACAGTGAAAAAGGGCGGGAGTCAGTGAGACTGACTCCCGCCCTTTCATGCCGGCATTCGCACTGGTCAGAGCATGATTCTTGCTGGCTGACCGGCGAGTGCCCCCGGCGGGGGACACGGAACATGGGAACAGGGAAAGCCCCTGGTCGGGGGCGAGCAGTTGGTGATCTGGAGCGTCGGCCGGCTGAACCGGTAGGGCGTCGACAATGGTCGCAGGTTTGAGTCCGTGGGGAGGTACGGCACGTCTGGCCAGGGACCGTACAGGACGGACGCGCCGTAGCGGGGCATGGGGATTGTTGGTGGACACCGTGGTGCGTATGCCCTTGGCGAGCCATGTGTCCCTTTTACCGGTTCGAGCGCCTGTGGCGTGGGGTCGGCTCCGAGTCCCGTCAGGGGCCGCGGATCGGTTCTCGACCTGCGGCCCCTGACCGTCATGCATCGCCGCGCGGGCGCTAGTGAATGGCGATTACCGGGTGCTGGGCCGGGTCGATCCAGCGGATGATCTCGGTCATCACCGAGGCCGGCAGGGCGACGCATCCGGCCGTGGGGCCGGCCTGTGGGCCGAGGTCGTGGAGGAAGATGCCGGCGCCGCGGCCGGCGACTGCGGGGTTGGTGTTGAAGTTGATGACGAGGGCGTTGTTGTACTGGGTGGGGTAGTTGATGAGGTGTTCGCTGCCGTGGACGCCGGCTTCGGTGAGCGGGAAGCCGCCCTGCTCCGAGGTGCGCATCTGGTTGTAGTAGGGCGAGGAGGGGTCCTCGACCCACCAGTCGTCCGTGGCCACGTGGTGATAGGGCATCTTCGTCCCGGGGTTGGTACCGACGCCGAAGCCCTGCGTGATGGTGTACGTGCCGGTCGGCGTCGTATCGGTGCCCTGCTTGCGGGTGGCGCCGTCGGTCACCCCGTTCGCCCCGACCCTGGCCTTGGTCGTGGCGTAGACCTTGTGCCAGGTAGTTCCGCTCTTCTGCCACGCGATGGCGGTGGCGTAGGAGCCGTGGGCCTGGACGGTGACGACCTGGGTCGCCTTGCCCACCGTGACCGGCACGGGGAAGGGCGACGCCGTCGAGGCGGCGGGGAGGGCCAGTCGCTCGCCCGGGTGGATGGTGTACGGACTGGCCAGGTGGTTGGTCCGGGCGAGCGCCTGCCAGCCGCCGGCCACATGCTCGGCCTGCGCGATGCCGGAAAGGGTGTCGCCGGCCTTCACTGTGTACGTCGTCGTGGCGGCCTGCGCCGGGGCGGCGGCGAGGACGCCGCCCGCGGCGGTGGCGGCGAGGGCCGAGGAGGCCATCGCGGTGCGCAGCCGTGCGGGCCGCGGTTTGGCGTGCCGGCCTGAGCCGGTGATGAAGGACATCGGTTTCCTGGTTTCCCTGGTCGTTACGGGATCTGCTGGTAGACGGCGGTGACCTGGTTGGCGGTCAGCGCGTAGTTCCACGCCTGGACGTCGCTGATGGAGCCGGGGAAGAAGTCACTGTTGGCCCCGTTGTACTTCGAGCGCCCGACGGAGAACGCGCCCGTGGCGCCCCACGACGTCACGTTGGCCGCGGTCCCGGCGAGGGCGCCGTTGACGTAGAACTGGGCCGTCTTGGTGGCGGCGTTGTAGACGCCGACCAGGTGGGTCCAGGTGTTCGCGGTGGCCCCGGAGGCGTAGGCGAGGGTGAAGGAGGGGCTGGTCGTGTCGGCGTTGGTGAAGGTGAGGGCCCAGCCTGGGCTGCTCTTGTGGGCGTAGTTGTACTGGAGGTAGAAGGGGCTGTTCTGGGTGCCGTCCTGTCCGGCGACGGTCGCGTTGCTGCTGGGCAGCGAGGAGGGCTTGACCCAGGCGGAGACCGAGTAGCTGGCTGTGGTGTCGAGCACTTGGCCGCCGCTCGCGGCGTAGCCGCTGCTGCCGTCGAGCGACAGGACGGTTCCCCGGGTCGCGTCGGTGGCCCAGGTCGTGCCGCCGGTCAGGGTGAGCGGGTTGTTGCCGAGGTTCGGGTTGGCACCCGCTGCGTTGAGGGTGTTGAGGGTGTCGGTCGCGGCGGTGTCGGTGGCCACCGGCATGCCGTCGCCGTCGTCCAGGTTCCAGGTGTCGACGGGGGAGAGCAGGGCCGTGGTGAGCGCGCCGAAGGCGGGGTTGGACAGGTTGACGTGGTCGCCGCTGTCGGCCGCCGTTGCCAGCTTCTCCTCACCGGTGGCCGAGTCCGGCACGGCGACGGCCGCGTCGAGGTCGGCGAAGTAGACGGCCGGGGTGGCCCAGGGGTTGCCCAGGTTCATGCCGCCGAGGAAGGCGTTGACGTCCGTTCGGTTGGTGTCCGTGGTGCTGGTGCAGGGGTCGTTGGGCGTGGCGCCGTCACCGGTGAAGCCCTCGCAGGGCGTCAGCGAGGTGAGCACCACGTTGATGCCCCAGCCCTGGAGCTGCTGTACGAGCGCGGTGTAGCCGTTGGCGTCCAGGTCGTCGCTGGTGGCCCCGGCCAGCAGGTCTTCGAGGCCGCTGTCCAGGATGACGGTGGAGAGGCCGGGCTGGTCGAGGATGTCGCGGTCGAGGCGGGAGAGCACCGACGGCCCTCCGATGACACTGCCGTTGTAGGTCTCCGGGTTGTCGGTCATGAGCTGGTTGGACTCGATGCCCTCGGCGATCACGCCGTAGGGGCTGGGCGTCGAGGGCTCGGCGGCGGTCAGCCCGTCGGCCACCCGGTACCCGTTGGAGTTGGGCAGCGTGGTGCCGGGCTGGAACGGGTCGACCAGATGGTCGCCCAGCACGGCCTCGGTGGGCACGCTCGCCGACTGCACGTCCAGGTCGGTGACCAGGTCGGTGAAGTTGCCGTAGGCCGCGGCGTTGGTGGTGAACGGCGTGGCGCTGGTGCTCGTGGTCAGGTCGCCGGTGCCGCCGGCGGTGATGTACTCGTAGGAGCCGCCCGCGTAGGAGTGCTGCACCAGGTAGGGGACGGCGTTGCTGAGTTGGTAGGAGACCAGCAGGTACTGGCCCGCGGTGACGGTGAACGCCAGCGGGTCGCTGTAGATCATGCCGCCGGCGGGGACGGTGACCGACTGGCTGCCGCCGAACTTGAGCGTCGTCGGGGTGCCGGCCGGGACCGAGCCGATCGCGCTCGGGGTGGAGCTGAGGGCGATGGTGGCGTGGCCGATGGAGAGCTTGCTGGTCCCTAGGGCGTTGTCGAGCTTGACGCGGACGGTGCCGCCGGAGACCGAGGGCTTCAGGGCAAGGCGGATGGTCTGGTTGGAGAAGGTGCCGCCGCCCGGCAGCCCGTAGCTGCCCTCGGTGGCACTGGACCAGGCGCCGGTCCAGGACTGCCCGGCCGGAGCGGCGGCGTAGCTGCCGTTGGCCTCGGTGGTGCCCGCGGTGGTGTTGCGGGTGCCCAGGGCGAAGACGTGCAGGGTCGACTCGTTCGCTCCGGCCGCGCCGGTCAGGTCGGGCAGGGTGACCGAGGCGATGGTGCGGGTCGGGTCGACCGGTACCGAGAAGGCGTAGAGCTGGCGGTTGGCCGTGCTCTGGGTGGTGCCGTTGGCGTGCGGGAAGACCGCGGCGGCGATGGAGCTGTCACTGTTGGACCAGTCGGGCACGGTCAGCATGTAACTGGTGCTGGTCCCGTCGGTGTAGGTGATCTGGCCGCTGGCCGGGCAGAAGGCGTCGGCGTCCTCGCCGGAGAAGCAGTAGGCGGCGCTGACGTGGGTGTCGGCCGGCACATACGGGGCGGTGGTGTCACCGGCGATGGCACCGGGGGAGGCCAGGTTGGTGTAGGTGGAGGCGGTCAGGAAGACCAGCGCGCTGCCCTGGCCGGAGTAACCGACGGTCTGATTGGCCGCCACCAGGTTGTCCTTCTGGCCGGAGCCGAAGGCCGGCAGGGCCATGGTGGCGCCGTCGACGGTCACCTTGCCGCCGCTGGTCCAGCCGGCGTTGGCCCAGTCGGTGGCGGAGAAGCTGTGCCCGTTGCCGTCGAAGTCGGCGGCGCTCATGTTGCTGTCGGCGCTGACGCCCACGTTGTTGAAGCAGGCGGCCAGGCTGGTGCAGGTGGTGCCCGGGTGGCCCGCGGCCAGGAACGGGTAGGCGGAGGTGCCGGAGACATCGCCGGCCCCGTCCACGGCGTAGACGTAGAGGGTGTGCGGGCCGGGCGACGGCGGGGCGACGGTGACTGTCGCCTTGTTGCTGCTCGCGGACACGATCTCGGCCGCCGGCGGATTGCTGGTCGGCGGCGGCACGTCGAGGTGGTAGACGAACTTGGTCGCGGTGGTGCCGGAGCCGGTGATGTCGAACTTGCCGGAGGTGCCGGCGGCCGCGCCGACGGCGGCGTCGGTGACGTCCGTGTTCGGGAAGAGGTTGCTCTCGGAAGCGAGCGTCGGCTCGTCAGGAGCGCTGGGCTCGGCGGTGAAGTGGCAGGTGGGCGACTGGCTGTAGGAGGTCGACGCCATGCCGTCGGTGACCGTGACGTCCCAGTCGACGGTCTTGCCGTCGGTCAGCGAGGAGACGAAGGACGCCGGGAGCGAGACCGTGGCGTAGGTGTTGCTGGAGAGGTTGTCGCCGCTCTTGAGCGTGGACTTGGTGGTGGTGCCGTCGACCCAGTACTGGAAGGTGGCCTGAAGCTTGTCGCCGTTCGGGTCCTTGACCTTGGCGCGCAGCACCGGCGGGGTGGAGGCGATGGTCTTGCCCATGTACGGGTACGGCGAGGTGGTGTCGCAGGCCGCGTCGGCGGCGCCGGACACGGCGGCCATGGTGGCGGCGGTGGGAGCGCTCGGCGGGTTGTCGTAAAATATCTGCAACGTCGGGTTGTGCGAGAACCGCTTGAACCCGAGGTCGTTGCGGCTGGACTCCATGGAGTCCTCGCTCAGCGTCGCGGTGAAGCTGGTGGCGTGTCCGCTCGCCGCGGTCTTGATCGGGGTCAGCACGTTGAAACCGTTGGTCGTGCTGCCGTTGCCCGGGCAGAAGGTGGGGTTGTACGCCGGCCCGAAGCTCGCCGAGGTCGAGTAGCTGTTGTAGCCGGGGCGGTTGCTCCAGTCCGTGCCGGAGCCGATGCCCTTGGACCAGTGCAGGTTGACCGTCGCGGTGGTGGAGCAGGAGGCCGAGTAGATGTCGGTCGCGTCGACCTCGGCGCTGTTGATGACGGCGCCGAAGATGGTCTTGGACAGGGTCCACTGGTAGACGGCGTGCTCGTCGCCGGTGTTGCAGGAGCCCTCGGGCCAGCCGTTGTAGCCGACGCCCAAGTAGCCGTTGTCGGCCAGTGAGCCGGTCTTGTTGTAGAAGGAGGTGCCCGGGCAGCCCTGCTTGACCTCGTCGAAGGCCGGGTTGCTGTAGGCGACCGGGTGCCAGTTGACCGAGGGGTCGACGAAGACCGGGTAGACGGTCGAGGCGCGGGTGAGCATCGCCCGGTCCGGGACGAGCGTCAGCGCACCGGAGCCGACTCGCGCTCGGACCTGGCCGACGTGTGCGGCCAGACCCGGATGCGCGGCGTCGGAGGCGTCGGCCGCCACCTTGGCCCCGGCGGGCTGCCGGCCGGCGGGCAGGGTCCGGTTGGAGTCCCACTGCAGCGGTGTGGGCGCGTCCGCCACGACCGCTCCGTGCGCGTCCGTGACGGTGAGCCCGTCGTCCTCGGCGGTGGCCAGGTGCCCGCCGTGCACCTTGGCACCCAGGCGCAGCGAGGCCAGCGCGGGATTCCGCGCCGCCGCGGCATTGTGGACGACCAGGGTCTCGCTCGGGCCGCCGGCCGCGGTGGCGGAGACCTGGAGGTCCACGCCCGGAAGCACGGAGGGGTAGGTCGCCGTGGCGCCCGAGACATGAGGGGCCGGCAGAGCGGTGGGCCAGGTAAGGGTGAGCGAGGTGCTCCCGGAGCGGGTGACCGCGAGGGGGGCGGTGCCGCCGCCGGAGAAGGACACGGTGCCGTAGGCGGTGGCCTTCGGAGCCCAGCTGCCGTCGGCCCGGTGCGCCAGCGTCAGGTCCACCGGCACCCAGCGGCCGTTCTGCCGGGTGCGCACCGGCAGCGGGTTGGAGACCGAGCGGAATCCGCCGCCGGGCTCCGCCTGGACCTGCACGGTCGGGCTGGTCAGCGAGGAGACCGCCACCGGCTTGCCGGTGGCGTGCGCCTTCTTGGCGGCGGCCTGCATGGCGGCGGAGTCGGCGGCGCCGGGGCCGAAGCCGTCCGGCAGGACCGGCGAACCGGCAGACCTTGCGGGGGACTTGGCGGCGGGGGCACTTTTGCCGGTGATCTGGAGGCCTGCGGTCGGCTGCGCCGCGGCCGCCGGCACAGAGGCCAGTCCGGTGGCGCTGACAGCAAGCACCGCGGCGGCCGCCAGCACCGCGCGGGGTCTGCATTTTCGCGCGCGTGCGCGAGGTATGGACATCGGATTCCTGTCTCTAGATCTCGGTCGGAGGCCCGACCCGGAGGCGAATGTAAGTGGTCGTCAGGGACCCCGCAAAGATCAATTCGGCGCACGGCGGCCTTATGTGATCGATCGTCAGGAGACTTCCGCTGTGCCCGTGTTGTGAATCCGGCAAGAGATTCTTGTGAAGCGACTCCTGGGTGGTCGCCCTGGGTATCTTCCGTTGCGTCTTCAAGATCGACTTCATTGTCATGCGAAGGAGCAAGTCCTTGCCAAGGACGACAGGTCCACGTGACCGCACAAGCGGACGCTGGAGACCCCAGGCCCCCCTGATACGGGGGCTGACCGCTGTGACAGCGGCGTTCTCCGTGATCGTGGGCATCGCCGGTACAGCCGAAGCGGCCCCGCACCACCGGCAACCCGGCTTCACCCAGGTCAAGCCGGTCCCGGTGACCGCTGTACGCTCCCACTACGGCTCTGTCCGGCACCTGGCCAACTCGCCCTCGCCCAAGGTGGTGTGGCCCGGCGGCACCGCCGCCTTCGCCGCCGCCGCGACGTCCGGTGCGGGCCCGTCGGCGACCGGCCGCGCGGCCGCGCACACGCCCGCGGCAGCGCACACGCCCGCGGCAGCCGGCGCCCGGCTCCGGGCGGGCAGCCTCCCGGTCTGGCTGGCACCCTCCTCCGGCCTCGTCCTCGACCACGCCGCGGTACGTGTCCTGCCGCGGCGGACCGGGCAGTCGGCCGGTGTCGACGGAGTGCTGCTCCAGCTGTCAGGGCTGCCGGGCGGCAGCCACCGAAGGCTCCGAATCGGCTTGGACTACCGGGACTTCACCGCCGCGTTCGGCGCCGACTGGGGCTCGCGGCTGCGGCTGGTGCAGCTGCCCGACTGCGCCCTGACCACGCCGCGACTTGCCTCCTGTCGCACCCAGACCCCCGTGGCCTCCGCCAACAGCGCCACGGCACACACCCTTTCGGCCCCGCTGACTGTCACCAAGGACAGCGTGGTCCTGGCGGCCACCGCCGCGCCGAGCGGAGGCGGCGGCGACTTCAGCGCGACCTCGCTCAAGCCCTCCGGCTCCTGGCAGGCCGGCGGCAGCACCGACGCGTTCACCTGGTCCTACCCGATCACCGGCCCCAGTGTCCCCGGCGGCCTGACGCCCAATCTCTCGCTGGGCTACGACTCGCAGAGCGTGGACGGCCTCACCTCGTCCACCAACAACCAGGCCTCGGTCGTCGGCGACGGCTTCTCGTTGCCGAGCAACTACATCGAGCGCTCCTACGGCTCCTGCCACGACAACCCCACCGGCACCACCAAGACCTGGGACAACTGCTGGTCGGCCGACAACCAGCTCACCCTCTCGCTCAACGGCAGCACCACCACCCTGATCAAGGACGACACCACAGGGGACTACCGGGCCCAGGGCGACTCCGACGAGCGCGTCGAGCGGCTGACCGGAGCCACCAACGGCGCCCAGAGCGGCGAGTACTTCCGGGTGACCACGTCGAACGGCACCCAGTACACGTTCGGCCTGAACCAGCTGCCCGGGTGGGCGTCGGGGAACACGACCACCAACTCGGTGCTGACCGAGCCGGTCTACGCCACCGCCTCGGGCCAGCCCTGCTACAACGCCACCTGGGCCAACTCCTGGTGCCAGCAGGGCTATCGCTGGATGCTCGACTACGTCAAGGACACCCACGGCGACGTGATGTCCTACTTCTACACGCCGACCACCGCGTACTACGCGCGTAACCTCGGCAAGACCGCCGACACCCCCTACGTGCGCGACGCGGTGCTCGCGAGGATCCAGTACGGCCAGCGCGACGGCTCGGTGTACTCCTCCAGCCCCGCCGGCCAGGTGAACTTCACCTACAACGGCCGCTGCAACACCTCCGCCACTGGCTGCGCCACCTCCACTCTGACGAGTTCCACCGCGTCCAAGTGGCCGGACGTGCCGTTCGACCTGAACTGCGCCAGCGGCGCCTCCTGCTCGTCCAACTCCCCGACGTTCTGGACCGAGGACGAGCTGACGGGCGTTCAGACCCAGGCGCTGGTCGGCTCCACCGAGACCAACGTCGACTCCTGGGCGTTCACCTATTCCTTCCCCGCCACCGGGGACGCGACCACGCCCTCGCTGTGGCTGAACTCGGTGACCCGCACCGGCCAGGACACCTCCGCCGGCGGCTCCACGTCGGCTCTCCCCATGCCCCAGGTGACCTTCGCCGGCACGCCGCTGTCGAACCGGGTGGACCTGACCGACGGCTACCCGCCGATCACCCGCTACCGGCTCAACACCATCACCACCGAGTCCGGCGGCATCATCAGCGTCGGCTACTCGGCCCCCGCCTGCGGTAGCGGCACCCCGAGCGACGCCAGCCAGAACACCTCCCTGTGCTACCCCGGTTACTGGACTCCCACCGGGCAGACCAGCCCGATGCTGGACTGGTTCAACAAGTACATCGTCACCACGGTCACCCAGCAGGACCAGACCGGCGGCGGCGTCAACGACACCATCGTCACCCGCTACCTACCGGTGGGTACCCCCGCCTGGCACTACGACGACAATCCGCTGACCCCCACCGCCCAGCGCACCTGGGACCAGTGGCGCGGCTACGGCGGCATGAAGGTCACCACGGGCACCGCGCCCGACCCGGCCACCGAGACCGACTACACCTACTTCCGCGGCATGGACGGGGACACCCTGCCCGGCGGCAAGACCCGCCCGGTCACCGTCACCGACTCCCGCGGCGACCAGCCGGTGACCGACTCGACACAGTACGCCGGCCTGACCTACGAGGCGATCCTCTACAACGGGCTGAACAGCGGAAAGGTCGTCAGCGACACAATCACCGCCCCCTGGAGCAGCAGCGCCACCGCCGTCCACGCGCTGTCCGGCGGGCTGCCCGCGCAGAAGGCGTTCCTGACCGGCCAGAGCGGGGTCGAGGTCTTCACACCGCTGGCGTCCGGGGCCACCCGGGACACGGAGACCGACTACACCCACGACTCCCACGGCCGGGTCACCAAGGTCGACGACAAGGGCGACGTCTCCACCGCGAGCGACGACCTCTGCACCACGGCGAGCTACGCGGACAGCACCTCCGCCTGGATCTTCGACCTGGTGGACGAGACGAAGACGGTGTCCGTCAACTGCTCGGCCACCCCATCGCTCCCGGCCGACGCGGTCAGCGACAAGCGGGTGTTCTACGACGGCTCCGGCACCCTGGGCGCCGCACCCACTGCCGGCGACCCCACCTCGACCCAGCAGGCCACCTCGTACACCGGGTCCACCCCGGTCTACTCGACCATGTCGTCACTCACGACGGACGCCTACGGCCGACTGCTGACCAGCACCGACGCCGACCAGCAGACCACCAAGACCACCTACACCCCCACCACCGGCGCCGCACCCACCGGCATCGTCTCCACCGACCCGATGCAACAGACGCTCAGCCAGACCTACGACCCGCTGCGCGGGTTGATGCTGACGCAGACCACCGCGGCCGGCTACGTCACCAAGGCGCAGTACGACGCGCTGGGGCGGATCACCGCCGTGTTCCGGCCCGGGATCACCGCGGCCACGAACAAGTACAGCTACACACTCGCCCCCGACAAGCCGAGCTCCGTCATCACCCAGACCCTGAACGACGACGGCAGCTACCGCAGCAGCGAACTGCTGATGGACTCGTTGCTCCGGCCCCGCGAGACGCAGATCGCCACCGTCGACGGGCACCGGGACGTCACCGACACCGTCTACGACACCAACGGCTGGGTCGTCAAGAGCACCGCCCCCTACGTCGCGGACGGCGCCCCCGACGCAACCCTGGTGCAGGCCCAGGACGGTGACATCCCGTCGGAGTCCGGCTTCACCTACGACGGCGCCGGACGCAAGACCGTGGCCACCGCCTACGCGCTGGGCACCGCCACCTGGAACACCACTACCGTCTTCGGCGGCAACTTCACCACCACCGTCCCCCCGAAGGGCGGCGTGGCCGAGACCACGATCACCGACGCCCGGGGACGCCAGACCGACCTGTACCAGTACCACCCGGGCGCCCCGGCCGACCCGGTCCACGACTCCGCCTCGGACTACTCCGACACGCACTACACGTACTACCCCGACGGGCACCAGGCCAGCCAGACCGATCCGGCCGGCAACACCTGGAGCTGGACCTACAACCTCCTGGGCGACCAGGTCGCGGCGACCGACCCCGACTCCGGCGGCTCCTCGGCGACCTACGACAACGCCGGCCAGCTGATGACCACGACCGACGCCCGGGGCGACCAGGCCAGCTACAGCTACGACAAGGACGGCCGCAGGACGGCGGCCTACGACATCACCGGCAACGCCACCCCGTCCACCGACAACCAGGTCGCCTCCTGGACGTACGACACGCTGAAGAAGGGGTACCTCACCTCTTCGACCTCGTACCAGCTGGGCACCAGCAGCCCCTCGGTCACCAACGCGGTGCTCGCCTACACCAACCTGGGCGAAGTCGCCGCCTCGAAGACCACACTGGCCAACCTGCCGAGCAACCTGGCGCCGCTGGCGCCGTCCGGCGGCTACACCGAGTCCTACACCTATAAGACCACCGGAACGTTGGCGAGCCAGCAGGACCCGGCAAGCGGCGGACTGCCGGTGGAGACCGTCAACTACGGCTACGACCAGTACGGTCAGGCCACCAGCGTCGCCGGCACCGGCACCAGCGCCTGGACGTACGTCTCCGCCATCGGCTACGACGACTACGGCGACCCGCTCCAGTACTCCATGGGCCCGACCACCAACTGGGTCGATCTGACCCTGAAGTACGACCCGCAGACCGGCCAGCCCACCGACGCCAAGACCACCGACTCCACCAGCGGCACGGTCGTCGACGACACCAGCTACACCTGGGGCAACTCGGCCGTCTCCAAGGGCGCCGGACTGCTCACCTCGACCACCGACAGCCAGAACGGCGGCTCGGTCACCGACACCCAGTGCTACGGCTACGACTGGGCGGCCCGCCTGACCGCGGCCTGGACCGCCACCGACAACTGCGCCGCCACGCCCGCCACCGGCAGCAGCGCCACCGTCGGCGGCACCAATCCCTACTGGCAGACCTGGACCTACGCAGCTGACGGCCAGCGCCAGACGCAGACCGACCACGACACCACCGGCAACAGCGCCAACGACACCACCACGACATACCACTACCCGACCGCGGGCTCCGCGACCGACCAGCCGCACACCCTCGGCAGCACCACCGCCACCGGCCCGGCCGCGGCCGCGAACACGGCGTCCTACCACTACGACGCCTCCGGCAACACCACCTCGATCCAGGGCGGAGCGCTGGGCGACCAGACCCTGACCTGGAACCACCAGAACCGGCTGGACACCGACACCACGTCGGCCGGCGCCACCAGCTACCTCTACGGTCTCGACGGCGGCCTGGTGCTGCGCACCGACCCGACCCAGGCCACCCTCTACCTGGGCGACGAGGAACTGGTGGAGAACACCGCCACCAAGGCGGTGACCGGCACTCGCTACTACTCGGTCAACGGCACCACCGTCGCCGCCCGTTCCAGCAGCGGGAACATCCAGTACCTGATCCCCAACCGGCAGGGCACCGCCTACCTGTCCGTCGACTACCAGACCCAGGCGGTGACACGGCGCCAGTACCTGCCCTTCGGCGGCACCCGCGGCGCGGCCCCGGCCAACTGGCTCGGCGACAAGGGCTACGTCGGCGGCACCACCGACACCGCGACCAGCCTGGTCAACCTCGGGATGCGCGAGTACGACACGCAGACCGGCCGCTTCGTCAGCCGCGACCCGCAACTGGAGGCCACCGACCCCTCGCAGCTGACCGGCTACGACTACGCCGCCAACAATCCGGTGACCGGCAGCGACCCGACCGGACAGAGCTGGTTCAGCTCCCTGTCCAACGCGGTCTCCAGCCTGGCGGACACCGCCCAGCAGGTCATCGACCGGACCAACGCCCCCATGGCCGCACTCGGCTTCGGGCAGCTGCTGCTCGGCGCGGCCGCGGACGGCCTGGGCGGCGCGCTCATGGCGACCGGTATCGGGGCGCTCGGACCGGGCGAGGCACTGATCCTCGCGGGCTCCGCACTCGCCGTCACCGGCACCGCGACGGTGGCGTCGTCGGTCGCCGCACCGAACATCGCGTATGCCGTGCAGAACGGTGACGGCGGCGGGGGCGGTGACGACGGGGGTGGGTCGGACGGCTCGTCCTCCGAGGATTCGAGCCGGGACGCGGATGCGCAGTCCCTGGTCAAGGAGCACAAGAATGAAGGGCGGACCGCGCAGCTCACCCTGGACAACGCCTACCGCTCGCTGGACGGCGCCCCGGAGGGCACCCGGGCCCGGGTGATGCCCAAGGAGAACGAGCTCCAGAGTCCGCCGAAGGCCACGAAGGCCGAGAAGGTGAAAAACCCCGACCTCGAGTACCTCGACCAGCAGGGCAACATCGTCGGCTACGGCGAGGTCAAGTCGCTCGCCAAGGCCGACGGAGGGGACTTCTCGGACGCGCTTCGTGACGCCATCGGCCAGCTGCGGTGGCGCCAGGACTGGAAGGGGGGCACGGACGTCAACGAGATCTTCATCCAGGTGCCCGACCTGGCCGAGGCTCCGCAGATCAAGCAGTGGGTCCGCAGTTACCAGAAGATCCGCGTGCAGCGGGGCAGCAGCCTCGAGAAGCTCCGGGGCTACCACCTGCGGGTCTACAGCGAAAGCGGCTCCAACCTGGGCGACTTCGACCTCGGCAGCAACGCCGACGAAGGCCATTACGACGAAAGTACCCATACCTACTATTCGTCGAACGGGTACTCCTACTGAGCCGCCTGCTGCCGCTGACTGACACCAGGCCGTAACCCGGGGCAGGGACGGACGCGTACCGTGAGGGCGCGTCCGCCCTGCCCCTGTCCGAAAGGCACGTTCCTTGTCCTCGACGCTCTACCGAGTACGCGAACCCTTCCCCGACGCGGTGAGCGCGCTGTCGCGGGCGCGCGCGATCATGCGCGACCTGGCCGAGTGGACCGCCCCTCCGTGGCCCCGAGTGAACGACATCACGACCGCGGAGCAATTTGCCTACGCACTCGGCACCTTCGCCACCGCCCGGTTCGGTGCGGACCGCGAACCCCACGGCGTGCCGTTTCTGAACGAACTGCGGCGCCGCGGTGTCGTCACCCTCGATGCGGAGCAGTTGAAGTCCTACATCTCAGGCGACGTGCGGCTCCGCCCCGACCTGGTCGATCTCTGGCCCCTTCCCGAAGGAGTGAGCCTCGTTCTGGCCACGACCCCGCCCTTCGGCGCCCCCGGCAGTGAGCCCGAGGACGACGCTACCGAAGACGAACTGGACCGGATGGTCTCCGTGCTCGGGCCGCTGTCCCTGGACGTCAGATGGGACTGTGCCTGGCGCGGTCTGCCCGAGTTCAAGGACTGCGGTGTGCTGCTCTGCCTGAACAGCGTCTGGGTGTCGCAGCACGTCGAGCCGTCCCCGGGCGAGTTCGGTGTCTGGATCTCCCTCGGCCCCCGCGTCGCCTGGACGCCTGAGGGCCAAACCTGGGTGCGCGACTCCGGACTCCCACTGGGCGAACCCCAAACGGGCTGGTGACCCGGACGTCCGGATCCTCCGGCGATCAAGTAGCGCTACTCCTGTGGAACCGCCCGCCTCCGCTCGACATCAGGCGGCAATCCGAGACAGGGGCGGACGCGTCCGGTGACGGCGCGTCCGCCCCTGTCCTCGAAAGGCACGTTTCTTGTCCTCGATGCTTTATCCAGTACGCGAATCCTTTCCCGACGCCGCGAGTGCGCGGGCGCGGGCGCGGGCGATCATGCGCGATCTGGCTGACTGGTCCACCGCCCCTTGGCCCCGACTGGAACCGATCAGCACGGCTGAGCAGTACGCGTACGCCATCCGTTCCTTCGGCACTGCCCGCATGGTCGTGGACCGGGAACCTCGCATCTTCCCTTTCCTGGATGAACTGGTGCGCCGCGAGGCCATCACGTTCGACGCGGAGCAGCCGAGGTCCTCGCTGACGGCGAATCTGCGGCTCAGCCCTGGCCTGGCCGACCTCTGGCCGTTGCCCGAGGGCGTGATGCTCTCCCTGGACACCACCCTGCCCTTCGGCACCCCCGAGAGCGAAGCCGAGGACGACGCCACCGAGGAGGAACTGGACCGGATGGTCTCCGTTCTCGGCCCGTTGAGTCTGGACGTCAGCTGGGACTGCGGCTGGCGCGGTCTGTCGGAGTCCAAGGACTGCGGCATGCAACTCTGTCTGAACACTGTCCGGGCGGAAGAGACCTCCGAACTGGCCCTCGGCGAGCTCCGCGTCTGGATCCGGCTCGGCACCCGCGTCGCCTGGACACCCGAAGGCGAAGCCTGGCGTCGGGACTCGGGACTCGCGCTGGGCGAACCCCAGCAGGGGTGACCCGGACGCCCCGAGATCCCCCAAGTGATCGAAGAGATAGGTGTACCGCGAGCGACGTTCTACCGCTGGCGGCAGTACAAGAAGGGCCCCAAGTCCATCAAGCTCCCGAACGGCGCAGTGCGAATCCGGCGGTCCGAACTGAGTCGGTGGCTCCAGACGCTGGAGGAGAGCGCGTGACGCAGGACACCGACAACGGGTCCGAGCAGAGCAACGGCTCGGCCCCGGACGGGTTTTCGCTCGACATCCGCCTGTGGAAGGTGTCCAAGGCGCAGAGCAAGACCCGTCCCTACCGACTCCGCTGGAAAGTCGGAGGGAAGGTCAGTAGCGCCACCTTCGCCACGGTAGCGCTCGCAGAGAGCCGCAGATCCGAACTGTGGCAGGCAATGCGCCGTGGCGAGGCATTCCGCATCACGGACGGGCTGCCTGAATCCGAGGTACGGGCCGAAGCCAGTGCGGGGCAAGCTCGTGAGGAACTGCCATGGTTCGCGTTCTGTCGCGAGTACATGGCAAGCGCTGGCCGACCGCCGCGGCCAAGACCCGTGAGGGCATCGCCGACGGGCTCGCCGCGGTGACGCTGGCACTGGTGGAGCAGGAACAGAAAATGCCGTCACCGGAAGAGCTGCGCCTCGCCCCCCGGTGGGCCGTGATACCCAAGAACGCCCGATTTGACCCACCAGAGGAACTTGAAGACGCCTACGGGTGGATCTCCAGGCGGTCGCTTCTCGTCTCCTCGCTGGAAGACCCGAAGATTCTCCGCGACGTCCAGTATCGGATCTCCTTCAAGCTGGACGGCACCCCCGCGGCGGGGGAGACCTCGCGCCGCCGTCGACGCGCTCTCAACACTGGGGTTGAATACGCCATCGAGCGCAAGCTTCTGGCTGAGAACCCGCTCACCGCTATCAAGAGGGTGAAGAGTGGTTCATCGGATCGTGTGGACCCACGCGTTCTCGTGAACAAGACGCAGGCTGCTCAACTCCTCGCCTCGGTCTCGTACGTCGGGACATGGGACCGTAAGAAGGGCCGGCGCCTGGTGGGCTTCTACGCGGTCATGTACTTCGCGGGGCTCCGCCCGAGTGAGGCTGTGGGTCTCAGGACGGCTGATTGCTTTCTCCCAGAGAAGGGGTGGGGCGTTCTGACGCTCCACGACACGCACCCCGTGTCGGGCAAGCAATGGACAGACAGCGGAGAACGCCACGACAAGCGCGGTCTGAAGTCGAGGGAGGCCAAGGAAGACCGGCCGGTCCCGATTCCCCAGCCGCTCGTGGCCATGCTCCGCGCCCATCTGGAGGAGTTCGGCGCGGCCAAGGATGGGCGGCTCTTCACGAATGAGCGGGGCGGTCTCGTGGGCAGCAGCACCTATTGGCGCGTGTGGCGAGACGCTCGGGAGTACGCGCTCTCGCCGGACCTTCAGGCGTCCATCATCGGGGGGGCGACCGTACGACCTGCGGCACACCTGCATCACGACATGGCTGAACGTCGGCGTGCCTGTGGCCGAGGTCGCGCGCCGGGTCGGCAACTCGCCCGAGGTCATTCACCGCGTCTATGAAGGGTGTATCTACGGTCAAGAAGAGGTGATGAACAGGAAGATCGAGGCGGAGCTTGCTTGGGAGGAATGAGCATCGAGTTCAAAACGCGCAGCGTCTGTCGGGCACAGAACGCGTCAGATAGATGCCGAAGTTGGTAGTTGCGGCTGCGGTGTTGGCGGAGGGCAGATCTTCGTATGGTTTCCTTCCGCCCACGCCACGCAGTCAGCTAGCCTGGCGGCCACCCAGGGATCATGCATCAAATGGTCAGGTAGGCGGGTCTCTGCATCGATGAATGCTGAGGAAAGCTGTTGAGCTGTCAAGCCACTTGTTTCCCGCGAATCGGCGCCGTCGAGGCTCGTTTCGGTAAATGTTGCATTGATCAGCATGGCGCCACGGAGGTCAACTCTGTACATGACTGCCCGGTCGCATCGGGCATCGGTGAGCCACGCATAGCACATATCCGCGCTGCTGAGAATGCTGCCCTTCATGACCACGCCTCGTAGATCAGAATATCGAAGGTCTGCTGAGGTAAGGAACATCCACTCCAGGCGCGGGGAGATTCGAATTCGAAGTGGCGCAGACTGAGCCTGGCCAGGTTGGCATGGCGAAGATCGAGGCGTCGGTTTTCGCGCCGCTTTGGGCGGCGAGCCAGAACCTCAACCGCAGCTTGTATATCTGCGGACAGTTCAGGGCTGCCCCGGTCGTATTCCGTGTCAAGGACGTTCCGTTGATCAGGGAGAGCTGAACGGATGCCCGTCGTATCCCTGTGGGTGGTGTGCCTCACGAATCCTGCCAGCACCCTGACGATCGCTTCATGGTCCACCGCAGACTCAGATAGCACATGTTCCAGGCTGTAGACGGCCCCCAGACGCACCTGCAGCTTGTCTGAGGCGAGACTTTCGACAGCCGCCCGATACCTATCGGTAACTTGCCCTCGACGCGACAAGAGATAGGTGCGTGCCGTGTAAGCGAGGCCAGCGAAGACCGTTGCGCCGGCCATTGCGCCCAGGACTGTCTGACGGACCGCATTTATCCCATCAGCCCGATCGCTTCCGGACAGGTACTGCACCGTTTTGCCAGCCACGAACCACGAGACTGGCCCCAATATCAGTAGGAGGACGCCCAGTGTCGCGAGAGCCGTGGCGACGACTGCGGCCACCCACCTTCGGCTTCTGTTCCAGCGGGCTCCAACGGCCCGAACCATCGCCAACCTCGTCCGCATCTTCGGCCCCCTCGCAGCAAAGATTCGGCGTGATCTTTTCGTGGGGATGCGCATGGCCACAAGGCGGGCGGAGTGCGGCCGTCTATCGCAGGTCTATCGCGATCAGCGCGAACCAACGACAAAGAGCGGGACCCAGTGAGACTGGTTCCCGCTCTTCATGCTTGGCATCTGCGCTGGTCAACCGCATCATCGTGCTGGTTGAGGCGAAGTGCCCCCGGCAGGATTCGAACCTGCGCACACGGCTCCGGAGGCCGTTGCTCTATCCCCTGAGCTACGGGGGCGTCTGGCGTTGAGCTGTTGCTCGCGGCGACGGATAGAACACTACCAGCTCGGTCGGGGTGATCAGGAACGGGTTTCCGGGGGTGCTCCCCCGCAGGGGGCGGAAGTCGGGAAAACCCGGACGCGGTGGCCGGTCCGGACCTACTCTCGAGTTGTGCCAGGGGCGTCGGGTCGGGTGCTTGTTGTGGACGACAACAAGGTCATCCGGCAGCTGATCAGGGTCAATCTCGAACTGGAGGGTATCGAGGTCGTGACCGCGGCCGATGGTGCCGAGTGTCTGGATGTCGTTCATCGGGTGCGCCCCGACGTGATCACCCTCGACGTCGTGATGCCCCGGCTCGACGGGCTGCGGACCGCCGCTCAGCTGCGTGCCGACCCCCGGACCCACGATCTGCCGCTTGCCATCGTCAGTGCCTGTACGCAGTACGAGGTCGAGACCGGTCTTGACGTCGGCGTCGATGCGTTTCTCGCCAAGCCCTTCGAGCCTGCCGAACTGGTCCAGCTGGTGCGGGAGTTGATCGAGCGGCGGCGGGGTGGCGCGGCGGGGGAGGAAGAGGGTGTGGGCGACGAGGTCCACTTCTCGGGGGAGCGGGCCGGGGGCAACCCCGCCTATCCGTGACCCCCGTAGGCCCGTGACCCCCGTAGGGCCGTGACCCCCGTAGGGCCGTAGGGCCGTAGACCCAACCGTCCACATCCCGGAAACCGGCCCTAACCGGCTCGCCTACCCACCCCCCTCCTCCCCTACGCTTGTCCCGTGACCCCCGTCGAGCTCTCCCGCACCGTGCTGCGCGCGGTGCGTCGTGCCGTGGACGAGGGAGAGCTCAGCGTGAGCGTGCCGGAGCGGGTCGTGGTGACGCCGCCCGGGCCGGGTGGGTGTGGGGACTACGCCACCAACATCGCGCTGCAGCTCGCCCGGCCCGCCGGACAGCCGCCGCTGCGGGTCGCCGAGATCCTGGTGCCGCGTCTCGCGGAGTGCGCCGGCGTCGAGGATGTCGTTGTCACCGGGCCGGGGTTTCTCAACATCTCCCTCAGCTCCGGCTCGTCGCCGACCGCCACCCTGGTC
Organism: Streptomyces sp. GbtcB6; assembly: GCF_019091475.1. Classification (NCBI taxonomy): domain Bacteria; kingdom Bacillati; phylum Actinomycetota; class Actinomycetes; order Kitasatosporales; family Streptomycetaceae; genus Streptomyces; species Streptomyces sp. GbtcB6. The sequence goes on along the minus strand of NZ_JAGXJL010000046.1, from coordinate 41,888 downwards.
GGGGAGGTCCGCCGCCTCGGGGCCGCCTACGGCCACGGCGACGCCCTCGCCGGGCAGGTCGTCGCGCTGCGGGTGCCGTACGACGTCCGGGCCGAGGTCGTCGCCGACGCGGTGGTGAGGATCGTCGCGACCCAGGGCGGGCGCGGTGAGGTCGAGCACGGCGAGCCCGTCAGTCTCCGACCCGTGCCGGCACCGGAGGACCCCGCCCCGCTCGGGCCCGACGCCGCCCAGTGGGCGCTGCTGTATCCGGCGGCGCACGACCGGCCGAGGATCACGGCCGACCATCTCGTACAGCGGGAGAGCAATCCGCTGTTCCGGGTGCGGTATGCGCACGCCCGGGTGCGGGCCGTCGGGCGGGGGGCGGGGCGGCTCGGGTTCGATGCCGTGCCCGGCGACGTTCCCGACGCACCGAGCGCCCTGGTCACCGCCCTCGCCGACTACCCCCGCATCCTCACCGGCGCGGCCACCCACCGCGCCCCCGACCGGCTCGCCCGGCACCTCGTCACCGTCGCGGATGCCGCCCTGCCGTTCCTGCCGACCGTGCTGCCCCGTGGCGAGGAGAAACCCTCGGCCGCCCACCGTGCCCGGCTCGCCCTCGCCGCAGCCGCCGGGACGGTGCTGGCCGGCGGCCTGTCCCTGCTCGGCATCGACGCACCCGATCACCTCTGAAGAGAGCGCCAGAAGAGCAATGAGCCGTTCCGCACATCCCGCCGGGCCCCGGCACGCCGATGTCCTCCCCGAGGGCCACTACGCCGCCCCGCCCACCGACCTCAACGCCCTCGACGCGAAGGTGTGGGCCCAGACCGTCACCCGGGACGCCGACGGGGTCGTCACCGTCGGCGGTGTCGACGTGAAGACCCTCGCCGAGGAGTTCGGCACTCCCGCCTACGTCCTCGACGAGGTCGACTTCCGGGCCCGGGCGCGTGCCTGGCGCACCGCCTTCGGGCCGGACGCCGACGTGTTCTACGCCGGCAAGGCGTTCCTGTCGCGGGCCGTCGTGCGCTGGCTGCACGAGGAAGGGCTCAATCTGGACGTGTGTTCCGGTGGGGAGCTGGCGACCGCCCTGTCCGCCGGCATGCCCGCCGACCGCATCGCCTTCCACGGCAACAACAAGTCCGGGGCGGAGATCCGCCGGGCCGTCGAGGCCGGCGTGGGGCGGATCGTGCTCGACTCGTTCCAGGAGATCGTGCGGGTCGCTCACATCGCGCAGGAGCTCGGCACGCGGCAGCGCGTGCAGATTCGTATCACCGTGGGTGTCGAGGCGCACACGCACGAGTTCATCGCCACCGCGCACGAGGACCAGAAGTTCGGGATTCCGCTGGCGGGCGGGCAGGCCGCGGAGGCCGTGCGCCGGGCCCTTCAGCTCGACGGCCTCGAACTGATCGGCATCCACTCGCACATCGGGTCGCAGATCTTCGACATGTCGGGGTTCGAGGTCGCCGCGCACCGGGTCGTGGGGCTGCTCAAGGACATCCGGGACGAGCACGGGGTCGAGCTGCCCGAGATCGACCTGGGGGGCGGCCTCGGGATCGCGTACACGAGCGACGACGACCCGCGCGAGCCGCACGAGATCGCCAAGGCGCTCACCGAGATCGTGACGCGGGAGTGCGAGGCCGCCAGGCTGCGGACTCCGAGGATCTCGGTCGAGCCCGGGCGGGCCATCGTCGGGCCGACCGCCTTCACGCTCTACGAGGTCGGCACCATCAAGCCCCTCGACGGGCTGCGGACCTATGTGTCGGTCGACGGAGGCATGTCGGACAACATCCGGACCGCGCTCTACGACGCCGAGTACAGCGTCGCCCTGGTGTCCCGGACCAGCGACGCCGAGCCGGTGCTCGCCCGCGTCGTCGGCAAGCACTGCGAGAGCGGGGACATCGTGGTGAAGGACGCGTTCCTGCCGGGAGACCTGGCACCCGGTGACCTCATCGCCGTACCGGCCACCGGCGCCTACTGCCGTTCCATGGCCAGCAACTACAACCACGTGCTGCGGCCGCCCGTCGTCGCCGTGCGCGAGGGCGAAGCCCGGGTGATCGTCCGCCGGGAGACGGAGGAGGACCTGCTGCGTCTCGACGTCGGGTGACACGGATGGAAGATCTCCTGTCTGCCATCCTCACAGAATGAAATAGATGTCTCACGATCCGGACGAAGGGTAGAAACTCCCGTCCGGTGAGTGAGACTGGTGCAACCGTAGACGGTATGAGGAAACGAGGTCGGATGATGCGTACGCGTCCGCTGAAGGTGGCGCTGCTGGGCTGTGGGGTTGTCGGCTCAGAGGTGGCGCGCATCATGACGACGCACGCCGACGACCTCGCCCAGCGGATCGGCGCTCCGATCGAGCTGGCCGGTGTCGCCGTACGACGGCCCTCCAAGGTCCGTGAGGGCATCGACCCGAGCCTGGTCACCACCGACGCCACCGCCCTCGTGAAACGCGGCGACATCGACGTGGTGGTGGAGGTCATCGGCGGGATCGAGCCCGCCCGCACCCTCATCACCACCGCCTTCGAGCACGGCGCGTCGGTCGTGTCGGCGAACAAGGCGCTGCTCGCCCAGGACGGCGCCGCCCTGCACGCCGCCGCCGAGCAGCACGGCAAGGACCTCTACTACGAGGCCGCCGTCGCCGGTGCCATCCCGCTGATCCGCCCGCTGCGCGAGTCCCTCGCCGGCGACAAGGTCAACCGGGTGCTCGGGATCGTCAACGGGACGACCAACTTCATCCTCGACAAGATGGACTCCACGGGGGCCGGGTATCAGGAGGCCCTCGACGAGGCCACCGCGCTCGGGTACGCGGAAGCCGACCCGACCGCCGACGTGGAGGGCTTCGACGCCGCCGCCAAGGCCGCCATCCTCGCCGGCATCGCGTTCCACTCGCGGGTGCGGCTCGACGACGTCTACCGCGAGGGCATGACCGAGGTCACCGCCTCCGACTTCGCCTCCGCCAAGAACATGGGCTGCACCATCAAGCTGCTCGCCATCTGCGAGCGCGCCGAGGACGGCGGCTCGGTGACGGCCCGCGTGCACCCCGCCATGATTCCGCTGACCCACCCGCTCGCCTCCGTGCGCGGCGCGTACAACGCCGTCTTCGTGGAGTCGGACGCGTCCGGTCAGCTGATGTTCTACGGGCCCGGCGCCGGCGGTGCGCCCACGGCCTCCGCGGTCCTCGGTGACCTGGTCGCCGTCTGCCGCAACCGGCTCAGCGGGGCAACGGGGCCCGGCGAGTCGGCGTACGCCGCCCTGCCCGTGTCGCCGATGGGCGATGTCGTCACGCGCTACCACATCAGTCTCGACGTCGCCGACAAACCGGGTGTTCTCGCCCAGGTCGCCACCGTGTTCGCCGAGCACGGGGTTTCCATCGATACGGTTCGCCAGCAGGGCAAGGACGGCGAGGCCTCCCTCGTCGTCGTCACCCACAGGGCCTCCGACGCCTCCCTCTCGGGGACCGTCGAGGCGCTGCGCAAGCTCGACACCGTGCGGGGTGTCGCCAGCATCATGCGGGTTGAAGGAGAGTAACCAGCAATGACCCACCAGTGGCGCGGAATCATCGAGGAGTACCGGGACCGACTCCCGGTGTCCGACACCACGCCGGTCGTGACGCTCCGCGAGGGCGGCACGCCCCTCGTGCCCGCGCAGGTGCTCTCCGAGCGCACGGGCTGCGAGGTCCACCTCAAGGTGGAGGGCGCCAACCCGACCGGGTCCTTCAAGGACCGCGGGATGACCATGGCCATCAGCAAGGCCAAGGAGGAGGGCGCGCAGGCGGTCATCTGCGCCTCCACCGGCAACACCTCGGCCTCCGCCGCCGCGTACGCCGTGCGCGCCGGGATGGTCTCCGCCGTGCTCGTGCCGCGGGGCAAGATCGCGCTCGGCAAGATGGGCCAGGCCCTCGTGCACGGCGCGAAGATCCTCCAGGTCGACGGCAACTTCGACGACTGCCTCACCCTCGCCCGCAAGCTGAGCGAGAACTACCCGGTGGCGCTGGTCAATTCGGTCAACCCGGTGCGCATCGAGGGCCAGAAGACGGCCTCCTTCGAGATCGTGGACATGCTCGGCGACGCACCCGACATCCACGTCCTGCCGGTCGGCAACGCGGGCAACATCACCGCGTACTGGAAGGGGTACAAGGAGTACGCCGCCGACGGCATCTCCACCGGGACGCCCCGGATGTGGGGTTTCCAGGCCTCCGGCAGCGCCCCGATCGTGCGCGGCGAGATCGTCAAGGACCCCTCGACCATCGCCACCGCGATCCGCATCGGCAACCCCGCCTCCTGGCAGTTCGCGCTCGCGGCCCGGGACGAGTCCGGCGGCTTCATCGACGAGGTGACGGACCGTGAGATCCTGCGCGCCTACCGGCTGTTGGCCGCTCAGGAGGGTGTCTTCGTGGAGCCCGCCTCCGCCGCCTCCGTCGCCGGTCTGCTGAAGGCCGCCGAGCAGGGCAAGGTCGACCCCGGCCAGCGCATCGTCTGCACGGTCACCGGCAACGGCCTGAAGGACCCCGACTGGGCCGTCGCCGGCGCCCCGCAGCCGGTCACCGTGCCGGTCGACGCGGCCGCCGCGGCGGACCGTCTCGGCCTCGCCTAGAGAATCACCGGAGGGCGTCCCGGACAGGGAACTCCCTAAGGAGGGGGCACAGGGGGCTTACGACACGCATCGTGCGCCTCCTGTGCGCCCTATGTCGCCACAGAACCTTCCTTCGATAGGCTGTACCGAACCCGCCCGCTGCATATGCCTCCGCATATGGCGCGGTGCCGCGCCGTCTCCACGGCCCGAGGGTCCCTCAGGTACCTATCGAATGTCATTCGACCATCACGCAGCTCAAGGAGAGTCATCGAGCGATGGCCGGTCCAGCGTTCCGCGCCGCCGCCGTCCGGGTGCGCGTCCCCGCCACCAGCGCCAACCTCGGCCCGGGCTTCGACGCCCTGGGCCTCGCGCTGGGGCTCTACGACGACGTCGTCGTCCGGGTGGCCGACTCAGGGCTGCACATCGACATCGCGGGGGAGGGCAGCGAGACGCTGCCGCGTGACGAGAGCCATCTCCTCGTCCGCTCCCTGCGCACCGCCTTCGACCTGCTGGGCGGACAGCCCCGCGGCCTGGAGATCGTGTGCGCCAACCGCATCCCGCACGGCCGTGGTCTCGGCTCCTCCTCCGCCGCCATCTGCGCCGGCATCGTCGCCGCCCGTGCGGTGACCATAGGCGGCGAGGGCAGACTCGACGACGCGGCCCTGCTGGAGCTCGCGACCGAGATCGAGGGCCACCCCGACAACGTGGCGGCCTGTCTGCTCGGCGGTTTCACCCTTTCCTGGATGGAGTCCGGCGCCGCCCGGGCGATCAGGATGGAGCCCAAGGATTCCATCGTTCCGGTGGTTTTCGTGCCCGGGAAGCCGGTCCTCACCGAGACCGCGCGCGGACTGCTTCCGCGCACCGTGCCGCACGTCGACGCCGCCGCCAACGCGGGCCGTGCCGCCCTGCTCGTCGAGGCCCTCACCCGGCGCCCCGAGCTGCTGCTGCCCGCCACCGAGGACCGTCTGCACCAGGAGTACCGCGCCCCCGCGATGCCGGAGAGCGCCGCCCTGGTGGAGCGGCTGCGCGCCGACGGCATCCCGGCCGTGATCTCCGGTGCCGGACCCACCGTGATGGCGCTCGCCGACGCCGGCAGCGCCGACAAGGTGCAGGCCCTGGCCGGTGCGGGCTGGGCCGCCAACCGGTTGAACCTCGACGTCCAGGGAGCGAGTGTGCTGCCGCTCGCGCCCGCCAATGACACTTCCAGCGACATGTGACGCGCACGATTGCCGGATTTGGAGAGGGGGAATGTTTGTTGGATCCGGTAGTGTTAACCTCAAGTCTGCACCCGACCCCACCATGGCGAGGTGCATCGTGTCCCCGTCGGGGACGGACATTCTTCCGGGAGTCTCCCAAGCCACTCAGCGTTCTGTATGACGTACCTGGGCAGTACGCCGTACCCGGGCACTGAGCGGGCCGCTGGGCACGCTCCGGAATGGGTGCTACCACGCCTCGTGACACCGGGTGCCACGGCTGAGGAAGCGCCGTCATCAGAAATTCTCTCCGCCGCTTAGGCGGACCACCGCCCCGGCACGGTCCACACAGCAAGGACCGAAGCCGGACAGCACAACCGGTCGCCGAGCCAGACAGGCCGACGTCCGCTCCAGGGAAGGACCCTTCGTGAGCGACACCACCGATCTGATGGGCGCACGTGTCGAGGAGACCGCTGCCGCGCCCGCCACGGACGCCTCCGCGCCTGCCTCCGGTGCCGGCTCCCGGCGGCGCCGCGGTACCGGCCTCGAGGGCATGGTGCTGGCCGAGCTTCAGCAGGTCGCATCCGGCCTCGGCATCAGGGGCACCGCGCGCATGCGCAAGAGCCAGCTGATCGAGGTCATCAAGGAGGCGCAGGCCGGTGGGGGAGCCCCCGCCAAGGCCGAGACCGCCACCGAGACCAAGCCGAAGCGCCGGGCCACCTCCAAGGCCCGTACGGGCGAGGAGGCCGCCGAGAAGAAGGCGGAGCAGGCCGCCGAGGTCCCCGCCGAGAAGGCCGTGGCCCAGCAGCAGATCGAGATCCCCGGCCAGCCGGCCGGCGGTACCTCCCGCACCGGCGAGGCCGAGCGCGGCGGGGACGACGCCCCGGCCGAGCGCCGCCGTCGCCGGGCCACCGCCGAGGCCGGCAGCCCCACCGCCACCGGCGCCGAGACCATCGCCGCCGAGGCGAAGACCGAGCCGAAGGCCGAGACGCCCGCGCAGCCCCAGCAGCAGGGCGAGGCCAGGGCCGACGCCGGTGACGAGGGCCGTGGCCGCCGTGACCGTCGCGGCCGTGACCGCGACCGGCGCAACAAGGGCGACGAGCAGCAGGGCGGCGGCCAGGGCGGCCGCCAGGACCGGCAGCAGGACCGCCAGGACCGTCAGCCGCAGCAGCCTCAGCAGCAGGGCGGCGGCCGCCAGGACCGCAACGCCGGCCCGCAGGACGACGACGACTTCGGTGACCGCCGTGGCCGTCGCGGCCGTTACCGGGACCGTCGTGGCCGTCGTGGCCGTGACGAGATCGGCGGTTCCGAGCCGCAGCTCGCCGAGGACGACGTCCTGATCCCCGTCGCGGGCATCCTCGACATCCTCGACAACTACGCGTTCATCCGGACCTCCGGCTACCTGCCCGGTCCGAACGACGTGTACGTCTCCCTCGCGCAGGTCCGCAAGAGCGGTCTGCGCAAGGGTGACCACGTCACCGGTGCGGTCCGCCAGCCGAAGGAGGGCGAGCGCCGCGAGAAGTTCAACGCGCTGGTCCGCCTCGACTCCGTCAACGGCATGGCGCCCGAACAGGGCCGTGGCCGCCCGGAGTTCAACAAGCTGACGCCGCTGTACCCGCAGGACCGGCTCCGTCTGGAGACCGACCCGGGCGTGCTGACCACCCGCATCATCGACCTCGTCGCGCCGATCGGTAAGGGCCAGCGCGGTCTGATCGTGGCCCCGCCGAAGACCGGCAAGACCATGATCATGCAGGCGATCGCCAACGCGATCACGCACAACAACCCCGAGTGCCACCTGATGGTCGTCCTTGTCGACGAGCGTCCGGAAGAGGTCACGGACATGCAGCGGTCGGTCAAGGGCGAGGTCATCTCCTCGACCTTCGACCGTCCGGCCGAGGACCACACCACGGTCGCCGAGCTGGCGATCGAGCGCGCCAAGCGCCTGGTGGAGCTGGGCCACGACGTCGTCGTGCTGCTCGACTCGATCACGCGTCTGGGCCGTGCGTACAACCTCGCGGCGCCGGCCTCCGGCCGCATCCTGTCCGGTGGTGTCGACTCGACCGCCCTGTACCCGCCGAAGCGCTTCTTCGGTGCGGCCCGCAACATCGAGGACGGCGGCTCGCTGACCATCCTCGCCACCGCCCTGGTGGACACCGGGTCCCGCATGGACGAGGTGATCTTCGAGGAGTTCAAGGGCACGGGCAACGCCGAGCTCAAGCTCGACCGGAAGCTCGCCGACAAGCGCATCTTCCCGGCGGTGGACGTCGACGCGTCCGGCACCCGTAAGGAAGAGATCCTGCTCGCCAGCGACGAGCTTGCCATCGTCTGGAAGCTGCGCCGGGTGCTGCACGCCCTCGACCAGCAGCAGGCGGTCGAACTGCTCCTCGACAAGATGAAGCAGACGAAGTCGAACGCCGAATTCCTGATGCAGATCCAGAAGACGACGCCGACGCCCGGTAACGGCGACTGAGGGTTCGCCCGAGAGCTGTCGTAAGAACAAGGCGCAGGGCCGTCCCTTCGGGGGCGGCCCTGCGCCTTGTGTGTCCGGTGTTCCGGTGGGGCCGGGCGGTCTGCGTCGAACCCGGCGATGCGGTTGGGGCACCACAGCCCCCTTTTTTCTAGTGATGCCGGTCACACGAATCCGGGGTTTTTACCTCCGCTTTGCCGACGTGAAGGGGCCGGTCGCGGGAGCCGCGAACGCTGTGACGACGGTGGTTGTGCCGGTCGCCGAGCCGTCCAGGCACAGCGAGCCTCCCATGACCCGCAGGTCGACGTAGAACCGCGTGGTCCTGCCGGACCGCTGGAGGCCGTGGATGCGTTCGTCGATGTAGCCGAGATCGTTCAGAACCGTCCTGACCTGGCCGGGGGCGGATCCGTCAGGCCGCTGAGCGCCTTGGTGATGCGCTTGGAGTGGAGACGGCCCTCACACTTCTCGATCGCGCTCAGTGTCGCCTCTTGCGGTGTCCCGGAGGCGTCCGGCGTCAGTGCGGTGCCGTCGGGCGCGGACTCGTCGATCGGCAGCGGCTCCACGGGGGCGGTCGGCGGCACCGTTCGCGTCAACGTCGTCACCGAGAACCGCACGGACCTCTCCGCCGCGGCGTCGGCCGGTGAGACGGTGCAGTCGTTCGAGACCATGCCGGTCGTCACCCTCAAGGTCGACCGGAGCGGGCTGGACCGGCTGTCCGCCCAGCCGGGCGTGGTCAGCGTCACCGAGGACGTCCCGGTGCCGCCGTCGCTGGACGAGAGCGTTCCCGTCATCGGTGCCGACCAGGCCTCCGCTCAGGGCATGACCGGCGCGGGCAGTGTGGTGGCCGTCCTGGACACGGGGGTCGCGACCCACCACCCGTTCCTCAAGGACCGGGTCATCTCCGAGGCGTGCTTCTCGCCGATCGACCCCGACCTCACCGCCACCAGCCTGTGCCCCGACGGGACCGATCACCAGGAGGGGACGGGCACGGCCGACTCCGGGACCGGCCCCTGCGCGACCATCGCCGAGTGCGACCACGGGACCCACGTGGCCGGCATCGTCGCCGGCAACGGCGAGGGCATCACCGGAGCCCCGAAGCGGGGTGTCGCCCCCGGTGCGAACATCATCGCCCTCCAGGTGTTCAGCAAGTTCGACTCCGAGGACGTCTGCGGCCCCGGCGCCGCACCCTGCGTGCTCAGCTTCACCAGTGCCCAGCTGGCCGCTCTGGAGAAGGTGCTCCAACTGCGGCAGTCCGGGACGCCGGTGGTGGCCGCGAACCTGAGCCTGGGCGCCGGCCGGTACGCAACCGCCTGCGAGAACGACGCGCGCAAGCCGGCCATCGACAACCTGCTCGCCGCCGGCGTCGCCACCGTGGTCGCGGCCGGCAACGACGGGTACACCGACGCGGTGAGCGCCCCCGGCTGTGTCGCCTCCGCGGTCACGGTCGGCGCCACCACCGACGACGACCAGCTGTCCGCGTTCACCAACCGCGGCCCGCTGCTGGACCTCCTCGCCCCCGGTACCAGCATCGTCTCCTCGGTTCCGGGTGACGGGTACGCCTCGAAGAGCGGCACCTCCATGGCCGCGCCGCATGTGGCCGGCGCCCTCGCCATTCTGCGGCAGGCGTTCCCGAACGACAGCGTCGCGAACCTGGAGTCGCGGCTCGAGAGCAGCGGAAAGACCGTCTCCTACACGGGCGCCGACACGCCCCGCATCGACGTCGCCCAGGCGCTCGGCGCCACCGTTCAGCCTGCGACGACCGGCAGCGACTTCAACTGCGACAAGAAGGAGGACATGGCCGTCGCCGACCCCGAGGCGACCGTCGGCGGTGACGCCAAGGCCGGCCTCGTACGGGTCGTCTACGGCGGCGGCAAGGGCACGGCCGAGCTGAACCAGGACCTCGCCTCGGTGCCCGGCGACGCCGAGCCGAACGACTACTTCGGCGACTCCCTCGCCACCGCCGACTACGACAAGGACGGCTGCACCGACCTGGTCGTCGGCACGTCCCGCGAGGACGTCGGCAGCGCGACGGACGCCGGCACCGTGGACGTGCTGTACGGAGCCTCCGGCGGCCTCGGTACCGGCAAGGCGGCACTCCACCTCGAACAGGGCACGGGCTCCGAGGGCATCCTCGCCGCGTCCTCGGAATCCGGGGACCGCATGGGCGCCGCCGTGGCCGCCGGCCTGACGATCGATCAGGAGCCGTACCTGGTCATCGGAGTCCCCGGTGAGGACATCGACGGCAAGGCGGACACAGGCGCCGTCTTCTATCTGCGCGGCAGCGTCAACCGGACGCTGGTCCAGGGCAGTTCGGGGGTGGCGGGAACGCTGGAGGCGGGTGGCAAGTTCGGTTCATCCGTGGCCGCGAGCCCTGAGTACGTGGTGGTCGGTATACGGGGCGAGGGCGTCGTGCCGGGCCCGGGCCCGAACGCAACCGAGGTGGTGGCGGGTCAGGTCGACGTGATGACCCATGAACTCAACGACAGCGGCGTCCCGGCCCACGTGGGGTCCGTCGACGAGGCCAGCCCGTACGTGAGTGATCAGGCCGAGGCGGGGGACCAGTTCGGTGCGTCGGTCGCGGCCACCCAGGCTCTGGTCTACCGGGGCCTGCCGTGGCCCCTGCGGACCACGTACATCGCCATCGGTGTCCCGGGGGAGGACCTCACCTACGGAGGGGCGGCCAAGGCCGACGCCCGGACGTGCCGTCGTCGTCAGGGTGACGAAGAGTTTCGGGATCTCGGAGGTCAACACGGGCTACGACCAGTCGCCGGACGACGTCACCGGAGCACCCGAGGCCGGTGACCGCATGGGCGCCCAGGTTGCCCTCGTCAACCGGGATCCCGGGACGGTCGCGACCGACGCGAGTCTGGTGATGGCCGTCGGTGTGCCGGGCGAGGACATCGGCACGGTCGCCGACGCCGGTGCGGTGCAGGTCTTCGGTCTGTACAGCGCGCCGGGTGCCGCCGACCGATGGGGCGAGGCCGGCAACAGCTCCGGCATGCCCGGAACCCCGACCGCCGCGCAGGCGGCGGGCACCAGTCTGTACGGCACGCGGGCCAACCTCTACATCGGCATGCCCTTCGGACCGGGCGCCTACGGCTCCCTCTACGCGATGCCGTGGGCGAACGTGACCGGAGGCACCGCACAGCCGGTCATCACCTACGCACCGGGCACGGGTGGCCTCCCGGCTGCCGGGCTGCGGTTCGGCATGTCCGCTCGGTGAGCGACGTCTTCACGGACGTGTAGCCCCGATCTTCCCGGAACAGAGCAAAGCGCCGCCCCCTGCGTCCCGCGGGGGGCGGCCCTTTGCGTTTCTTTCTCCGATGTACGATCACGCCCTTCGGTCAGTTGACCGAATCACGAACTTCTGAGCCCGAGGGGGGACTTAGGTGGGTACAGCCACGTCCGGGAGCGGTCGCCACAGACGCCGGATACGTTTCGCCCTGCCCGTGGCCGCGGCCGGCATCGCCGCCGCCGTCACGGCCGCACTGATCTCGACCTCCGCCAGCGCGACCACCCAGCCGGTGCCCACGGTCAAGCCGGCCGTCAGCACGACGTCGCAGGCCACGCTGAAGCAGCGCGCCGCCGACGCCGTCGCCGCCGTCAACGGCAAGACCACCACGACGAAGACGTCGAGCAGCGGTTCCGCCGTCTCGCCGAAGATCATCGGTGGCGGAACGACCACCATCTCCTCGGCGCCCTGGATGGCCCAACTCTGGTACGACGACACCAAGGGCACCACCAGCACCAGCGACGACGTCGCCTTCTTCTGCGGTGGCTCGGTGATCTCGCCCACGAAGATCCTCACTGCCGCACACTGCGTCAAGGGCTTCAAGTGGAGCACCACCAGGTCCGTGGTCATCACGGGCACCGCCTCGCTGCCCACCACCAACAGCGACGGCAGTGACAACCTGCACGGCGGCACCGTCTCCGCCGTCCTGCGCCAGTGGAACCACCCGTCGTACACCGTGTCGAGCAGGGGCGTCCCCAACAACGACGTCGCCGTGCTCACCCTGGGCGCCCCGGTCAAGGCCACGCCGATCCGGCTGACGACCAACACCGACACGGCCTCCTACAAGGCGAACACCAGCGCCAAGGTCTACGGCTGGGGCCGCACCAGCTCCACCTCCGACGACATCTCCGAGACCCTGAAGACGGCCACGCTGCCCATCCAGTCCGACACCACCTGCACGGGCGGCTACGGCAGCGACTACGTCAAGGGCCACATGGTCTGCGCCGGCAAGGCCGCCACCGGTTCCGACACCGGCACCACCTCGGCCTGCAACGGCGACTCCGGCGGCCCGCTGGTCGTCGGCGGCCGGATCGTCGGCGTGGTCTCCTGGGGCGTCGAGAACTGTGTCGCCAAGGGCGCCTACAGCGTCTTCACGAAGGTCAGCACCTACGTCGGTGCCGCCTACGCGCAGATCGCCGACACCAACCTGAGCTACACCGACGGCAAGGCCGACCTGTTCGCCCGCAAGTCATCGACCAAGGTCGGTTACGAGCTGGACTCCAAGGGCACCTCGCTCGCCTCCCGCGTCTCCTGGGGCGACTTCAGCGGTGTCAACGTCATCCTCCAGGCCGACCTCGATCGCGACGGCTACCAGGACTTCGTCTTCCGGGTGGCCTCCAGCGGTGACGTCTACTGGTTGCACTTCGTGCTGAACAGCGACCAGACCGACGGCTCCTGGACCACGACGAAGATCTTCACCAACTGGAAGACCCGCAAGGCCATCGTCATCCCCGGTGACCTCACCGGCGACTACCTGCCCGACGTGCTCTCCGAGGACTCCGGCGGCGTGCTGTGGCTGTACCCGGGCAAGGGCGACGGTACCTTCGCCGCCCGCGTCCGCATCGGCGGCGGCTGGAGCCAGTACAACCAGCTGCGCGGCGTCGGCGACTTCAACGGCGACGGCAAGGCCGACCTGCTGGCCCGCAAGAGCAGCGGCGGCGACCTGTACCTCTACAAGGGCACCGGCAAGTCCGGCACCGGCCTCTTCTCGGCCCGCGTGAAGGTCCGCTCCGCCTGGACCGGCTTCAACACCCTCGCCGCGGTCGGCGACCTGACCGGCGACGGCAAGGCCGACTTCCTGGCCCGGACGACCGGCGGCACGCTGTACCTCTACCCGGGCACCGGCAAGGCGACCAGTGAGATCTTCGGCACAAGGAAGTCGCTCGGTACCGGTTTCCAGCAGTACGACATCTTCGGCTGAAATACCTGGTGAGCGGGGTTCGACCCCACTTGTCCGATGACACGGTGTGCCCATCGCGCTACGCGGTGGGCACACTGCGTTGTGCAACCCTTTCCCGAGTTTCGCCGTCTGACCAGGCGGAGCGACGATGGTCCGGTACGTGCCGATGATCCGGGTACGCCGGGCCTGACCCTGAAAGCAGGGGATAACCGAGCAGTCGTACGAGAACAGAGGAGCCCATGTCCGCCGAGAGCACGCCCGGTCCGGGCATACCCGGGCCCGGTGCGAAGGCCACGAGCCACCGCAAGCCCCGAGGGGCGGGCCGCAGGGCGCTGCTCGTCACGGCCTGGACGGCGGCCGGCATCCTCGTCCTCGGCGGCACCGGCGTCGGCTACCTCTACTTCAAGCTCAACGGCAACCTCAAGACCGTCGACATCAACCAGGCGCTCGGCACCGACCGGCCCACCAAGGTCGACAACGGCTCCGAGAACATCCTGGTACTCGGCTCCGACTCGCGCTCCGGCTCCAACAAGAAGCTCGGCGGGGGCACCGACGACGGCAGCGCACGCTCCGACACGGCGATGATCATCCACGTCTACAAGGGCCACAAGAAGGCCGCCGTGGTCTCAGTCCCCCGGGACACCCTGGTCGACCGCCCCTCCTGCACCGACGCGCAGGGCACCACCCACTCCGCCGCGACCGGCGTGATGTTCAACTCCGCGTACTCCACGGGTGGCGCGGCCTGTGCGGTCAAGACCGTCGAATCGATCACCGGCATCCGCATGGACCACTACCTGGAGGTCGACTTCTCGGGCTTCCAGAAGCTCGTCGACGAGCTCGGCGGGGTCACGGTCACCACGACGAAGAACATCGACGACCGGGAGAGCCACCTCGACCTCAAGGCCGGCACGCACACGCTGAACGGCAAGCAGGCCCTCGGCCTGGTGCGCACCAGGCACGGCGTCGGCGACGGCTCCGACCTGGGCCGCATCCAGCTCCAGCAGGCGTTCGTCAAGGCCCTGATCGACCAGGTCAAGCAGGTGGGCGTGTTCACCAGCCCCAAGAAGCTGTACGACCTGGCCGACACCGCGACGAAGACGGTCACCACCGACTCCGACATCGGCTCGGTGGACTCCCTGATCGGCTTCGCGAACGGGCTGAAGTCCATCAGCTCCAAGAACATGCACATGGTGACGATGCCGGTCGAGTACGACCCGGCGAACCCGAACCGGGTGATCGTGGCCGAGGCGAAGGCGAAGCTGGTGTGGAAGGCCCTGAAGAACGACCGGCCGATCCCGGCGTCCGCCACGAAGGGCACGGCGACGGGGCAGGCCAAGGGCGTCGTGACGTCGTCGTGAGGGTGCCGGTGAGTGGGGGCTGATCGCGCAGTTCCCCGCGCCCCTGAAAGACAGGTGGGACCAGCTGACCTGCTTTTCAGGGGCGCGGGGAACTGCGCGACAAGCCCCCGCGCACCCGCAGGGAATAGATCACCGAAGCCCCCGGTTTTGGGGTATGCGTCCAGCCCTGGCAGACTGGTACGTCGGCCCCGGTTCACGCCCCGCAAGCCCGCGTGGGCGACCCGGCGCCCTCCCGATATCTAGGAGACACCTTGAAGCGCGAGATCCACCCCGAGTACGTCGAGACGCAGGTCAGCTGCACCTGTGGCGCGTCGTTCACCACCCGTAGCACGATCACCAGCGGCACCATCCGTGCCGAGGTCTGCTCCGAGTGCCACCCGTTCTACACGGGCAAGCAGAAGATCCTCGACACCGGTGGCCGTGTGGCCCGCTTCGAGGCCCGCTTCGGCAAGGCTGCTGCCGGCTCCAAGAAGTAGCGAGCCCCATTTCGCCGGTCCACGGCCACGCTCCGACGAGGGCGTGCCCGGGACCGGCGTTTTTGGTCGCCCGCCTTCCCTTCCGTACGCAGTATCAGGAGCCCAAAAATGTTCGAGGCCGTCGAGGAACTCGTCGTCGAGCACGCAGACCTGGAGAAGAAGCTCGCCGACCCGTCGGTCCACGCCGACCAGGCCAACGCGCGCAAGCTGAACAAGCGCTACGCCGAACTCACCCCGATCGTCGCCACGTTCCGCTCCTGGAAGCAGACCGGCGAGGACATCGAGACCGCGCGTGAACTGGCCGCCGACGACCCCGACTTCGCCGCCGAGGTCAAGGTGCTGGACAAGCAGCGCGACGAGCTCACCGAGAAGCTGCGCCTGCTGCTCGTACCCAGGGACCCGTCCGACGACAAGGACGTCATCCTGGAGATCAAGGCCGGCGCCGGCGGCGACGAGTCCGCGCTGTTCGCCGGTGACCTGCTGCGCATGTATCTGCGGTACGCGGAGCGCGTCGGCTGGAAGACCGAGATCATCGACTCCACCGAGTCCGAGCTCGGCGGCTACAAGGACGTCCAGGTCGCCGTGAAGACCAAGGGCGGCCAGGGCGCCACCGAGCCCGGCCAGGGTGTCTGGGCGCGGCTGAAGTACGAGGGCGGTGTGCACCGCGTGCAGCGCGTGCCGGCGACCGAGTCGCAGGGCCGTATCCACACCTCGGCGGCCGGTGTGCTCGTCACGCCGGAGGCGGAGGAGGTCGACGTCGAGATCAACCCGAACGACCTCCGGATCGACGTCTACCGGTCCTCCGGGCCCGGCGGGCAGTCCGTCAACACCACCGACTCCGCCGTGCGCATCACGCACATCCCCACCGGAGTCGTCGCCTCCTGCCAGAACGAGAAGAGCCAGCTGCAGAACAAGGAGCAGGCCTTGCGTATCCTGCGCTCCAGGCTGCTCGCCGCGGCGCAGGAGGAGGCGGAGAAGGAGGCCGCCGACGCCCGCCGCAGCCAGGTCCGCACCGTCGACCGCTCCGAGAAGATCCGCACGTACAACTTCCCGGAGAATCGCCTCTCGGACCACCGCGTGGGCTTCAAGGCGTACAACCTGGACCAGGTCCTGGACGGCGACCTCGACGCGGTGATCCAGGCCTGCGTCGACGCGGACTCGGCCGCCAAGCTCGCAGCCGCGTAAGGCACGTACGCACGTACGCACGGACGAGTTACGACACGGAGGACCAGCGTGAACCTGCTGCTCGCCGAGGTGGCCCAGGCCACCCAGCGGCTGGCCGACGCCGGCGTGCCCTCGCCGCGCAACGACGCGGAGGAGCTCGCCGCGTTCGTGCACGGCGTGAAGCGGGGCGCGCTGCACTCCGTCAAGGACTCCGACTTCGACGCCCGCTACTGGGAGGTCATCGCCCGCCGGGAGCAGCGTGAGCCGCTCCAGCACATCACCGGGCGGGCCTATTTCCGGTACCTCGAACTCCAGGTGGGGCCGGGCGTGTTCGTGCCGCGCCCCGAGACCGAGTCCGTGGTCGGCTGGGCCATAGACGCCGTGCGCGCCATGGACGTGGTCGAGCCCCGCATCGTCGACCTGTGCACCGGTTCCGGCGCCATCGCGCTCGCCCTCGCCCAGGAGGTCCCGCGCTCGCGTGTGCACGCCGTGGAGCTGTCCGAGGAGGCGCTCCAGTGGACCCGCAAGAACATGGCGGACTCCAGGGTCGACCTGCGCCAGGGAAACGCCCTGGACGCCTTCCACGACCTCGACGGCCATGTCGACCTGGTCATCTCCAATCCTCCGTACATCCCGCTCACCGAGTGGGAGTACGTCGCCCCCGAGGCCCGCGACTACGACCCGGAGCTGGCCCTGTTCTCCGGCGAGGACGGCCTGGACCTGATCCGGGGCATCGAACGCACCGCGCACCGGCTGCTGCGCCCCGGCGGTGTCGTCGTCATCGAGCACGCCGACACCCAGGGCGGCCAGGTGCCGTGGATCTTCACCGAGGAGCGGGGCTGGGCCGACGCGGCCGACCATCCGGACCTCAACAACCGCCCCCGCTTCGCGACCGCCCGCAAGGCGCTGCCGTGAGCACCCCGCAGGCAGTGTTTTCCGAAGTCCAGAATTTCGTGTACGAGGAGGCCCGCTAGACATGGCACGGCGATACGACACCAACGACGCGACCGACCGCGTGACGGGTCTGCGCGAGGCCGCGTCCGCCGTCCGCCGGGGCGAACTGGTGGTGCTGCCGACCGACACGGTGTACGGAATCGGCGCCGACGCGTTCACCTCGGAGGCGGTCGCCGACCTCCTCGACGCCAAGGGGCGGGGCCGCAACATGCCCACCCCGGTGCTGATCGGTTCCCCGAACACGCTCCACGGTCTCGTCACCGACTTCTCCGAGATGGCCTGGGAGCTGGTCGACGCGTTCTGGCCGGGCGCCCTCACGCTGGTCGCCAAGCACCAGCCGTCCCTGCAGTGGGACCTCGGCGACACCAGGGGCACGGTGGCCGTCCGGATGCCCCTGCACCCCGTCGCCATCGAGCTGCTCACCGAGGTCGGCCCGATGGCCGTCTCCTCCGCCAACCTCACCGGCCACCCGTCCCCGGAGACCTGTGACGCCGCGCAGGAGATGCTCGGCGACTCCGTCTCCGTGTACCTCGACGGCGGCCCGACCCCCGGCAACGTCCCCTCGTCGATCGTCGACGTCACCCGCGAAGTTCCGTTGCTGCTGCGCGCGGGCGCGATCTCGGCGGAGGAGCTGCGGAAGGTCGTACCCGACCTTGAGGTGGCGAATTGACAGCCCCTGACGCGGGGCGTGGCATAGGCAACGGGGAAAGCGCGGCGGAGATCACGACGACGTTCGTGGGGCTGCCGCGCGACAGCTTCCGCATCCTCCACGTCAGCACCGGCAACGTGTGCCGCTCGCCGATCACCGAGCGGCTGACCCGCCATCTCGTGACGGACCGGCTCGGCGCCTTCCTCGGCGGCGGGCTGGTCGTGGAGAGCGCGGGCACCTGGGGCCATGAGGGCGCGCCCATGGAAGCCAACGCGGAGGCCGTCCTCGCCGACTTCGGTGCGGACGCCTCCGGCTTCGTGGGCCGCGAACTGCTCGACGAGCACGTGATCCGGGCCGACCTGGTCCTGACCGCCACCCGTGACCACCGGGCCCAGGTCATCTCCATGGGCCACTCGGCGGGCCTGCGCACCTTCACGCTGAAGGAGTTCACCCGGCTGGTCCGCGCGATAGACCCGGCGACCCTGCCGCCGACGTCGGAAGGCGTGGTCGTCCGGGCGCGTGCGCTGGTCCGTGCGGCGGCGGCGCTACGCGGGTGGCTGCTGGCGCCCACGGCGGAGGCGGACGAGGTCTACGACCCGTACGGCGCCCCGCTCCCGTTCTTCCGCTCGATCGGCGACGAGATACACGAGGCCCTGGACCCGGTGGTCACGGCACTGACCGGTGTCCCGGCGCGGATGTAAGTCCGCGTCTCTCACATCGGCACCCGGCGCTGCAGGCCGTGCCCACCCTCCCCCACGCTCGGCTTCGCTCGCGCGGGGGACCCCCCATCGCCCTGCGGAACGCCTGCCCACGGCGGTTGCGATGGCGCCCCGTAAGGGGCGCGGGGAACTGCGCGAGCAACCCCCACGCACCCGCACTCGCGCGACCGGCCGCAACCACCCCTCCGGCAGCGAAACCACCGGCACCACGGTCGTACGCACAAACCGCGCGTCCACCCCATACCGGGCCTACATTGGTCATACGTCACCGTCGACCGCCCGGAGCCCGTCATGTCGGTCACCTCTGCCCTCGTAGAGGGCGATCTGCTACGGCGGCAGGACCCGGAGCTGGCCGAGATCCTGCTGGGGGAGCTGGCGCGGCAGTCGACGTCGCTGCAGCTGATCGCCGCCGAGAACTTCACCTCCCCGGCCGTGCTGGCCGCGCTGGGGTCGCCGCTGGCCAACAAGTACGCCGAGGGATATCCGGGCGCCCGGCACCACGGCGGCTGCGAGATCGTGGACGTCGCCGAGCGGCTCGCCGTGGACCGGGCCAAGGCCCTCTTCGGCGCCGCGCACGCCAATGTGCAGTCCCACTCGGGGTCGTCGGCCGTCCTGGCCGCGTACGCCGCCCTGCTGCGCCCCGGGGACACCGTGCTCGCCCTGGGGCTGCCCTACGGCGGTCATCTCACGCACGGCTCGCCGGCCAACTTCTCCGGCCGGTGGTTCGACTTCGTCGGGTACGGGGTGGACGCCGAGAGCGGCTACATCGACTACGACCAGGTGCGGGCGCTGGCCCGCTCGCACCGGCCCAAGGCGATCGTGTGCGGGTCCATCGCCTATCCCCGGCACATCGACTACGCCTTCTTCCGCGAGGTCGCCGACGAGGTGGGCGCCTACCTCATCGCCGACGCCGCCCATCCCATCGGGCTCGTCGCCGGCGGAGCGGCACCGAACCCGGTGCCGTACGCCGACGTGGTGTGCGCGACGACACACAAGGTGCTGCGCGGACCGCGCGGCGGGATGCTGCTGTGCGGTTCGCCGGAGCTTGCCGAGCGGCTCGACCGGGCGGTGTTCCCGTTCACGCAGGGCGGCGCGCAGATGCACACCATCGCCGCGAAGGCGGTCGCGTTCGGGGAGGCGGCAACACCGGCGTTCACCGCGTACGCCCATCAGGTGGTCGCCAATGCGAGGGTTCTCGCGGCCGGCCTTGAGGAGGCGGGGCTGGTCGTCACCACGGGCGGCACGGACACCCATCTGATCACCGTCGACCCGGCGCCGCTCGGGGCCGAGGGGAAGGCCGCCCGGGGACGGCTCGCGGCCGCCGGGATCGTCCTCGACTGCTGTGCCCTGCCGCACGGTGACGCGCGAGGGCTGCGGCTGGGCACCGCCGCCGTGACAACGCAGGGCATGGGGGAGACGGAGATGGCCCGGATCGCGGTGCTGCTGGCGGGCGTGGTGAGCGGTGTCACGGACGCGGGGAGGGTGCGTGACGAGGTGCGTGAGCTCACCGGTAGATTTCCGCCGTACCCCGGGTGAGACGGGGTAGGCGCAGCGTCGTACACCCGTTGTACGCCCGGTTCACAGCCACCCGTGCAACCATCGTCGCTACCCGGAAGTCCCCACACATATGCGTCCCTCGCTAGGGTGTGGGGCTGTGATGGCCAGCGAGACATGTGGGGAAGCCTGTGCGTGAATACCTGCTGACGCTCTGCATCACGGCCGCGGTGACGTACCTGCTGACAGGGCCGGTACGGAAGTTCGCGATCGTGGCAGGGGCCATGCCGGAGATCCGGGCACGTGACGTGCACCGGGAGCCCACTCCGCGGCTCGGCGGGATCGCGATGTTCTTCGGCCTGTGTGCGGGGCTGCTGGTCGCGGACCACCTCACCAACCTCCATGAGGTCTTCGGGAAGTCGAACGAACCGCGGGCGCTGCTCTCCGGCGCGGCACTGATCTGGCTGATCGGCGTCCTGGACGACAAGTTCGAGATCGACGCCCTGATCAAGCTGGGCGGCCAGATGATCGCCGCGGGCGTCATGGTCATGCAGGGTCTGACGATCCTGTGGCTGCCCATCCCGAGTGTCGGCACGGTGGCGCTGACCCCGTGGCAGGGCACCCTGCTGACGGTGGCGCTGGTCGTCATCACCATCAACGCGGTCAACTTCGTCGACGGCCTGGACGGCCTGGCCTCCGGCATGGTGTGCATCGCGGCAGCGGCGTTCTTCATGTACACCTACCGGATCTGGTACTCGTACGGCATCGAGGCCGCCGCCCCGGCCACGCTGTTCTCGGCGATCCTCATGGGCATGTGCCTGGGCTTCCTGCCGCACAACATGCACCCCGCCCGGATCTTCATGGGCGACTCCGGCTCGATGCTGATCGGACTGGTGCTGGCCGCCGGTGCGATCTCCGTCACGGGCCAGGTCGACCCGGACGCGATGAACCTGTACGCCGGTTCCGAGCGCAGCGCCGTGCACCAGATGGTCCCGGTCTACATCCCGCTGCTGCTGCCGCTGACCATCATCGCGGTACCGGCCGCCGACCTGGTGCTGGCGATCGTGCGGCGCACCTGGCGCGGCCAGTCGCCGTTCGCGGCGGACCGCGGGCACCTGCACCACCGGCTGCTGGAAGTCGGCCACTCGCACAGCAGGGCCGTGCTGATCATGTACTTCTGGGCGGCCCTGATCGGCTTCGGGGCGCTGGCCTACTCCGTGAACTCCGCGTCCATGTGGATCGTGCTCGGTGTGGTGTTCCTCAGCGCGGTCGGCCTGGGGCTGCTCCTGCTGCCGCGGTTCACGCCGCGTGCCCCGATGTGGGCGCAGGCCATCGTGCCGCCCCGCTACCGGCGTCGCGGGACCGTCCAGCCGGCCGAGGAGCCGGCGGCGGCAACTGTCCAGGCGGCGGAGTCCGTTGAGCTGGAGGAGCCGGAGAAGCCGAGCGACGAGCACCGCTCCCCGGTGTCCGCCGGAGTGGCCTCGGTCAACGGCGCGACCGCCATCGGAGCCCGTTCGCGCTTCCTGGACCGGCGCACTTCCGAGACGTCTCGCTGACGCCGCCAAGGTAAGAATCTGACTAGAGCATTGCCAAGTCGTGGGGGACCAAAGCCCCCCAATACCAGACACAACGGCTCGGTTTTCGCTCAGACGCGCAGGTTCACTCTCATGTGTGACAGCGAGCACACCTACCAGGTAAAGACCTCATCAAATAGTTTGTGATACGGTTCACGAGAACCCCGGACAGAGTCGAAGGACCCGACTGCGACGGTCCGTCAGCGTGAGGTCTTCGACCCTCCGACCGGGACTACGCTCGTCCATGACGACACCTGCCCCCCTGTGAAAGCGGAGTTGCCGCCATGCCGTCCAATGACGCCCGGATCCTGGCCCAGGCCGCCGTACCCACGGCTGCCGTCGGCGTGCTCGCCGCCGTCGTCAGCGGCGTGGTCGCGGGCGGCAAGGGGGCGATCGGGGCGATCGTCGGGACGGTGATCGTGATCCTCTTCATGGGGATCGGTCTCTATGTCCTGCAGCGCACGGCCAAATCCATGCCGCAGCTCTTCCAGATGATGGGCCTGATGCTCTACGCGGCCCAGCTTCTGCTGCTGGTCATCTTCATGGCCGTGTTCAAGAACACGACGTTGTTCAACCCCCGGGCCTTCGCCATCACGCTCGTGGTCGCCACGCTCACGTGGATCGCGGCACAGACCCGCGCCCACATGAAGGCCAAGATCCTCTACGTCGAACCCGAGAAGTCCGAGAAGTCCGAGAACTCCGGACAATCGTCGTGAGAGGTAGGGCCGGGATAAAGGCGCACGAGAGATGCTGCTATCGTCCGGTGCCAACTGCGGCATCGCGGGCGCGGGCATCTGAGCTGACGCCTGCTCAATCGCGAGGCGAGATGCCCCCCAGCCGCCCCCACATCCGTAACACCAGTCCCGTGCCGAACCGCGGCCCTGCGCCGCGCCGACACAACGAGGTTGCCGTACCCATGCGCCACGATGAAGGAGCCCGCGGTGAGTGCTGACCCGACGCAGACGCTCGCTTTCGACACGAGCTGTCACCTGTTCGACGGGTGTGGCTTCCCGGCTCCGGGCCTGCACTCGTTCCTGTTCAAGCCGCTCTTCGGCGACGCGGACAGCAACCTGTACTTCAACAAGACGATGCTGCTGGCGCTGCTCGGGTCGATCGTCATCGTGGGCTTCTTCTGGGCCGCCTTCGCGAAGCCGAAGGTCGTCCCGGGCAAGCTCCAGATGATCGCCGAGACCGGCTACGACTTCGTCCGGCGCGGCGTCGTCTACGAGACCATCGGCAAGAAGGAAGGCGAGAAGTACGTCCCGTTCGTCGTCTCGCTCTTCTTCTTCATCTGGATGATGAACCTCTGGTCGATCATCCCGATCGCCCAGTTCCCGGTCACCGCGATCATCTCGTACCCCGCGGTCCTGGCCGGCCTCGTCTACATCACGTGGGTCGCGCTCACCTTCAAGCGCCAGGGTTTCGTCGGCTTCTTCAAGAACGTCACCGGCTATGACAAGACGCTCGGCGGAGTGCTGCCGCTGTCGATGACGATCGAGTTCTTCTCGAACCTCATCGTCCGGCCGTTCACCCACGCCGTGCGACTCTTCGCGAACATGTTCGCAGGTCACACCCTGCTGCTGCTCTTCACCATCGCCAGCTGGTACATGCTGAACGACATCGGCATCGCCTACTCCGGTGTCTCGTTCGTCATGGTCCTCGTGATGACCGCCTTCGAGCTCTTCATCCAGGCTGTCCAGGCGTACGTCTTCGTACTGCTGACCTGCAGCTACATCCAGGGCGCGCTCGCCGAGCACCACTGAGCCGTCCCACCACCCACCCAGACATCCGGTGGCCAACCCCCACCGGTCATTGAAAGAGAAGGAAGAACCGGCATGTCCGCTCTCGAAACCCTTGCCGCCGGCGTCCAGATCAAGGGCAACCTCGGTTCCATCGGTTACGGCCTCGCGGCGATCGGCCCGGGCGTCGGTATCGGCATCATCTTCGGCAACGGTACGCAGGCGCTCGCCCGCCAGCCCGAGGCTGCCGGCCTCATCCGCGCCAACCAGATCCTCGGCTTCGCCTTCTGTGAGGCGCTCGCCCTGATCGGTCTGGTCATGCCGTTCGTCTACCCGACCTCCTGACCCGCCCGTCGCGCACCAATAGACGAAAGGCACTGATATGAGCCCCCTGGTTCAGCTTGCGGCTGAGGAGGCCGAAAACCCCCTCATCCCGCCGATCCCAGAGCTCGTCATCGGCCTGATCGCCTTCGTCATCGTCTTCGGCTTCCTCGCCAAGAAGCTCCTTCCGAACATCAACAAGGTTCTGGAGCAGCGCCGCGAGGCGATCGAGGGCGGTATCGAGAAGGCCGAGGCCGCGCAGACCGAGGCCCAGAGCGTCCTTGAGCAGTACAAGGCGCAGCTGGCCGAGGCCCGTCACGAGGCCGCGCGCCTGCGCCAGGAGGCTCAGGAGCAGGGCGCCACGCTCATCGCCGAGATGCGCGCCGAGGGCCAGCGGCAGCGTGAGGAGATCGTCGCCGCCGGTCACGCGCAGATCGAGGCCGACCGCAAGTCCGCCGCGCAGGCGCTCCGTCAGGACGTCGGCCACCTGGCCACCGACCTGGCCGGCAAGCTCGTCGGCGAGTCCCTTGAGGACCACGCCCGGCAGAGCCGCGTGATCGACCGCTTCCTCGACGAGCTTGAGGAGAAGGCCGAGGCGGCTCGATGACAGCGCACGGAGCGAGCCGCGAAGCCGCGGCAGCCGCACGTGAGCGTCTCGACGCGCTGACGGACTCCACGTCCGTGGACGCGACGCGGCTCGCCGACGAGCTGGCGGCCGTCACCGCGCTGCTCAACCGCGAGGGAGGCCTGCGCCGCGTCCTCACCGACCCGGCACAGGCCGGCGAGGCGAAGGCCGAGCTGGTCCGGCGCCTGATCGGCGGCCAGGTCTCCGAGACCACCGCCGACCTGGTGTCCGGCCTGGTCCGCTCCCGCTGGTCGCAGACCCGCGACCTGGTGGACGCGCTGGAGGAGCTGGCGAACACCGCCGACCTCACGGCCGCGGAGAAGTCCGGCACGCTGGACGACGCCGAGGACGAGCTGTTCCGGTTCGGCCGGATCGTCGCCTCCAGCACCGAGCTGCGCGCCGCGCTGACCGACCGCAAGGCCACCGTCGCCGCGAAGACCGAGCTGCTGCACCGGCTGCTCGGCGGCCGCGCCAAGCCGGTCACCGAGCGTCTGGTCACGCGCCTTGTGACCGTGCCGCGGGGACGTAGCCTGGAAGCGGGCCTGGAGGCCCTGTCCAAGCTGGCCGCGGAGCGTCGTAGCCGTGTCGTCGCCGTCGTCACCTCGGCGGTGCCGCTGAGCGAGCCGCAGAAGCAGCGCCTGGGCGCCGCCCTCGCGAAGCTCTACGGCCGCACGATGCACCTCAACCTCGACGTCGACCCCGCGGTCGTCGGCGGGATCCGGGTGCAGGTCGGTGACGAGGTCATCAACGGTTCCATCGCGGACCGGCTGGAGGACGCGGCCCGCCGCATGGCGAGCTAGCACCTCGGTAGTCGAGAACAAGCAGTACGTACTTACGACGGCCCGGGTTGGGCCGTACATGAAGAATCCTGGGGGTCGCCCCCAGACCCCCCAAGTGAAACTTCGGGCCCAACAAGGAGAGCAGGGAACCCAGATGGCGGAGCTCACGATCCGGCCGGAGGAGATCCGGGACGCGCTGGAGAACTTCGTCCAGTCGTACAAGCCGGACGCGGCCTCGCGCGAGGAGGTCGGTACGGTCACCCTTGCCGGCGACGGCATCGCGAAGGTCGAGGGCCTCCCCTCGGCCATGGCCAACGAACTGCTGAAGTTCGAGGACGGCACCCTCGGCCTCGCGCTCAACCTGGAAGAGCGCGAGATCGGCGCCATCGTCCTCGGTGAGTTCAGCGGCATCGAGGAGGGTCAGCCGGTGCAGCGCACCGGTGAGGTCCTCTCCGTCGCGGTGGGCGAGGGCTACCTCGGCCGCGTCGTCGACCCGCTCGGCAACCCGATCGACGGCCTCGGCGAGATCGAGACGTCCGGCCGCCGCGCCCTGGAGCTGCAGGCTCCGGGCGTCATGGCCCGTAAGTCGGTCCACGAGCCGATGGAGACCGGCTACAAGGCCGTCGACGCGATGACCCCGGTCGGCCGCGGCCAGCGCCAGCTGATCATCGGTGACCGCCAGACCGGCAAGACCGCCCTGGCCGTCGACACGATCATCAACCAGCGCGACAACTGGCGCTCGGGCGACCCGAAGAAGCAGGTCCGCTGCGTCTACGTCGCCATCGGCCAGAAGGGCTCGACCATCGCCTCCGTGCGTGGCGCCCTCGAAGAGGCCGGCGCGCTGGAGTACACGACCATCGTCGCCGCCCCGGCTTCCGACCCGGCCGGCTTCAAGTACCTGGCGCCGTACACCGGCTCGGCCATCGGCCAGCACTGGATGTACGACGGCAAGCACGTCCTCATCATCTTCGACGACCTCTCGAAGCAGGCCGACGCCTACCGCGCCGTCTCCCTGCTGCTGCGCCGCCCGCCGGGCCGTGAGGCCTACCCGGGTGACGTCTTCTACCTGCACTCCCGTCTGCTGGAGCGCTGCGCGAAGCTCTCCGACGACATGGGCGCCGGCTCGATGACCGGTCTGCCGATCGTCGAGACCAAGGCCAACGACGTCTCGGCGTTCATCCCGACCAACGTCATCTCCATCACCGACGGCCAGTGCTTCCTGGAGTCGGACCTGTTCAACGCCGGTCAGCGCCCCGCGCTGAACGTCGGTATCTCCGTCTCCCGAGTCGGCGGTTCCGCGCAGCACAAGGCGATGAAGCAGGTCTCCGGCCGCCTCCGTCTGGACCTCGCCCAGTACCGCGAGCTGGAGGCGTTCGCCGCCTTCGGTTCCGACCTGGACGCCGCGTCGAAGTCGCAGCTGGAGCGTGGTCAGCGACTGGTCGAGCTGCTCAAGCAGGCTCAGTACCAGCCGATGTCGACCGAGGACCAGGTCGTCTCCGTGTGGGCCGGTACCACCGGCCGGATGGACGACGTCCCGGTCACCGACATCCGCCGCTTCGAGAAGGAGCTCCTGGAGTACCTGCACCGCAAGGAGCAGGGCCTCATGACCTCCATCAAGGAGGGCGGCAAGATGTCGGACGACACCCTCACCGCTGTTGCCGACGCCATCGCCGAGTTCAAGAAGCAGTTCGAGACCTCGGACGGCAAGCTTCTCGGCGAGGACGCCCCGGCCGCGGCCAAGTGACGTAAGGAAGGGACCTGACTCATGGGAGCCCAGCTCCGGGTCTACAAGCGTCGCATCCGATCCGTCACCGCGACCAAGAAGATCACCAAGGCGATGGAGATGATCGCCGCCTCGCGTGTCGTCAAGGCGCAGCGCAAGGTGCGGGCCTCCGCGCCGTACGCGACCGAGCTCACCCGCGCGGTCACGGCGGTCGGTACGGGGTCGAACACCAAGCACCCCCTGACCACCGAGGCGGAGACGCCGACCCGTTCCGCGGTGCTGCTCCTCACGAGCGACCGCGGTCTGGCCGGTGCCTTCAACTCCAACGCCATCAAGGCCGCCGAGCAGCTGACGGCGCGCCTTGAGGCGGAGGGCAAGGAGGTCGACACGTACATCGTCGGCCGCCGCGGTCTGGCCCACTACAACTTCCGCGAGCGCAAGGTCGTGGAGTCGTGGTCGGGCTTCACCGACGAGCCCTCGTACGCGGACGCCAAGAAGGTCGCGGCGCCGCTGATCGAGGCCATCGAGACGGAGACGGCGGACGGCGGGGTGGACGAACTCCACATCGTCTACACCGAGTTCGTGTCGATGATGACGCAGACGGCGCTCGACGCCCGGCTGCTGCCGCTGCGCCTCGAAGAGGTCGCGGAGGAGAAGCCCCAGGGCGAGATCCTTCCGCTGTACGACTTCGAGCCCTCGGCGGAGGACGTCCTCGACGCCCTGCTGCCGCGCTACGTGGAGAGCCGTATCTACAACGCGCTGCTCCAGTCGGCGGCTTCGAAGCACGCTGCCACGCGGCGCGCGATGAAGTCGGCCACCGACAACGCGGGCGAGCTGATCAACACGCTCTCCCGGCTTGCCAACGCGGCCCGCCAGGCCGAAATCACCCAGGAAATCAGCGAGATCGTCGGTGGCGCCAGCGCCCTGGCCGACGCGACCGCGGGGAGTGACCGCTAATGACCACCACTGTTGAGACCGCGACGGCCACGGGCCGCGTCGCCCGGGTCATCGGCCCGGTCGTCGACGTGGAGTTCCCCGTCGACGCGATGCCGGAGATCTACAACGCGCTGCACGTCGAGGTGGCCGACCCGGCCAACGCCGGCGAGAAGAAGATCCTGACCCTGGAGGTCGCCCAGCACCTGGGTGACGGCCTGGTCCGGACCATCTCCATGCAGCCCACCGACGGTCTGGTCCGCCAGGCCCCGGTCACCGACACCGGCGACGGCATCACCGTCCCGGTCGGCGACTTCACCAAGGGCAAGGTGTTCAACACCCTCGGTGAGGTGCTGAACGTCGACGAGCAGTACGAGGGCGAGCGCTGGTCCATCCACCGCAAGGCCCCGAACTTCGACGAGCTCGAGTCGAAGACCGAGATGTTCGAGACCGGCGTCAAGGTCATCGACCTGCTGACCCCGTACGTCAAGGGCGGCAAGATCGGTCTGTTCGGCGGTGCCGGCGTCGGCAAGACGGTGCTCATCCAGGAGATGATCTACCGCGTCGCCAACAACCACGACGGTGTCTCCGTGTTCGCCGGTGTCGGCGAGCGCACCCGTGAGGGCAACGACCTCATCGAGGAGATGGCCGACTCGGGCGTCATCGACAAGACCGCCCTTGTCTTCGGCCAGATGGACGAGCCCCCGGGCACCCGTCTGCGCGTGGCCCTGGCCGGTCTGACCATGGCGGAGTACTTCCGCGATGTGCAGAAGCAGGACGTGCTGTTCTTCATCGACAACATCTTCCGCTTCACGCAGGCCGGTTCCGAGGTCTCGACCCTGCTCGGCCGGATGCCCTCCGCGGTGGGCTACCAGCCGAACCTGGCCGACGAGATGGGTCTCCTCCAGGAGCGCATCACCTCGACCCGCGGTCACTCGATCACCTCGATGCAGGCGATCTACGTCCCCGCGGACGACCTGACCGACCCGGCCCCGGCCACCACCTTCGCCCACCTCGACGCGACGACGGTGCTCTCCCGTCCGATCTCGGAGAAGGGCATCTACCCGGCCGTGGACCCGCTGGACTCCACGTCCCGGATCCTGGACCCGCGCTACATCGCGGCGGACCACTACAACACCGCCATGCGCGTGAAGACGGTCCTCCAGAAGTACAAGGACCTCCAGGACATCATCGCGATCCTCGGTATCGACGAGCTGGGCGAGGAGGACAAGCTCACCGTCCACCGTGCCCGTCGCGTGGAGCGCTTCCTGTCCCAGAACACCCACGTCGCCAAGCAGTTCACCGGCGTCGACGGGTCGGACGTCCCGCTGGAGGAGTCGATCGCCGCGTTCAACGCGATCATCGACGGCGAGTACGACCACTTCCCGGAGCAGGCGTTCTTCCTGTGCGGTGGCATCGAGGACCTCAAGGCCAACGCCAAGGAGCTGGGCGTCTCCTGAACACCCTGAGTTCTTCCGAACTCATTGCGTTCTTCGGGTGAGGGGGCGGGCGCGTCCCGCCCCCTCACTCACGCCTACTAGAATTGACCCCAACACCCGGCACCCCTGCCGGGTGGTGACCCGAGGAGCCACCCTTGGCTGCTGAGCTGCACGTCGAGCTCGTCGCCGCGGACCGCCAGGTCTGGTCCGGCGAGGCCACCCTGGTCGTCGCGCGCACCACGTCCGGCGACATCGGCGTCATGCCCGGTCACCAGCCGCTGCTCGGTGTGCTGGAGTCGGGCCCGGTGACCATCCGTACGAGTGATGGTGGAACGGTCGTCGCCGCGGTGCACGGCGGTTTCATCTCCTTCGCGGACAACAAGCTCTCGCTGCTGGCCGAGACCGCCGAGCTGTCGGACGAGATCGACGTCCAGCGCGAGGAGCGTGAGCTGGAGCGCGCGAAGGCGGAGGGCGACGCCACTGCCGAGCGGCGCGCCGACGTCCGTCTGCGGGCGGCGACAGCGCGCTGACACACTGCGCGTATGCGTTGACGTAACTCAGCCGCGGCTGGGGCCGGAGCCATTCCGGACCCAGCCGCGGCTGAGGTAGATCTGGGTCTTTTTACGTTCCATTACCTAGGAGACGAGGAGGTCGGTGCCGATGTTCCTCGCTCTGACTGTGGCCGGAATCGTGGTCGCGCTGGTGGTGGTGGGACTCTTCCTGTTCGGCCTGCGCCGCAGACTGATCCAGCGCTCCGGCGGCACCTTCGACTGTTCCCTGCGCTGGGAGGTCCCCGAGAAGACGGACACCAGCGGCAAGGGCTGGAGCTACGGCGTCGCCCGCTACAACGGCGACAGCGTGGAGTGGTACCGCGTCTTCTCGTACGCCTACCGCCCCCGCCGGGTCCTGGAGCGCGACCGGATCGAGGTGGCCGGCCGCCGTCTCCCCGAGGGGGAGGAGGAGCTGGCCCTGCTCTCCGACGCCGTCATCCTCGCCTGCACCCACCGCGGCACCCGTCTCGAACTCGCCATGAGCGAGGACGCGCTGACGGGCTTCCTCGCCTGGCTGGAGGCGGCCCCGCCCGGGCAACGGGTGAATGTCGCCTAGTTCCTTGCCGCCCGGCACAGGGGATTCGGGGCGTCGGCGCCCTGACCGACGGCGACCGTGTGCGGTTCAGGGCTGAGTGACACCGTGAAGCTGAGGGGCGAGGCGGCCAGGAGGGCCGCGATGGTCGCCCCGGTGAACACCCCCAACGAGGTCGCCCTGGATGTGACCGGCCGTTCTTCGGAGCCGGCCGGCCGTGCCGCCGGTCCGGATGGGTGCGGCCTGTTCTGCCTGCGCTTCATTCTTTCCCCCGAATGAATCGTTCCGCTTGCTTGCTGGAGACATCGATTCTTCCCGGCCGACGGCTCGCTTTCAGCCGCCGACCGGCCTGCCCGCAGGGCCGAACGTCCCCCTCCGCGCACGCGGGGGGCGTGCGGGGGGTGAGACGCGCCGTCGCGGGCGGCCCGAAGGCCGCCCGCGACGGGGTGGGGGGTTGGGGGGTGGTGCGAAGGGGTCAGCTCATCCCGGAGTTGATGGCACTCACCAGCTCACCGTCGCTGGTGTCACCGCTGAACTCCCAGAAGAACGCGCCGCCGAGGCCCTGGGACTTGGCCCAGCTCATCTTCCCGGCGATCGTCGACGGGGTGTCGTACGACCACCAGTTGGTGCCGCAGTGGGCGTATGCCGTGCCCGCGATGGTGCCGGTGACCGGGCAGGACGTCTTGAGGACCTTGTAGTCCTCGATGCCCTGTTCATACGTTCCGGTCGCCGCACCCGTGGCCGTGCCGCCCGGCGCGTCCTGGGTGACGCCGGTCCAGCCTCTGCCGTAGAACCCGATGCCGATCAGCAGCTTGCTCGCCGGCACGCCCTGCGCCTTGAACTTGGCCATCGCGTCGGCCGTGTCGAAGCCGGCGGTCGGGATGCCCGTGTACGAGGTGAGCGGGGAGTGCGGGGCCGTCGGGCCGGTGGTCGCCCAGGCGCCGAAGAAGTCGTACGACATCACGTTGTACCAGTCGACGTACTGGGAGGCGCCCGCGTAGTCGGTGGCGTCGATCTTGCCGCCGGAGGAGCCGTCGGCCGTGGTGGCCGCGGTGACCAGGTTGCTGGAGCCGAACTTGGCGCGCAGCGCGGACATCAGGTTCTTGAAGGCCGCCGAACCGCTGGTGTCGCAGCTCAGACCGCAGGCGTTCGGGTACTCCCAGTCGATGTCGATGCCGTCGAAGACATCGGCCCAGCGCGGGTCCTCGACCAGGTTGTAGCAGGAGTCCGCGAACGCGGTCGGGTTGGCCGCCGCCTGCGCGAAGCCGCCGGACCAGGTCCAGCCGCCGAAGGACCAGAGGATCTTGATGTTCGGGTACTTGGCCTTCAGCTCGCGCAGCTGGTTGAAGTTGCCGGCCAGCGGCTGGTCCCAGGTGTCGGCGACGCCGCTGACCGACGTGTCGGCGGTGAACGTCTTCTGGTAGTCGGCGTAGGCGTCGCCGATCGCGCACTGACCGTTCGTCACGTTGCCGAAGGCGTAGTTGATGTGCGTGATCTTCGCCGCGGACCCGGACGTCACCAGGTTCTTCACCTGGTAGTTGCGGCCGTAGATGCCCCACTCGGTGAAGTAGCCGAGCTTGACCTTGGAGCCGGTGGTCGGGGGAGTGGTCGTACCGCCGGTGGTGTGCACCGCGACCGCGCCGCTGACCGGGCCGGTCTGGTTCGCGGTGTCGCGGGCCTGCACGGTGTACGAGTAGTCGGTGCCGGCCGTCAGACCCGTGTCGGTGTACGAGGTCGTGGTCACCGTGGAGACCACCTTGCCGTCGCGCAGGACGTCGTAGTTCTTGACGCCCTTGTCGTCGGTGGCGGCAGACCAGTTCAACTGCACCGAGGTGTTGGTGATGCCGGACGCGGTCGGGGTGCCGGGCGCGGAGGGCGCCGCGTCACCGGGGACGGTGGTACCGCCGTCACAACTGGCGCCGTTGAGCAGACAGTTGCTCGGCGATCCCGAACCGGCGCCGTTGAAGCCGAAGGAGACGGAGGCGCCGGGGGCGATGGAGCCGTTGTAGGACTTGTTCTTGGCGGTCCAGTGGGTGCCGGAGGAGGTGACGTCCGCGTCCCAGGCGGAGGTGACCGACGTTCCGGAGGGGTAGTCCCACTCGACGGTCCACGAACTGATGGTGGTGGTACCGGTGTTCTTGACGGTCCACTGGCCGCCGAAGCCGGTACCCCAGTCCGAGGTCTTGGCATAGGTCGCGGTGGCGGACGTCGCGGCCTGGGCGGGGCTCGCGATGCCGACCAGGCCGGCCAGGGGGAGCACCAGCGTCGCGAGCCCTGCCGCGACTCTGTGTCTGAAGCGCATGCTGCGCCTCCCTCTCGATCGGGGATGACGTGGGCATGACTGAGCCTTCATGCCCATGGTGCCGCGAGAATAGAAAGGTCTGGACCACCGGTCAATAGGTCTGGACCACTCTTGTATACGGCCGTCGGATCCCCAACTCCCGCGTCGGCGGCGGAGTTACCGTTCCCCGCCCGGCACCCACAGCACGTCCCCGACGCCCTTGTTGGCCGTGCGGGCGAGAATGAACAGCAGGTCCGACAGCCGGTTGAGGTAGGTCGCGGTCAGTGGGTTCATCGCCTCGCCGTGTGCCTCCAGCGCGGCCCACGTCGACCGCTCGGCCCGCCGTACGACCGTGCAGGCCTGGTGGAGCAGGGCCGCGCCCGGGGTGCCGCCCGGGAGGATGAAGGAGCGGAGCTTCTCCAGCCGCTCGTTGAAGCGGTCGCAGTCCGCCTCCAGCTTGTCGACGTAGAACTGCTCGACCCGCAGGGGCGGATACTGCGGGTTCTCCACCACCGGCGTCGACAGGTCCGCGCCGACGTCGAAGAGGTCGTTCTGCACCCGGGTGAGCACCTTGACGACCTCCTCCGCCAGCCCGCCCAGCGCGATCGCCGTCCCGATCACCGCGTTCGCCTCGTTGGCGTCCGCGTACGCCGAGATCCGCAGATCCGTCTTGGCGACCCGGCTCATGTCCCCGAGGGCGGTGGTGCCCTGGTCGCCGGTCCTGGTGTAGATGCGCGTCAGATTGACCATGCGGCCAGCGTAAAGGTGTCCCGAAGCCGCCGGGCCGCGCCGTACGTGGCGCGAAACGGACCGTGCCGTCGGAGATGCCTGACGGGACGTGACGGTTGTCTCACGTCCTGAGACCGTGACACGCGTTACTTACCGGGTTTCCGGGCCCCCGACGAGCGCTAGGGTCCCGCCCAAGAGGCATACCTCAACAGCGTGTAAGGGGAGCGGAGTGGCACGGAAGCTTGCCGTCATCGGGGCCGGCTTGATGGGTTCCGGCATCGCCCAGGTCGCCGCGCAGGCCGGCTGGGACGTGGTCCTGCGGGACGTCACCGACGAGGCGCTGGACCGTGCGGTCGGCGGCATCCAGGCCTCGTACGACAAGTTCGTGAGCAAGGGCCGGCTGGAGGCGCACGACGCCGACGCCGCCCTGGCCCGCATCACCACGACCACCGACCTGGACGCGGTCGCCGACGCGGACATCGTGGTCGAGGCCGTCTTCGAGAAGCTGGAAGTCAAGCACGAGATCTTCCGCGCCCTCGACAAGATCGTCCGCCCCGACGCCGTACTCGCCTCCAACACCTCCGCCATCCCGATCACCAAGATCGCGGCGGCCACCGAGCACCCCGAGCGGGTCGTCGGCGTCCACTTCTTCTCACCGGTGCCGATGATGCAGCTCGTCGAGCTGGTCCGCGGCTACAAGACCAGCGACGAAACCCTCGCCACCGCGCGGGAGTTCGCCGAGTCCACCGGCAAGACCTGCATCGTCGTCAACCGGGACGTCGCCGGCTTCGTGACGACCCGGCTGATCTCGGCGCTCGTCGTCGAGGCCACCAAGCTGTACGAGTCGGGCGTCGCCACCGCCGAGGACATCGACCTCGCCTGCAAGCTGGGCTTCGGTCACGCCATGGGCCCGCTGGCCACGGCCGACCTCACCGGCGTCGACATCCTGCTGCACGCCACCAGCAACATCTACACCGAGTCGCAGGACGAGAAGTTCGCCCCGCCGGAGCTGATGCGCCGGATGGTTGACGCCGGTGACATCGGGCGCAAGAGCGGGCAGGGCTTCTACACGTACTGAACATCAGTACGTAGGCCTCTGACCGCCACTCAAAACGCACAAACCCCGGGGTTTTCACCCTCGGGGGTGAATTCGGTATCGGTTTGCTTACAGATGGCAACCTCTGACCGGCGAACGCAGTCAGAGGTTGCATTACCGGACATCACTTTCACGGAGTAGGACACGCACTCTCGGGGAGCGCATATGTACATCAGGGGCGACCACGCCGAGCTGGTCGTCGGGGGCCGCCTCGACGTACGCAGCGCGGCGGACGCCCGTACGGTCCTGCACTCGGCCGTCGACGACGGAGTCGGCGATCTGGTGCTGGACCTGTCCGAGCTGGATTCCTGGGACGCCACCGGACTCGGGGTGATCATGGGGGCCCACCGGCGGGCCGGCCGCTGCGGCCGCCGCCTGGTGCTGCGCCGCGTACCGCCGCAGATGCAGCGCCTGCTGGTGGCCACCCGGCTGCACCGGATCCTGGCGATCGAGGGGGGCATCGGGGTGGAGTCGCTGCCCCGGGTCTGACACCGGGACCGGCGACGGGCTGTGCGGCGGCGAACCGCCGGGACACGGCAAACCATTGAGACACGGCGATCCGGTGTGAACCGGGCGACGGGGGTGACCCGGTCGGACGGCGCGCAAGCGCACGTCAGACGCAATCCTCACGAGACTGTGATGTCTCGGACGGCGCGGTACCCCGGACTGTCGTAGATACTGTGCGAAGGTTTAGGGTTCGGTCGCCCGCCGCCTAGTCACCCTTCGAGCGCGGGCCCGGACCAGAAGCGACAGCGCGGTGTGCAACAGGCCGGGGAGGGCCGGTATGCACGGCACACGACGCTTTTGGGGGGCTAGGAACCTATGGACCCGATCAACCCGGGACCCGAGGGGTACGGCCAGGACGGCGACGGCAGCTCGCCGCGCCAGCGCCCGCCCAGGGAATCCCTCACCACCGACTTCGGCCAGAGCGCGCCGACGACGGCCCGCACCACGCGGCTGGTCAGCGGCGACTTCCTGCTGACCGTCAACCCCGTCGACGGCAGTGAGATAGAACCCTGCCCGCCGACCGAACGCCCCGCCAGACCCGAGAAGCGCACCGCCGCCGAGCGCGCCGAGTACGAGCGCGCCGTCCGGCCGCCGGTCCCGCCCGGTCCCGCCCAGCCCGAGCTGCCGCTCCTGGAACGCCAGGACGACCGCGAGCGGCTCGTCCGGCTCCTCGCCCGCGGCCGCTCCGTGCGCCTCACCGGCCCCTCGGGCTCCGGCCGCACCGCGCTCCTCGACCTGGTCGCCGACGACTGCTCCGACCTCGCCCCCGACGGCGTGGTCCGCCTCAACGGCTTCCACCGCACGCCCGAGGACCTGCTCCACGAACTCTTCCGCGCCGTCTACAAGGCGCCCGCGCACCGCCCCGGACCCGACGAGCTCCTCGAACTGGTCCGCGACATCGGCGCGGTCGTCGTCCTCGACGACATCGAGTTCGGCGGCGCCGGGCTCGACGAGCTGATCGACGCCACCCCCGAGTGCGCCTTCCTGATCGGCGCCACCCCGGACGTGCCGGCACCCACCGCCGACTCCGCGGTCGAGGAGGTCTTCCTCAGCGGCCTGGAGCGGGCCGGCGGCGTCGACATCCTGGAGCGCGCGGTCGGCCGGGTGCTCACCGAGGAGGAGGCCAACTGGGCCGGCGACCTCTGGTTCGAGTCCGAGGGCCTGCCGCTGCGGTTCGTCCAGGCGGGCGCGCTGCTGCGCCAGCGCGACCAGGTGCGCGCCAGCGCGGGCGCCGTCGACGAGTTCGGCGTCTTCGCATCGAACCTGTCCGATCTCTCCGATCTCGCCGATCTGCCGGTCGACGCGCCCTTCGACGCCGAGGCGACCGAAGAGGTCCCGCTCCCGTCCCTCGGCGAGGCCGCCGCGCCCGCCCCGCTGCTCGCCTCCCGGCTCAGCGGCTCCGCCCGGGCCACCCTGCGCTTCGCGGTCGCCCTCGGCGGCGAGGTGCCGAACCAGGCGCATCTGCCCGCCCTCGTCGGCGACACCCACGCGGACGCCGCCCTCGGCGAACTGGCGGGCTGCGGACTGGTCTCCCCGGTGGGCTCCCGCTACCGGCTCGCCGCGGGCGTCCTGCAGCAGCTGGAGGCCGCCGGATACGCCGACGACGCGACGGCCCAGGCCCTCACGGCCGCCCAGCACTACGGCTGGTGGGCCGGGCACCCCTCGGTCTCCCCGGAGCGGGTCTGCGCGGAGGCCGACGCGGTCCTCGCCGCGCTGACGCTGCTGGTGCCCGAGACGGTCCCGCCGGCGGAGGACGAGGACAGCACGCCGGTACGACTGGCCCGTACGGCCGCGCCGGCGTTCGCGGCGGGGCTGCACTGGAGCGCCTGGGAACGGGTGCTGCGGGCCGGTGCGGAGGCCTCCCGGCTCGCCGGCGAGGTCGGCGAACAGGCCTACTTCCACCATGAACTCGGCATCCTCGCGCTCTGCGGCGACCAGCTGGACCGCGCGCGGGCCGAGCTGGAGGCCTCGATCGGCCTGCGCGGGGCGCTCGCCGACAAGCGGGGCACGACGGCCGGCCGGCGGGCCCTCGCCCTGGTGGCGGACCGCTCGGGCGAGGTCATCCCGGCCGTCGCCGCGATGGCCGGCGACGAGATTCCCGATGCCCGTCACGAGGAGTCCATATCCCCGGCGGGCGGCGTCACGACGCCCTTCCCGGCGGTCCACTCGCCGGTCTCGGACACCCTGGTGACCCACAGGGTCCCGGGGCGGCCGACGCCGGCGCAGGGCGGCGGGGGCGGCCTTGTCCGCATGGCCCGCCGCAACCTGGTGGCGGTGGGTGCGGGGGTGCTTCTGACGGCCGTCCTGGGCACCGTGGTCACCCTCGGCATGACCTCCAACAACAACGCCGACAACCCGTCCAACGACGTGAGCGTCAACCCGTCGGCGAGCGAGGGCACGGGTGACGGCAGCCTCGGCGCCGACCCCGGGCAGACGCCGGGCACGGGCGACACCGGCACGGCGACGGCCAAGCCGACGGACCCGGGCCCCGACGGCACCCTGGGCACGTCGGACGACCCGACGCCCCCGTCGGACACGAAGACGCCTTCGGCTTCGGCCACGGGGACGAAGGGGTCGTCGAGCGGCGGTACGACGAGCTCGCCGTCGAAGTCCCCGTCGCCGTCGGCGTCGGTTTCGAAGTCGCCGTCGCCGACCCCGTCGAAGTCGACCGGGTCGCCGACACCGACCGAGTCGGCATCGTCCTCGTCGCCGGCCCCGTCCGACAGTCCCAGCACGACCGACTCGGCGAGCGGCCCTGTCTCGGACTCCCCGAGCGTCACGACGTCGAGCGCGGCGGCGAGCACCGGCGAGAGCCCGTCGGCCGGCGCGTTCATCTGAGCCACGGCAGAGGGCCGGTCTCCCGTCCCGGAGACCGGCCCTCGCGAGCGTCCGGTGTCAGCCGCCCGGACGGCGGTCGGAGCCCAGCACGGGCAGGGCGTTCGGTACGACCTCGATCGTGAACGACGTCCGCTCGCCCGGTATCACCTCGCCGTCGCTCTCGAACAGCAGGGGAGCGCCGTCGGTCCGGGCGACGGTGATGGTGCGGCCCTGCCGGTAGACCACTCCGGCGCGGCCCAGGTGCGCGCCCGAGCGCATCAGCTCCAAGGCCTGCGCGGGCTGTACGGCGGCGCCGATCACGCAGACGTCCAGCAGCCCGTCGTCGCGCACGGAGTGCGGGAGGATCTCGAACACCCCGG
Source organism: Streptomyces sp. GbtcB6 (assembly GCF_019091475.1). NCBI lineage: Bacteria > Bacillati > Actinomycetota > Actinomycetes > Kitasatosporales > Streptomycetaceae > Streptomyces > Streptomyces sp. GbtcB6. The sequence goes on along the minus strand of NZ_JAGXJL010000046.1, from coordinate 3,645 downwards.
CCCGGTGCCGTCCGCCGCCGACGTTCACCAGGACGGTCGGACCGCGGTGCACGGTGACGCCGTCGACGGTGACGGCTCCCGGGTAGGGGACGTAGCCGGGGATGATCGTCTGCAGCGCCGCCCGGTAGCGGGACCGGCCGGTGACCTGGATGTCGCGTGCCGCGGCGGTGGCCGCCGAGGAGATGCCGGTACTGGCGCCGAGCAGCACCAGGCGCGACGGGTCGCCGATCCGGGCGAGGTCCAGCTTGCGCAGTTCGGCGCCGACGCCGCTGAGCGCCGCGGTCAGGGCCTGGGTCCAGGGCACGTCGTCCCACAGGGAACGGTAGTTGCTGTTCCCGGTGCCGCCCGGCAGGACGGCCAGGGGCGGTGCGGCGTCCTGACCGCCGCCCACCATGCCGGCCGCCATCTCGCGCAGGGTGCCGTCGCCGCCGACGGCGACGATCAGATCCGGTCGTCCGCCCGCCGGGCCCGACCCGGAGGCGAGCCGGCGGGCCAGCTCGGTGGCGTGGCCGGGGCGCCGGGTCCAGAACACCTGCACCTGTTCGGCGTGGGAACTGCACAGCGAGGCGACCGCCGAGACGTAGCCGGCGTCCGTCGAACCCGCCGCCGGATTGGCCACGACGGTCACCCGTCGGAGGGTGCCGATCCTTCCGGAACGCTCGCTCATGGTCCCCTCCCGGGCCGTGCCGACGTCTCGGGTGGCAGCACCGGGCCGGGGCGGGTCGCGGTGCCGTCCGGGCTCACTGTGCCCGGACGGCGCTGACCGCCCGCTGACGGGACCGGCGTGGCCCGCCGGGTCGGGTCAGGCGAGGGCTTCGGACGTCGCTTCCCGCGGTGCGTGCATGCCGATGAGTGCCCGGGCCGCAGCAAGTGCCCGGCTCGGGGGACCGTCGACGCCGAATGCGGCGCCGGTCGCGTAGAGGCCCGCGATCACGAGCATCAGGTCGTCGGCGAGGGCGTCGGGATCCTCGGCGGAGGCTTCCGCGGCCAGCGCCCGCAGCCGCGCCCGCACCCGTTCGAGGTGCGCCATCGCCTCCTGCCGGCCCGGGTGGGCGGGGTCCCGGAACTCGGCGACCGTGTTGTAGAACGTGCAACCGCGAAACCGCGGGGAGTGCACGCGTTTGTCGGCCAGTTCCACGACGGTCAGCATCTGCCGGGCCGGGTCGCCGCCGTGTCGGGCGGTCTCGGCGTCCACCTCCTGCCACCACTGTGCGTCCCGCTCCTGGAGCCAGGCCGCGACGAGGTCGTCCTTCCCCTGGAACTCCCGGTAGAGCAGGCTCTTTCCCAGGCCCGTCTCCGCCACTACCTGCTGCATCCCGACGGCGCGCACTCCGTGCTCGTTGAACAGGCGGGCCGCCACTTCGAGAATCCGCTCCCGAGTGCCGCTTGCCGCGCGACGTGCCATCTCCTCACCCCTTTCCGGCCGCTTTCCGATGGCCGGACTCGTTCGTGTTGACGTCGGCCCCGTCGGCCCCTAAATTCGGGACCGATCAGTCCCGGACCGATCAGTCCCGGACTGATCGGTCCGAGCCCAGTGTAGGCACGAGTGGAGAGTGCTCAATGGCCGAGGCGACAACGAGTTCAGCCGGCAAGGCGACGCCGGTCACGGAACCGGCGGACGGATCCGGTCCGCTCTTAACCATCCTGCTCCTCGGCGTCTTCATGGCCATCCTGGACGTGGCCATCGTCAACGTGGCCGTGCCGAAGATCGGCACGGACCTGGACGCCTCCGGGGCCGAACAGCAACTGGTCATCGACGGTTACATCATCTCGTACGCCGTCCTGCTGATCACCGGGGCCCGGCTGGGCGCGCTGTTCGGCCGCCGCCGCATGTTCCTGGCCGGCGTCGCACTCTTCACGCTCGCGTCCCTCGCCTGCGGGGTCGCCTGGACCGCACTGGCACTGATCATCTTCCGGTTCGTGCAGGGCGTCGGCGCCGCGCTCATGGTGCCCCAGGTCATCAGCATGATCCAGCTGAACTTCAGCGGCGACGGCCGCGCCCGCGCGCTCGGCCGCTACGGCGCCACCATCTCCGGCGGCGCCATCGTCGGCCAGGTGCTGGGCGGTGTCCTGGTCGCCGCCGACCTCTTCGGCACCGAGTGGCGGTTGTGCTTCCTGGTGAACGTGCCGATCGGTATCGGGCTGCTGCTGGCCGGCCGGCGCACCATCCCGCGCGACACCGGCACCCCCGGCCTCGGGCTCGACCTGGTCGGCCTTGTCACCCTCATGGTCGCGGTGTTCGCCCTCGTCCTGCCGCTGGTCCTCGGCCACCAGCTGCACTGGCCGGCCTGGACCTGGGCCTGCCTGGCGCTCTTCGTGCTGCTCATCCCTGTCTTCACACTGTTCGAGCGCCGCACCGACCGCGGCGGCGGATCACCGCTGATCCACGGCAAGCTGCTGCGGGCCCCCGGCATGGTGGTCTCCTCCCTGGCGATCCTCGCCGCGCTCGGCGGCTACGGCGGCATCCTGTTCCTGCTCACGGTGTACGTGCAGTCCGGACTGGGGCACAACGCCCTCGTCGCCGGCCTGGTGTTCCTGCCCAGCGCGGTGATGTTCGCGGTCTCCAGCCTCAACTGGCGCAAGCTGCCCGCCCACTGGCACCGCCGGATGATCCCGGCCGGCCTGGCGCTGTCCGCCGTGGCGTTCGTCGGGCTCGCGCTGAGCACCCGCTCGGGCGACATCAACGTCGGCATGGAGGTCTCGATCGGGCTGTTCGGCGCCGGCATGGGCCTGGCGTTCAGCACCCTGTTCGCCTTCGCCGTGGCCCATGTGCCGGCCGCCCACGCCGCGGACGCCAGTGGCGTCCTGACCACCGTCAACCAGCTCGGGCAGGTGATCGGCGTCGCCGCCTACGGCAGCATCTACCTCGCACTCGCCTCCGGCAGTGACGGTCCCTCCGACGCCGCCATGACGACCTCGCTGGCCATGGCGGCGGGCGCCGCGATCGCGGCACTGATCGCCCTGGGCCTGCCGGCCGACAGGAAGGCGTGACCGTCACCTCTCTGCCTCCCGGCCGACGGGAGGCGCCGGCCCCCGGTCATCCCCCGTCCGGGGGCCGGCGCACCATCCGGACCCGCCCCGCGCACAGCACGTCAGCGCCTTCTCAGGGGTTCGTCACCGGCCCCCTGCGACATTGGCTGCACGCCCGTCCAGCGAAAGGGAAGTCAGACGATGACCTCGCACCCCACTGACGCGTTCCCGGCGTCGGCCCGGCAGCTGTTCATCGGCGGCAAATGGGTCGACGCGGTGAACGGGGAGACGTTCGTGACGTTGAACCCCGCCACCGAGGAGCCGCTGGCGACCGTGGCCCGGGCTCGCGCGGCGGATGTCGACCGTGCCGTGACGGCGGCCCGGGAGGCCTTCGACGAAGGGCCTTGGCGGCGCATGGCGCCCGCCGCGCGGGGCCGGATCATCCATCGCATCGGCGATCTGATCCTGGAACATGCCGACGAACTGGCCCGGCTGGACACCCTCGACAACGGAAAGCCGATCAGGTTCGCCGGCGTCGCCGACCTCCCCATGGCGGCCGATCTGTTCCACTACATGTCCGGTTGGGCCAGCAAGATCGAGGGCCGGTCGATCCCCTTCTCCAACTCCCCGCACGGCATCGCGCTGACGTTCACCCTGCGGGAGCCGGTCGGGGTC
>NZ_JAGXJL010000433.1:0-239 GCF_019091475.1 Streptomyces sp. GbtcB6 | reverse complement strand
GATAGTGGTACCCCTTTGTGAAATGTGGCCCGGACCAATCTCGGAATTTTTTTTGGCCACTAGTCTCAATAAATTTGTACTACTAAGAAATGAATATGAACAATGGTTTTGGGTTAAAATTTGTTGAAATGGCCCCCTAATTGAAAATATTCTTCTTTTCAGGGGAAATTTTTACAAGTTTTTTCCTTACTCTTACACTCGTTAGTTATCTGTGAAAATCTCAACCTACACATCTCCAA
>NZ_JAGXJL010000432.1:0-240 GCF_019091475.1 Streptomyces sp. GbtcB6 | reverse complement strand
CCGCCCTCCTGGCCTCCCGAGGCCAGGTCCCGCACGGCCTGGCGGCGTGCCTTCGCCGCGACGCCGGTCGGCAAGCAGGAGACCGTCCCGCCGCCGGACCTGGCTGCGGACCCGGCGCCCGGGACCGCGCCCCCGTCCGCCGCGTCACCTCGCCCCGCACGCACACGCCTGCTCCTGCTCTCGACCGCCGCGGTGAGCGCCCTCGACGCCGTCGCGGCGTTCGTACTCACCCCGTCCGAT
>NZ_JAGXJL010000431.1:0-240 GCF_019091475.1 Streptomyces sp. GbtcB6 | reverse complement strand
GAGCGGGTTCTCCCGCGCGTTCGGCGGGTACGACCGTGCGGTCTGCCGCCCGTGGACCCAGCCGAAGTAGTCGGGCCCCCACAGCATCCGGGCGGAGGCGGCGCCCGATCCCCGGGCCGCGACCGATCCCACGGGGTTGGCCGGGCCCCAGATCACCAGGACCGGCCGCCAGCCGCGGGCGAACTCGACCAGGTTGCCGGTGAGATCCCGGCGTCCGCCGGCGTCCGGGTAGTAGCGCGC
>NZ_JAGXJL010000430.1:0-240 GCF_019091475.1 Streptomyces sp. GbtcB6 | reverse complement strand
AGGCATTCATCTCTTCTATCATTGCAGCAACCCAAGTAGGATGTGACATTGCTTTACGAACAATTTTAAGAATAGTGATAGAATAAAGAGAATCAATAAAAAAAAGTAAGAAGAACAGGAGAGATGATTATAAGAAACAAAAGAAGAAATAGGATATGTACATTGGCGTTTACCTTTACGTAGTGCAATGGGAAGATCATCTTTGAGTTGTGAATCTGATGACGAAGATGCAGGTGCAGG
>NZ_JAGXJL010000429.1:0-240 GCF_019091475.1 Streptomyces sp. GbtcB6 | reverse complement strand
CTGATTGGGACTAACTGAAAAAGACAAATCTATAAACGTGTATTACACGTATCAGATATGGACAAAAACTATAACACATCAAACGGCATACGTGGCATAAAAAATTTGAAAAAAAAAAACGGTATAAAACCGTATTATTTAAAGCGAGGCCAAATCCGTAAATAAGTGCAAAATTAGGTTCTCTGGTGCAAAAACTTCTAAATTAATTATGTTGTTCACAACTTAGCCAATTGGGCTGTA
>NZ_JAGXJL010000428.1:0-240 GCF_019091475.1 Streptomyces sp. GbtcB6 | reverse complement strand
GCCCCGCTAAGAACGCCTGGCTGCATGTTCTCGGGTTAGGGCTAAGCGAGGGAAATGCAAGCTGCAGTGGTTTGAGGATGAAGGAGCCTTTGAAGGGGATTGAAACCTCAAACAATGAACACTCAACTTCAATGAGGTTGTTGTCGGAAGACGGATACCTACCTACCTAGCTACCTACCTACCCAAAGACTCCCGCTTCGCATCGGTGCGAGCCTTATCTTTCTTTCTCTGTCACGGTCA
>NZ_JAGXJL010000427.1:0-240 GCF_019091475.1 Streptomyces sp. GbtcB6 | reverse complement strand
TCTCGCCGGGCCGGGGCGCCCTTCCGCGGGCGTTGGTCCGTCGCCGCCCTGGGGGTGGCGGTGCGGGGCGCCGTCGGATTCGCCGCGTCCAAGGCCCCCGCAGCCGCCGACGAAGGCTTCACGATGCCCGGGATCGAGTCCCAGAAGGCGTTCGACCTGATGGAGCAGCGCTGCCCGGGGACCACGGCCGACGGGGCGAGCGCGCGCATCGTGTTCATCGCCCCGAGCGGGGAGAAGGTG
>NZ_JAGXJL010000426.1:0-240 GCF_019091475.1 Streptomyces sp. GbtcB6 | reverse complement strand
CCCGAACCCAGCCGCAGCACCGCGCCGTTCCGGATCGTCGTCGGGCCGTCGTAGTCCTGGGCGGCCGCGAAGGTCACGTCGTTCCCGCGGGTTCCCGCGGTCACGATGTCCCCGGCGCCGGGTGCGGCCAGCGTGTCGTGGTAGCGGCCGCCGCCGATCCGGGCGCCCAGGGTCACCGGGCCCTTGTGGACGGAGGTCAGCTTCGAGGCCCGGCGGCTCGCCTCGTGGAGGGTGGAGAGG
>NZ_JAGXJL010000425.1:0-241 GCF_019091475.1 Streptomyces sp. GbtcB6 | reverse complement strand
CAGACGGTCGGTTTCTACAAATTTGAATACCAAGAACATAGGCTGCTTCACCCAAATCTTTCATATCGAATTGAGTATTGAGTCATTCCTTGATGTGAGTCATTTTCTTGACATTGTTGCCAATGATAAAAATGTCATCAACAAAAAGGACCAGGAATACTATTACTTGGTTTTCCTTGAGTTGGTAAACACAAGGTTCACCTTCATTCTGATGAAAGCCGTAGGTTTTGATGATCTCATC
>NZ_JAGXJL010000424.1:0-241 GCF_019091475.1 Streptomyces sp. GbtcB6 | reverse complement strand
AATAGTGAGTGAGCATAATGGCATGAGATTAAGTTGATAATCATTTTTCTTTCAATTATTGTTTTGATCACTTTCTTGCTGGGTCTCTGTGACTCACTGGTGCTTTATGGTGCAGGTAAAGGAAAAGCTAAAGTTGAACAACCATGAGTTATGGTCATAGCAGCAATGTACATTCCAGCCGCAGGCAGCCCGGTCACGACCGTGATCTTTTTGGACGCGGTGGAGGCGATCCGCTGCGCGC
>NZ_JAGXJL010000045.1:0-69440 GCF_019091475.1 Streptomyces sp. GbtcB6 | reverse complement strand
CCCGACGAGGCCGGCATCACCCCGGGCTACGAACAGCTGGAGATCGACGCCGAGCTGCTGTCCGGCGGGCTGGTCACGGTGGCGTCCGGCATGGACCGGCACAAGGACGCGAGCGCCATCCGGATCCGGAACCGGCATGCCGCGCTGTACGCGGCACGGCTGCGCCCCGGCGGGCGGGTGACCCTTCCCGAGGCGCCGTACCTTCATCTGTTCGTCGCCCGCGGCGCGGTGGACCTGGAGGGCGTCGGAGTGCTCGGCGAGGGTGACGCCGCGCGCTTCACGGCCACCGGCGGGCACCGGGTGACGGCCTCGGGGCCCGCCGAGATCCTGGTGTGGGAGATGCACGCCACCGTCGCTCTGTGACATCCGAGGGGGCCGATTCCGGCGGCGCGCCGCCTGCAATTGGCACTCCGCTTGACCGAGTGCTAATCGCGGTCATAGTCTCGGCTCTGGCACTCGGCAGATGAGAGTGCCAACAACGCGACGGGCAGGTCCGGCACCCGCGACGACGGATCCACCTGGTCGCCACCTCAGACAGTTAACCCCGTGAGATCTCCGAAGGGGGAGGTCGGATCGTGACGACCGCCAGCTCCAAGGTTGCCATCAAGCCGCTTGAGGACCGCATCGTGGTCCAGCCGCTCGACGCCGAGCAGACCACGGCCTCCGGCCTGGTCATCCCGGACACCGCGAAGGAGAAGCCCCAGGAGGGCGCCGTCCTCGCCGTGGGCCCGGGCCGTTTCGAGAACGGCGAGCGCCTGCCGCTCGACGTCAAGGTCGGCGACGTCGTTCTGTACAGCAAGTACGGCGGCACCGAGGTGAAGTACAACGGCGACGAGTACCTCGTCCTCTCGGCTCGCGACGTGCTCGCGATCATCGAGAAGTAATTCACCCGAAGCACATTCTGCTTTGAGCTGCGCCCCTGGCCCCCGCGACCTTATGAAGCCGGGCGTCGGGGGCGCGGTTCGTTTCACCCACGTTTTCCGAGAGGGCTGAACCGCTCCCATGGCGAAGATCCTGAAGTTCGACGAGGACGCCCGTCGCGCCCTCGAGCGCGGCGTCAACAAGCTTGCCGACACGGTCAAGGTGACGATCGGCCCCAAGGGCCGCAACGTCGTCATCGACAAGAAGTTCGGCGCCCCCACCATCACCAACGACGGTGTCACGATCGCCCGCGAGGTCGAGCTCGACGACCCGTACGAGAACCTCGGTGCCCAGCTGGTGAAGGAGGTGGCGACCAAGACCAACGACATCGCGGGTGACGGTACGACCACCGCCACCGTGCTGGCCCAGGCGCTCGTCCGCGAGGGTCTGAAGAACGTCGCCGCCGGTGCCTCCCCGGCCGCCCTGAAGAAGGGCATCGACGCCGCCGTCGCCGCCGTCTCCGACGAGCTGCTCTCCTCCGCCCGTCCGATCGAGGACAAGGCCGACATCGCCGCCGTCGCCGCGCTGTCCGCCCAGGACACGCAGGTCGGCGAGCTCATCGCCGAGGCGATGGACAAGGTCGGCAAGGACGGTGTCATCACCGTCGAGGAGTCCAACACCTTCGGTCTGGAGCTGGACTTCACCGAGGGCATGGCCTTCGACAAGGGCTACCTGTCGCCGTACTTCGTGACGGACCAGGAGCGCATGGAGGCCGTCCTCGAGGACCCGTACATCCTCATCAACCAGGGCAAGGTCTCCTCCATCGCCGACCTGCTCCCGCTGCTGGAGAAGGTCATCCAGGCGGGTGCCTCCCGGCCGCTGCTGATCATCGCCGAGGACGTCGAGGGCGAGGCCCTCTCCACCCTCGTCGTCAACAAGATCCGCGGCACCTTCAACGCGGTCGCGGTCAAGGCCCCCGGCTTCGGCGACCGCCGCAAGGCGATGCTGGAGGACCTGGCCACCCTCACCGGCGGCACGGTCGTCTCCGAGGAGGTCGGCCTCAAGCTCGACCAGGTCGGCCTGGACGTGCTCGGCTCCGCCCGCCGTGTCACCGTCACCAAGGACGACACCACGGTCGTCGACGGTGCCGGCGACTCCTCGGCCGTCACGGGCCGCGTCGCCCAGATCAAGGCCGAGATCGAGAACACCGACTCCGACTGGGACCGCGAGAAGCTCCAGGAGCGCCTCGCGAAGCTGGCCGGCGGCGTGTGCGTGATCAAGGTCGGCGCCGCCACCGAGGTGGAGCTGAAGGAGAAGAAGCACCGTCTGGAGGACGCCATCTCCGCGACCCGCGCCGCGGTCGAGGAGGGCATCGTCTCCGGTGGTGGCTCCGCGCTCGTCCACGCCGCGAAGGTCCTGGAGGACGGCCTCGGCAAGACGGGCGACGAGGCGACCGGTGTGGCCGTCGTCCGCCGCGCCGTCGTCGAGCCGCTGCGCTGGATCGCCGAGAACGCCGGCCTGGAGGGCTACGTCATCACCTCCAAGGTCGCCGAGCTCGACAAGGGCCAGGGCTTCAACGCCGCCACCGGCGAGTACGGCGACCTGGTCAAGGCCGGCGTCATCGACCCGGTCAAGGTCACCCGCTCCGCCCTGGAGAACGCCGCCTCCATCGCCTCCCTGCTCCTGACGACCGAGACCCTGGTCGTCGAGAAGAAGGAAGAGGAAGAGGCCGCCGCCGCGGGCCACTCCCACGGCCACTCGCACTGAGGCAACAGTCTCTGAGGAAGCCCCCGTCCCCGGTCGTCCGCCGGGAACGGGGGCTTCGCCCCTCGCGGGTACTTCGATGGTCGGCCTAGTTCTCCAGCGCGTCCAGCGCACCCAGCTGCGCCAGCAGTCCCATCCGGTCGTACTGCAGCCAGCCCTCGGCCATCTTCCCGCCGGCGTCGAAGCGGTGGACCGTCGTCCCGGCCATGGTGACCTGCCGGCCGGTGTTCGGCACCCCCATGAACTCCGCCTTCTGCACCCCCGTCCAGAGCCACCTGGTGCACACCCGGTCGCCCTGGGCGATCTGGTCCTCGACGAGGAACGAGAAGTCGAAGGCCCGCCGCCACATCTCCAGCTTGCGCCGCATCGCGTCCATGCCGATGGTGTCCTGACCCTCGACCGGATCGTGGTCGTGGTAGTCCTCGGCGAGCAGACCGTCCAGCGGTGCCAGCGGGCCGGCCGCCGCGATCGTGTCGAAGAACCGCCGCGCGGTGTCCGCGTACAACCCCTGATCACGCACCACGTCCAGATCGGTGAACGTCGGCGTCCCCTCGCAGAGCGCCAGCAGCTCGTGGAACACCTTGTCGGTCTCCGGGAGACGCGAGTTCCGCATCGCCTCCTCGTACGACGGGAACTCCACGATCTCCACGACGTGCTGCGCGTCGGTGCGGTCCTTGCCGACCAGTGTGTGCGTCGCCGTCCGCTTCCCCTTGGTCTGCTCGACCCACCTGTCCATCAGCCGGTCCATCTCGTCGAACCGCCTGGTCCTGCACTCGATGAGCTGCACGAACGTCATGAAACCGCCTCCGGCCCCCCTGCGGGCGCGACCGAACGACACCATCGTCTCACCGGCCCCGTTCCGGTGTGTCCCGATGCGTCCCGGCCGGGTCCCTACTGCGGCCCGTACTTGCGGCCCGTCTTCGAGGAGATCCCGCCCAGCAGGCCGCGCGGTGTCACCTTCGCCAGACCCGTCAGCACCTTGTAGCGGGGATCCGGCACCGACAGCGTCCTGCCGCGGGCGAGGTCGGCCAGCGCCGCCGAGACCAGCTTGTCGGCGTCCAGCCACATCCAGCCCGGGATGTTGTCCGTGCCCATCCCGGCCCGCTCATGGAACTCCGTACGGACGAAACCCGGTGCCAGAGCCATCAGCCGGACCCCGCTGCCCGCGAGATCGCGCGCCGCGCCCTGGGTGAACTGCACGACCCACGCCTTGGAGGCGCCGTACGTCCCGCGCGGCACGAACGCCGCCACCGACGCCACGTTGACCACACCACCGCGGCCGCGCTCCCGCATCGCGTCGGCCGCCGCCGCCGTCAGCCGCAGCACCGCCTCGCAGTGCACCTTGAGCATGCGCAGCTCGTCGGCCATCGGCACGTCGAGGAAATGGCCCTTGTTGCCGAAGCCGGCGTTGTTGACCAGCAGGTCGACCGGGTTGCGGCGGTCGGCGAGCCGGGCGGCGACCGACTCGATGCCGGCGTCCTCGGCCAGGTCGGCGGTGAGCACCTCCGCCTCGATGCCGTGCCGGTCGTGCAGCTCGGTCGCCTGCTCGCGCAGCCGTTTGGTGTCCCGCGCCACCAGGACGAGGTTGTGCCCGTCCGCCGCCAGCCGCCGCGCGAACGCGGCACCGATCCCCGCGGTCGATCCCGTAATCAGAGCCGTTGTCATGACCCAAGGGTAGTTACCCGGACTGACGGCGTCCGCTGTGCGCACCGGCTCTCCCGAAGGGTGAAGCACCGGTGAACGGCCTGCGTGTGACGGCCGTTCAGCCGCCCTGCGCCGCCACGTACTTCCGCGCCTGTGCCAGCGCCTCCGGGTGCAGCGCCGCGCCCGCCGCGAGCAAACGGGGCAGCAACTCCCGCTCGGTGGTGGTCGCGCGGAACTCCATCGCCGCCGTCACCCCGTGCTCCGGCCGGAGCACGATCTCGATCGGGTCGCCGGCCCTGATCTCACCCGGTTCGATCACCCGGAGGTAGGCACCGGTGGCACCCTTCCGCGTGAACCTCTTCACCCATCCCCGCTCGCCCAGATGGCCCTGAAAAGTACGGCACGGGATGCGGCCGGAGGTGACCTCCAGTACGACCTCGGAGCCGATCCGCCAGCGCTCGCCGATCAGCGCGTCCGACACGTTCAGCCCGTTTGTCGTGAGGTTCTCACCGAAACAGCCGTTCGGCAGGGGGCGGCCGAGCTCCTTCTCCCAGTCGTCGAGGTCCTCGCGCGCGAACGCGTACACCGCCTGGTCGTCGCCGCCGTGATGGCGCAGATCGCACACCGTGTCCCCGGCCAGTCCGCTGCCCGCGACGCCCTTCGGTCCGGGCGCCGCCACCCGCACCGGCCCGTCCACCGGCCGCTTGCCGATACCCGTCACGCCGTCGGCCTGGTCCGTGTGCGGCGACGGCGTCGCACGGCCGAGGTTCACCGAGAGAAGCTCCATGCTCCGACGGTACGGGACCGTCCTCAAAGCGTCGACGCGTTATTGGGCACTCTGTCCAAGCCCGCCTTATGCTCCAGGGGTGATCGAGGCACGTCATCTCCGCGTCCTGCGCGCCGTCGCCGCCACCGGTTCCTTCTCGGCGGCGGGGCGCGAACTGGGCTGCACGCAGCCCGCCGTCAGCCAGCAGATGAAGGCCCTGGAGACCTCCGTGGGCACCCCGCTGCTGGTCCGCAACGGCCGCGAGATGCGCCTGACCCAGGCCGGCGAGGCCCTGGTCCGGCATGCCTCCGGGATCCTCGCCGGGCTCACCGCCGCCGAGGAGGAGGTCGCCGCGATCGCCGGGCTGCGGGCCGGCCGGGTGCGCCTGGTCTCCTTCCCGAGCGGCAGCTCCACCCTGGTCCCGACGGCCCTCGCCGCCCTGCGCGCCGCCCACCCCGGCACCCGCGTCTCCCTGGAGGAGGCCGAGCCGCCGAAGTCCGTGGAGCTGCTGCGCGCGGGCGACTGCGACATCGCGCTCGCCTTCCGCTACGAGGGCGCGGCGGGCGCCGAGGAGTGGGACGACCTGGTGGTGCGGCCGCTGCTGAGCGACCGTCTCGTCGGCCTGGTGCCCGAGCGGCACCGGCTCGCCGGCGCGGAGTCCGTCGCCCTCGGTGAACTGGCCGACGAGCCCTGGATCGCGGGCTGCCCGCGCTGCCGGGGACAGCTCGTCCAGGCCTGCGAGAGCGTGGGCTTCACGCCCCGCATCGACTTCGCCACCGACGACTACCCGGCCGTGGTCGGCCTGGTCGGCGCGGGTCTGGGCGTCGCCGTGCTGCCCCGGCTGGCGATCGAGTCGGTACGGCCGAGAGGCGCGCGCACGGTGGTGCTGGAGCCGGCGGTACGGCGGGAGATCGTCGCCCTCACCCTGCCCGACCTGGCACAGGTGCCGGCCGTGGCGGCGACGCTGGAACAGCTGGGCCGGGCGGCCCGGCGGGCGTGACGAAAGGCGCCGGGCACGCGTGAAGGCGCCGGGCACGCGCGTGTGCCCGAGCGGCAGCAGATCGCCAATGGATTGTCAACAGATTGCAGAAACGTTCTTTCACGTGTCGGAGGCGGAGTCGCCGCTGGTTGTCGATGCCGACACCAGCCTGTTGCGCGCCCGCCCCATGAGCTCTTCGCGCTCGTCCTCGGTCAGGCCGCCCCACACGCCGTACGGCTCGCGGACCGCCAGCGCGTGCGCCGCGCACTCCGCGCGGACCGGGCACCTCATGCAGACTTCCTTGGCCGAGTTCTCACGGGCACTCCGAGCCGCCCCGCGCTCGCCCTCGGGATGGAAGAAGAGCGAGCTGTCGACCCCACGGCAGGCAGCCAGGAGCTGCCAGTCCCACAGGTCCGCGTTCGGTCCGGGAAGGCGGGAGAAATCTGCCATTACGTGACCCCTTGTAGCCGTTCTGGGCGGATACGGTGCCAACGACCGTACATCTCCGGTCTAGAGAGATGAAAATATGACTCATTGGCAATCTAGCCCCAGACACTGTGAAACAGGAAGAAAAAGGGCTAAATGGGGCATTGGTTGTGATGAAAAGTTGAGGGTCTGACGTCCATGTCTGCACCGTGTCCGCCCCCTCACGTAGAGTGCCGAAGACGGCATGCAGCCCCGTAACTCTTTCGAGTGACCGTCGTTGAGAGTGCGGTGGCGGTTGAAGCAACAAGCGCTCGGGCAGGCGTCCGAGACGTTCGACCGCACAGGTGACGATTCCGTACCAGCCTGGAGGCTCAAGGTGACGCGCATCAGCTGCGGAGGGCGGTCATGACATCCGTCCTCGTCTGCGACGACTCCCCGCTTGCCCGAGAGGCGCTCCGCCGCGCGGTGGCGACCGTGCCCGGCGTCGAGCGCGTGACGACGGCGGCCAACGGCGAGGAAGTCCTCCGCCGCTGGGGTGCCGACCGATCCGACCTGATCCTGATGGATGTGCGCATGCCCGGACTGGGCGGCGTCGAGACCGTGCGCCGGCTGCTGTCCGCCGACCCCGGCGCGCGCATCATCATGCTCACGGTCGCCGAGGACCTGGACGGCGTGGCTCTGGCCGTCGCCGCCGGCGCCCGCGGTTACCTGCACAAGGACGCCTCGCGCGCCGAACTGCGGGCCACCGTGACCCAGGCCCTCGCCGACCCGACCTGGCGCCTGGCCCCGCGCCGACTGCGCTCGGCCGAGATGGGCGCCGCGCCCACGCTCACCGCGCGCGAGATCCAGGTCCTGGAGGGCATGAGCCACGGCCGCTCCAACGCCGAGATCGGCCGCGAGCTGTTCCTCTCCGAGGACACCGTGAAGACGCACGCCCGGCGCCTGTTCAAGAAGCTCGGAGCCTCGGACCGCGCCCACGCGGTTGCCCTCGGCTTCCGCTGGGGACTGGTTCGTTAGTACGGCGGTGAGCTGCGCCGCAGCGGGGAAGCGGACCGACCGGACGCCCCCGCCTACCCCACGGTGGGCGGGGTCCGCAAGGCCGGGTGCCGGAGGCCCGCTGCTCGTTTCGGCGCGGATGCCGCATCCTTGAGGTGTGGAGTCTCTCGGGGACGAGTTGTTCGAGCGGAAGGGGAGGGCGCAGGAGATGAGTTCCGGCGCACCTGCTCATAACGCTTCGGTGCACAACGACGGACGCGATGCCACGCCGCCGACGGCAGCAGGGCACCATGGACCGATGCGCGACGACGAGGCGGTCACTGCCGTAGGGACGATCGGCGCTCTCGTCCATCGCGCCGTAGACGGGGACGAGCAGGCCACGCACGACCTGCTCGCCCATGTCCACCCCCTCGCGCTGCGCTACTGCCGCACCCGCCTGTCCCGCCTTCCGGGCGATGCCCGGCACTTCGTCGAGGACCTCGCCCAGGAAGTCTGCGTGGCGGTCCTGCTGGCCCTGCCCCGCTATCGCGACACCGGCCGCCCCTTCGAGGCCTTCGTCTTCGCGATCGCCTCCCACAAGGTCGCCGACCTGCAGCGCGCCGCCATGCGTCACCCCGGGTCCACGGCCGTCCCCTCGGACGAGATGCCGGAACGACCCGACGACTCCCTCGGCCCCGAGGAGCGCGCACTGCTCAGCAGCGACGCCGAATGGGCCAAGAAACTCCTGGCCAACCTCCCGGAGAACCAGCGCGAGCTGCTGCTGCTCCGGATCGCCGTGGGTCTCACGGCCGAGGAGACCGGCCAGATGTTGGGAATGTCACCGGGCGCGGTGCGAGTGGCCCAGCACCGGGCGCTGAGCCGGTTGCGGGCGCTGGCGGAGCAGTAGGCGGAGCCCTCTTCCGCCCCGGCCCGCCGGCCTGCGGCAGCTTCTTCTCCGCAGCCACGGCGCTCAGCCACGGCGGCGTTTTCCGGTGGTGCCGAACCGACGCCCGCCCCTGTCACGGCCTCACGCCTGCGCCCCCGATGAACAGGCGCACGCCCGTTTCCGTACGAACATACGAAGCCCGGAGCTGAGTCGTACCGTGGAATTTGAGACCCGTGCTTCCCGTTAGCATGGGCATCCGCACCGTTCAAGGCCATTTGGGGAAGGTGTCATGACTGCCAACGTCGACGGAGTGCCCGACAAATTCGCGACACTCGGGCTGACCTACGACGACGTGCTGCTGCTGCCGGGTGCATCCGAAGTGCTCCCCAACGCGGTCGACACCTCGTCCCGCATCTCCCGCAACGTCCGGGTCAACATCCCGCTGCTCTCCGCGGCGATGGACAAGGTGACCGAGTCCCGCATGGCCATCGCGATGGCCCGGCTCGGCGGTGTCGGTGTGCTGCACCGCAACCTCTCCGTCGAGGACCAGGTCAACCAGGTCGACCTGGTCAAGCGGTCCGAGTCCGGCATGGTCACCGACCCGATCACGGTGCACCCGGAGGCGACGCTCGCCGAGGCCGACGCGCTGTGCGCCAAGTTCCGCATCAGCGGTGTGCCCGTCACCGACCAGGCCGGCAAGCTGCTCGGCATCGTCACCAACCGCGACATGGCCTTCGAGTCCGACCGGACCCGCCAGGTGCGCGAGGTCATGACCCCGATGCCGCTGATCACCGGCAAGGTCGGCACCTCCGGCGTCGAGGCCATGGAGCTGCTGCGCAGGCACAAGATCGAGAAGCTTCCGCTGGTCGACGACGAGGGCGTCCTCAAGGGCCTGATCACGGTCAAGGACTTCGTCAAGGCCGAGAAGTACCCGAACGCCGCCAAGGACTCCGAGGGCCGCCTGCTCGTCGGTGCCGCCGTGGGCGCCAGCCCCGAGGCCCTGGAGCGGGCCCAGGCGCTCGCCGAGGCCGGCGTGGACTTCCTGGTCGTCGACACCTCGCACGGCCACAACAGCAACGCCCTCAGCTGGATGGCGAAGATCAAGTCGAGCGTGAACGTCGACGTGGTCGGCGGCAACGTCGCCACCCGCGACGGCGCACAGGCGCTGATCGACGCCGGCGTCGACGGCATCAAGGTCGGCGTGGGCCCCGGCTCGATCTGCACCACCCGCGTGGTCGCCGGCATCGGCGTCCCGCAGGTCACCGCCATCTACGAGGCCTCCCTCGCCGCCCGCCCGGCCGACATCCCGCTCATCGGCGACGGCGGCCTGCAGTACTCCGGCGACATCGGCAAGGCCCTCGCGGCCGGTGCCGACACCGTGATGCTCGGCAGCCTGCTCGCGGGCTGCGAGGAGTCGCCCGGCGAACTGCTCTTCATCAACGGCAAGCAGTTCAAGTCCTACCGCGGCATGGGCTCGCTCGGCGCCATGCAGTCGCGCGGCCAGGGCCGGTCGTACTCCAAGGACCGCTACTTCCAGGCCGAGGTCTCCTCCGACGACAAGCTCGTCCCCGAGGGCGTCGAGGGCCAGGTGCCCTACCGCGGCCCGCTGGCCAACGTGCTGCACCAGCTGGTCGGCGGTCTGCGCCAGACCATGGGCTACGTGGGCGCGGCCACCATCGACGAGATGGAGTCCAAGGGCCGGTTCGTCCGGATCACCTCCGCGGGCCTCAAGGAGAGCCACCCGCACGACATCCAGATGACGGTCGAGGCGCCGAACTACAGCCGCAAGTAGTCACCACGGCCTTTCCAGGGCGGTCCCGGGTGCACCGGGGCCGCCCTTGCCGTACCCGTCGGCGATACTGGAAGACGCTGAAACGCAGAGGGAAAGGCCACAGACGTGACTGAGATCGAGATCGGGCGCGGCAAGCGCGGCCGCCGGGCGTACGCCTTCGACGACATCGCCGTCGTCCCCAGCCGCCGTACGCGGGACCCGAAGGAGGTCTCGATCGCCTGGCAGATCGACGCCTACCGCTTCGAGCTGCCGTTCCTGGCCGCCCCCATGGACTCGGTCGTCTCCCCGGCCACCGCGATCCGGATCGGCGAGCTCGGCGGCCTGGGGGTCCTCAACCTGGAAGGCCTCTGGACCCGGTACGAGGACCCGCAGCCCCTCCTCGACGAGATCGTCGAGCTGGACGCCGACACCGCCACCCGCCGCCTCCAGGAGATCTACTCCGCCCCCATCAAGGAGGAACTGATCGGCGCACGCATCAAGGAGGTGCGCGACTCCGGCGTGGTCACGGCGGCCGCGCTCTCCCCGCAGCGCACCGCGCAGTTCTCCAAGGCGGTCGTGGACGCGGGCGTGGACATCTTCGTCATCCGCGGTACGACGGTCTCCGCGGAGCACGTCTCGTCCTCGCACGAGCCGCTGAACCTGAAGCAGTTCATCTACGAGCTCGACGTCCCGGTGATCGTCGGCGGCTGCGCCACCTACACGGCGGCCCTGCACCTGATGCGCACGGGCGCGGCGGGCGTGCTCGTCGGCTTCGGCGGCGGCGCCGCCCACACCACGCGCAACGTGCTCGGCATCCAGGTCCCCATGGCCACCGCGGTCGCGGACGTGGCCGCCGCCCGCCGCGACTACATGGACGAGTCCGGCGGCCGCTACGTCCACGTGATCGCCGACGGCGGTGTCGGCTGGTCCGGCGACCTCCCCAAGGCGATCGCCTGCGGCGCCGACTCGGTGATGATGGGCTCCCCGCTGGCCCGCGCGACCGACGCGCCGGGCAAGGGCAACCACTGGGGCATGGAGGCCGTCAACGAGGAGCTCCCGCGGGGCAAGAAGGTCGACCTCGGCACGGTCGGCACCATCGAGGAGATCCTCACCGGCCCGTCCCACACTCCGGACGGCTCGATGAACCTCTTCGGCGCCCTGCGCCGCGCCATGGCCACGACCGGCTACAGCGAGCTGAAGGAGTTCCAGCGCGTCGAGGTGACGGTCGCGGACTCGCAGCACAAGCGGTAGCCCGTACGGCAGCAGGAGGGCCGGTCACCCGCGGCGGGCGACCGGCCCCGGGGGGCCACGAGGGCCGGAGGCCGGCCCCGCTCAGAGCCGGTGTGCCGCCCCCGTCGGGGTCGCCCCGCGCGTGTCCAGCAGCAACTGTGCCTTCACCGACAGGCCCTGAAGGTCGTACGTACGGTGCTGCTGGACCAGGATCGTCAGGTCGGCGTCGGCGGCCGCCTCGTAGAGGGAGTCCGCGCGCGGGACCGGGCGGTCCAGGACGCTCCAGGACGAGACGTGCGGGTCGTGGTAGCTGACCGAGGCACCGAGCTCCATGAGGCGGATCGCGAGCTCCTGGGCGGGGCTGTTCTGCTGGTCGGCGAGGTCGGCCTTGTAGGTGACCCCGAGCAGCAGCACGCGCGCGCCGCGCGCCGACTTGCCGTGCTCGTTGAGGAGGGCGGCGGCGCGCTGCACGACGTACCCCGGCATCCGGCTGTTGACCTGCTGGGCCAGTTCCACCATGCGCAGGCCGCGGCTCGCGTGGCCGGACAGGTCCTGGGCGACGCCGTGCCCGCCGATGCCGGGGCCGGGGCGGAAGGCCTGGAAGCCGAACGGCTTGGTCTCCGCGCAGCGGATGACGTCCCACAGGTCGACGCCCAGGTCGTGGCAGAGGACGGCCATCTCGTTGACGAGGGCGATGTTGACGTGCCGGAAGTTGGTCTCCAGGAGCTGCACGGTCTCGGCTTCGCGGGGGCCACGCGCGCGTACCACCTTGTCGGTGAGCCGGCCGTAGAACGTGGCGGCCGACTCCGTGCACGCGGGCGTGAGGCCGCCGATGACCTTCGGGGTGTTGGCCGGCGTGAAGTCGCGGTTGCCGGGATCCACCCGACTGGGCGAATAGGCGAGGTGGAAGTCGCGGCCCGCGCGCAGGCCCGAGCCCTTCTCCAGCAGGGGCCGCAGGAAGTCCTCCGTCGTCCCCGGATGGACCGGGGACTCCAGGATCACCGTCGTGTGCGGACGCAGCCGCGCGGCCAGGGTGCGCGCGGCGGCCTCAACCTGGCTCAGGTCGAGCCCGCCGTCGGCGCCGCGCGGGGTCGGCGCGCAGATCACCGCGGTCCGCACCCGCCCCAGCTGGGCCGGGTCCTCCACCACCCGGAAGCCCTTCGCGAGCATCCGGCGCAGCTCGGCGGGGCTGAGCGAGCCCGCCTCGGGGCCGGTGGCGTAGCCGATCGTGGAGATGCCTGCGGCCACGGCGGCCTGGGCCAGGGGCAGGCCGTAGGGACCGAGTCCGATGACGGCGAGGTCTGCGGGCATGGCGTGGGCCGTCCTTCCCAGTAACCGAAGCGGGACAGGTGCGCAAGCCCTGTGGACAGGATGAGCGAGGCGCACGGTCAGACTAGGAGTAAATATGACCGTTATGCGGGATTGTGTTCATGTGTCTTCCGTGGGTTCGGTGACCGTTGTCCACAGGCTGGGGGTGAGTGGTGGCTGAAGTCGGGCAAGCCGGTCAGAATTTGGGCAGGGGCCATGCCCGCCGGGCGCGGCCGACGTGACCGACGACGACCGGTGACCCACGGCGAGCGACGGCCGTGGCGAGCGATGACCGATGGCGGCAGAGCGGGAGGCAGCGGTGAGGACAGCGACACTGGGGCCGGAGCAGCGTGCGGAGTCCCTGGCGGCCATGGCCGAGCGCGAGTTGGACGTGCTGGTGGTGGGCGGCGGAGTGGTCGGCGCGGGCACCGCGCTGGACGCGGCCACCCGGGGCCTGAACACCGGCATCGTGGAGGCCCGCGACTGGGCGTCCGGCACCTCCAGCAGGTCCAGCAAGCTGATCCACGGCGGCCTGCGCTATCTGGAGATGCTCGACTTCGCCCTGGTCCGCGAGGCCCTCAAGGAGCGCGGCCTGCTCCTGGAGCGCCTCGCCCCGCACCTGGTCAAGCCGGTGCCCTTCCTCTACCCGCTCCAGCACCAGGGCTGGGAGCGCCTGTACGCCGGCTCGGGCGTCGCGCTCTACGACGCGATGTCGATGGCCCGCGGCCACGGCCGGGGCCTGCCCGCCCACCGCCACCTGAGCCGCCGTCACGCCCTGCGGGTCGCGCCCGCGCTGCGCAAGGACGCCCTGGTCGGCGCCATCCAGTACTACGACGCCCAGATGGACGACGCCCGCTACACGGCGACCCTGGTGCGCACGGCGGTGTCCTACGGCGCGAAGGCGGCCAACCGCGCGCGGGTGACCGGGTTCCTGCGCGAGGGCGAGCGGGTCGTCGGGGCCCGGGTGCAGGACGTGGAGGGCGGCGGGGAGTACGAGATCCGCGCCCAGCAGGTCGTCAACGCGACCGGGGTGTGGACCGACGACACGCAGGCGATGGTCGGCGAGCGCGGCCAGTTCCACGTCCGCGCCTCCAAGGGCATCCACCTGGTCGTCCCCAGGGACCGCATCCACTCCACCACCGGCCTGATCCTGCGCACCGAGAAGTCGGTCCTGTTCGTCATTCCCTGGGGCCGGCACTGGATCGTCGGCACCACCGACACCGACTGGGACCTGGACAAGGCCCACCCGGCCGCCTCCAGCGCCGACATCGACTACCTCCTCAACCACGTCAACTCGGTGCTCGCGGTGCCGCTGTCGCGCGACGACGTCCAGGGCGTCTACGCCGGTCTGCGTCCGCTGCTGGCCGGCGAGTCCGACGCCACCAGCAAGCTCTCGCGCGAGCACACGGTCGCGCATCCGGTGCCGGGGCTCGTGGTCGTCGCGGGCGGCAAGTACACGACGTACCGGGTGATGGCCAAGGACGCCGTCGACGAGGCGGTGCACGGGCTCGACATGCGGGTCGCGGAGTGCGTCACCGAGGACATCCCGCTGCTCGGCGCGGAGGGCTACCGGGCGATGTGGAACGCCCGGGCCCGGATCGCCGCCCGCACCGGCCTGCACGTGGTGCGCGTCGAGCACCTGCTCAACCGGTACGGCTCGATGGCCGACGAGGTGCTCGAACTCATCGCCGCCGACCCGGGTCTGGGCGAGCCGCTCTCGGCCGCCGACGACTACCTGCGCGCCGAGGTCGTGTACGCCGCCTCCCACGAGGGCGCCCGCCACCTCGACGACGTCCTGACCCGCCGCACCCGCATCTCCATCGAGACCTTCGACCGCGGCACCCGCAGCGCCCGCGAGGCCGCCGAGCTGATGGCACCGGTCCTCGGCTGGGACAAGGACCAGATCGAGCGGGAGGTCGAGCACTACGAGAAGCGCGTGGAGGCGGAACGCGAGTCCCAACTCCAGCCGGACGACCTGACGGCGGACGCGGCAAGACTGGGAGCGCCGGACATCGTGCCGCGGTAGATCCCGGCCGGGCGGGGGCCATGGCCACAGGGCCATGGCGGGGTGCGGCCTGCCGGGTGCAGCCTGTCGGGTGTCGGGTGTCGGGTGTCGGGTGGTCGGGTGCGAGTGCGGGTGCCGCTGCGCCGCAGCACGTGGTCCCCGGTCCTGCTTGCCGGTCGGCCGCCGGAGATCCTTCTCCGCCGCAATGGCGCTGAGCCACGACGGCGGTTTCCGGCGGCGCCGGGCCATCCGCGCCACTCGACCCTCGGACCGCACCCGATCGAGCGACCCGGTGTCGGGATCTCCCTTCGGCCCCCGGCCGTTCTACCCGGTGCGAGGGCAGAACTCGGCCGCGAGCAGTGCGGGTTCGAGGTCCGGGTCCGCGATCGCCGTCGTGTTCACCCGGAACGTGAGGACATGCCGGCCGCCGATCGAGGCAGCGCTGCGCACATAGCTGCCCGCGATCCGGCCGTTGTGCCCCCACACCGTGGTCCCGCACGGCAGCTTCACAGGAAAGATCCCCAGGCCGTACGCGCCCTGTGCGGCACGGGTGTCGAGCATCTCGCGCAGTCGGCGCGGGGGCAGCAGCTCGCCGTCCAGCAGCGCCGCGTAGAAACGGTCCAGGTCGTCGAGCGTGGTCACCAGCTCACCCGCCGCGCCGGCCACGCGCGGGTCGAGCTCGGTGACGTCGGAGCCGTCGGCCGCGTAGGCGCGGCCGTGCGGGGAGGGCAGCGTGGTGCGGGCGCCCGGGAGGGACGTGCCCGTCAGACGGAGGGGGGTGATGATGCGGCGCCGGACCTCGGTGGCGTACGAGTGGCCGGTGGCCTGACGGATGACCATGCCGAGTACGACGTAGTCGGTGCTGGAGTACGCGTAGTGACCCGGCCGGGTCGAAGGGAGGGAGAGCGAGACGCGTACGGCCTGAAGCGGGGTCAGGGGGACGGCACCCCGGGTGACCGTGGTGAAGTCGGCGAGCCCGGCGGTGTGGCTGAGCAGGGCCCGCAGGGTGATCCCGCGCCCGTCGACGCCGCGTCCGCGCAGCAGCCCCGGCAGGTACCGCTCCACGGGGTCGGACAGGGAGAGCCGGTGTTCCGCGGCCAGTTGCAGGACGACGGTGGCGATGAAGGTCTTCGTGATGCTGCCGGCGCGGAAGCGGTCGGCACGGGCGATGCCCCGGCCGGCGGCCGCATAGCGGACGTCGTCGCCGTCGCGGTCCAGGAGAGCGGCGGCGGGGGCTCCGCCTTTGGTGACGAACTGTGACAGGAGCGGGTCCGTGGCCTCCGCCGAGGATGCCGAGACGGCCGTCAGCGGGGCGAACAGCAGGGCAAGAGAGACCGGTATGGCCATCAGTGTCCGAAGCGACGGCATCCGGGTTCCTCCCTTCTGGCGGCCCATCATTCCTACCCGTGTGACGCCCTCGTCACCGGGGGTTCCGGTCGGCCGGCCCCGATGTGCGGTCAGGGGGCCCCTGGGCGTTGGGCACTTGTCGGGTGAGGGACAATGAAGGCTCTGTCAGGGCGGGTTGTCATGAGGGGACGCATGTCGGAGGCGGAGCGGGCGGGGACTTCTCGTCAGGAGACTCGTCAGGGCAACAGCGAGCGTCTTCTCGCCGGGCGGTACCGGCTGGGAGGAGTGCTCGGCCGCGGCGGCATGGGCACGGTGTGGCGGGCCGAGGACGAGACCCTCGGCCGGACGGTGGCCGTCAAGGAGCTGCGGTTCCCGTCGAACATCGACGAGGAGGAGAAGCGGCGCCTGATCACGCGCACCCTGCGCGAGGCCAAGGCGATCGCCCGGATCCGCAACAACAGCGCGGTGACGGTCTTCGACGTGGTCGACGAGGACGACCGGCCCTGGATCGTGATGGAGCTGGTCGAGGGCAAGTCGCTGGCCGAGGTCATCCGGGAGGACGGCCTGCTGGACCCGAAGCGGGCGGCAGAGGTCGGGCTGGCGGTCCTGGACGTGCTGCGGTCGGCGCACCGCGAGGGCATCCTGCACCGGGACGTGAAGCCGTCCAACGTGCTGATCTCCGAGGGCGACGGCCGCGTCGTACTCACCGACTTCGGTATCGCCCAGGTCGAGGGCGACCCGTCCATCACCTCCACCGGCATGCTCGTCGGCGCCCCCTCCTACATCTCCCCGGAGCGGGCCCGCGGTCACAAGCCCGGCCCGGCGGCCGACCTGTGGTCGCTGGGCGGCCTGCTGTACGCGGCGGTCGAGGGCGCACCGCCGTACGACAAGGGGTCGGCGATCGCCACGCTGACGGCCGTGATGACCGAGCAGCTGGAGGAGCCCAAGAACGCGGGACCGCTGAAGGACGTCATCTACGGGCTGCTCAACAAGGACCCGGCCAAGCGGCTGGACGACGCGGGTGCGCGGGCGATGCTCAACGCGGTCATCAACGCGCCCGAGGAGGCGCCCGCGGACGCCACCCGGGTCGTACCGCTGCCTCCGCAGCCCGATGCGCCGCAGGAGGAGAAGGGCGCCGGGGCCAAGCGGGGCGAGGAGGCCGGGGAGAAGCTGCGCGGGGCGCTGCGGTCGGTGCGGAAGGCCGCGGGGGCGGCGGGTGCCGCGGCCGCGACCCGGACGAAGAGCACCGGCGCGGGCGCCGAGGCCGGCGCCGCCCCGGCTCCGGTCGTCACCGGTTCGGCCTCGGGGCCGGTCGGAGGCGCGCGTCCGGCCGCTGCCGGAGGGTCCGGCGCCGCCACCGCCCCGGCGGGGACCAAGCCCGCGGCGGGCAAGGCCGGTTCGGGGTGGCCCGTGATGCCGCCGCCGGATCTGGACCTGGCGCCCCGGCCCGTGCCCAAGGCCCCGCTCACCGATGTGGTGCCGAAGCGCACCCTGGTGATCATCGCCGTGGTGGTGGTGCTCGCGGTGCTCGGTACCGTGCTCGCCATCGTGCTGAACGGTGGCGAGGGGGACAGCAAGGGGAGCGGCAAGAGCGGCGGTTCCAAGGCGGTGGCGACCTCCGGGGCGAGCGCGAGCGCCGGTTCCGGTTCCGGTTCGAAGTCCGGTTCCGGTTCCTCCACCAAGGAGGACACGAGCGGCGGCACGGTGGCGGACGGGGACGCGTCGGCGGCCCAGACCTCCGGGAGCGACGGCTCGGACGAGTCCGGCGACGACGCGTCGGCGTCGAACTCCAGTGGCAGCGGCAGTGGCAGTGGCAGCGCGCCGGTGGTGTCGAAGTACAAGGGCGGCCAGGGGTACTCGATCGGGCTGCCCAAGGGCTGGAAGTTCCAGACCAGCAGTTCCGCCGGGGACCGGTTCACCGGGCCCGACGGGCGGAAGCTGCTGATCGCCTGGACGAGCACGCCCAAGGACGACCCGGTGGCGGACTGGAAGAACCAGGAGCGCTACATGGTGCGCTCCCAGTACCAGAAGATCCGCATAGCAGAGGTGAGCTACCGCGGCTGGAACACGGCCGACTGGGAGTTCACCTACGTGGACGGCGGCACCGAGTACCGGACCATCGACCGGGGGTTCGTCGTCAGCTCCACGCAGGGGTACGCGCTGATGTACACCGCGAAGGCCGACGACTGGAGCAGTGAGCTGCGCAAGGACACCTGGAAGACGCTGACGGCGTCCTTCGACCCCAAGTGACAAATTCGCATCCCCACAATGCGAATTGCCTCCGGCACGTATCGTGAGTGGTTGCGGACCGTACGCATCCAGGTATGCATACAGAACGGGCCGCGAAACGAACGGATTTGACCAACCGGGCGGCCGGGGGAGGCAACGTGGACGACTACGCGGGTCGGGTACTCGCCGACCGCTACCGCCTGCCGCTGCCCCCCTCCGACGAGTACGAACACACCGAGACGCGGGCCTTCGACACCTACAGCGGGCAGGAGGTGTTCGTCCGGCAGGTGCCGTTGCCGGAGGTCGTCGAGGCGGAGGTGCTGGACGCCGAGGGGTTGCCGGAGGGGTTCACGGCGCGTGACCGTGGCGCCCGCCGGCCGCCGACGGCACGGACCGCGACACGCCGGCCCAGCGACCCGGTGGTGCGGCGCGCCGTGGAGGCCGCGCAGGCCGCCGCCCGGATCCCCGACCATCCCCGGCTCGACCAGGTCTTCGACGTGTTCGCCGAGGGCGGTTCGCTGTGGATCGTCAGCGAGTCGGTCGCCGCGCGGTCGCTGGCGGCGGTCCTCGCCGAGCAGCCGCTGAGCCCGTACCGGGCCGCCGAGGTCGCCTCCGACGTGCTGATGGCGCTCCGGGTCCTGCACGCCCACGGCTGGGTGCACCGCAACATCACCGCCCGCACGGTCCTCGTCTGCGACGACGGCCGGGTGATGCTGACCGGCCTCGCGGTCGGGGCGGCGGAGGAGGCGCTGTGCGGGTACGACCCGGTGCCGGCGCAGGAGGGCGAGGGCGTCGAGGGCGGCGGGAGCGGCGTGGCGGCCGCCGGTGGTCGGCGGGTCGGGGAGGCGGAAGGTTCCGCCACGCCCGGCAACCGGGCCGGTAACCCGCCCGGCAACCCGCCTGGCACCCCGACCGGCTCGCCCGGTTCAGGCGTTTCGGGCGGTTCGGCCGGCTCGGGTGCTCTCGCCGTCGGGGGCATCGGGAGCGTCGGTGGTGCGGCCGGTGGTACGGGCGGCGCGCAGCGGGCGCCCGGCGCGCCGGAGGCCGATCCCGAGGCCGCTCGGCGTGCGGCGATTCAGGCGCGGGTCGCCGGCGGGTTGCCGGGGGCCGGTCCGGACGAGGGACCGGGCGGTGCCGGTCCGGCCGGTTCTGCTCCGGGCGGTGCCGGTCCGGGTGCTGTGGAGCGGCGGGCGCTGGAGACCGGTGCGGACATCCGGGCCGCCAGGGCCGGGGCGATCGCCGCGTACCGGGCGGGAGCCAGGGCCGCCGCCCGGGTCCAGGAGGCCCAGCAGAACGGGCGGGCCGCGCTGCCCGGTGCCCGGCCGCCGGCCGAGGGCGAGACCGCGGCGCCCACACCGCAGCCGTCGTACGGCCCCGGGGGCCCGGGGCACGCCAACGGGGCGGCCCAGCAGCCGTATGCCAACGGCGTGGCGCAACCGCCGTACGCGAACGGGCAGGCGCAGGCCCCGGGCGGGGAGCAGCGGTCCGCCGGTGGGGTGTCGCCCGGTCAGATAGCCGACCCGTACGGGGTGGGCGGCGCGCCGTCGCCCTGGCACGGCGCCGCACCCCGCCCCGGCACGCCCCCGGTGGCGGCCCCCGGCCAGGAACGCACCGCGCTCCCGGCCACCGGACCCGGCGCGGGCATGCCCGGCACGCCCCTGACCGGTACCGGCGCGACCGCCCCCCGGGCCGGCGCCGAACTCCGGGGCGTTCAAGGACAGCCGCACGTCGTCGTGCCCGCGCAGGGCACCGGACCAGCCGCCCGCTGGGGCGAGCCCGCCGCCGTCGTAGCCGGGCGGCGGGGGCCCGCCACCGCGCTGGCCGCCGAACGGGCGCGGCAGGTGCGGATGACCGTGGTGGGGCCGGTGACCGAGCGCTGGGCGCCGGAGCAGGCCGTTCCCGTGCACGAGAACTGGCAGCTGGCGGCGCCCATCGGCCCGGCCACCGACCTGTGGGCGCTGGGCGCGCTGCTGTTCCGGGCGGTGCAGGGGCACGCGCCGTATCCGGAGGAGTCGACGGCCGAGCTGGTGCAGCTGGTGTGCTCGGAGCCGCCCGCCTTCGCGGAGGAGTGCGGGTCGCTCCGGCCGGTCGTGGAGTCGTTGCTGCGTCAGGACCCCATCGAGCGGCTGGACTTCGAGGAGCTGCGCGGCTGGCTGCGCTCGCTGGTGCGGTCCGCGCCCGAGCCGGACGCCGGTACGCATGTCGTCGCCGCCCCGCCCGCCGACCCCAAGCGGCTGCCGATCATCCGGCGCCGCGGTGAGCTGGTCCGCAGGCGCCGGGCCGGGCTCCCGGCGACGCACGGCCGGCACAAGCGAGCCCGGCAGGAGGCCGGGTCCCCGCGCAGACTGGGCCGCACGCTGCTTCTGCTGGTCCTGCTTCTGCTGGCCGCGGCGGTCGCGTACGCCATGCTGTTCCTGCCGAAGAAGGGCAGCGCGGACGACGGCGCGGCGGCCGGCGACCGGACGGGCGCGGCCGGCGAGGCGAGTCCCGCACCGGGCCGGAGTGCGACGCCCACGCCGACACCGACGCCGACGCCCACCTCGACCCCGTCCACCGAGACCCAGACCACCGCCGGTTCGACCGGTGGCGCCGACGCCGCCGACGGGTTCACCCTGCGCGACGACCCGAACGGCTTCCGGATCGCCGTCGCCAAAGGCTGGAGCCGCACCCCGAGGAACGGCAGCGGCCAGGTGATCTACTCGCACGGGAAGTTCGAGCTGATCGTCGTGGCCGGACGGGACAGCGCGGCGAGCTACGGCAGCGACCCGATGACGTACCAGCGGGACAAGGAACCGGAGCTGCAGCCGTACCGGGACTCCAGCTGGGCCACGGCGGGCGGGCTGCGGACCATCACGGTGGGCCAGCAGGTGTCGGCGGAGGGGCAGTTCACCTGGACGGACAGCCAGGAGGGCGACCTGTTCGTGCGCAACATGGTCTTCCTGATCAACGGGAGGTACCACATCGTGCAGGTGCGCGGCCCGGAGTCCCAGCGGGACGAGGTCACCACGCTGTACGAGCAGGCGTCGTCGACGTACAAGTACACGGGCTGAGCGGCGTCCGACGCGTTCCCGGTGCGGTTGGTTCCCTTTCCGATGAGGGGATTTGGCTCACTTTCCGTAAGGAAAGCGAGAACCGTCACAGTGCTGTCTCCGTGGGACCCCACTGGTTCCCTGACCGCGGGGTGGTCCTTAGTCTGACCCTGACAAGAGCATTGCGGGGCAACGTGAATCAGATGCAGGGCCTGCTCATCGCGGGCCGCTACCGGCTGGCCGACATCATCGGCAGCGGCGGCATGGGCCGGGTGTGGCGCGCCCATGACGAAGTGCTGCACCGGGCGGTCGCCATCAAGGAGTTGACGGCCGCGCTCTACGTCTCCGAGAGCGACCAGTCCGTCCTGCTGGCCCGCACCCGGGCCGAGGCCCGGGCCGCGGCGCGTATCAACCACTCCGCCGTCGTCACCGTCCATGACGTACTCGAACACGACGGCCGCCCGTGGATCGTCATGGAGCTGGTCGAGGGCCAGTCGCTGGCCGACGAGGTCAAGGAGCGCGGGCGCGTCGAGCCGCGGGAGGCGGCGCGGATCGGGCTGTGGGTGCTGCGCGCGCTGCGCGCCGCGCACAGCGCCGGGGTGCTGCACCGGGACGTCAAGCCGGGCAACGTACTGCTCGGCCGGGACGGCCGGGTCCTCCTCACCGACTTCGGCATCGCGCAGATCGAGGGCGACACGACGATCACCCGTACCGGGGAAGTCGTCGGATCCGTCGACTACCTCGCTCCGGAGCGCGTGCGCGGGCACGATCCGGGGCCGTCCTCCGACCTGTGGGCGCTGGGCGCGACGCTGTACACGGCGGTGGAGGGGCGCTCGCCGTTCCGCCGCACCTCGCCGCTGACCACCATGCAGGCGGTCGTCGAGGACGAGGCCACCGAGCCGCGCGCCGCGGGCCCGCTGGAGCCGGTCATCACGGCCCTGCTGCGCAAGGAGCCTGCGCAGCGGCCGGGCCCCGAAGAGGTCGAGCAGATGCTCGCGGAGGCGGCGGAGGGGCGGCGCCCGAGCACGGCGCAGGCGTACGTACCGACGCAGTCGCAGATCAGCGGCGGCGGCGGGACGCGACTGGACTCCGGCGGCTCGTACGAGACCTTCCGGGAGGGGGCGGCAACTCCGTACGGGGGCTCGCACGGCAGCGACCCCTACGCCGGCAACTCGTACGCCGGCAATTCGTACGGCAGCAACTCCAACGGCAGCAACTCGTACGGGAGTTCGTACAGCGGTTCCGTCGGCGGTTCTTCCGGCGGTTCTTATGAGGGGCAGCGGCCTTTCGGCGGTTCCCTGCGCGGGCCGACGGTCGTCGGCCCGTCGTCCGCACCCGTTTCCGTGCAGCCCAAGCGGCGCCGGCTGCGGACGCTCGCGCTCGTCGTCGCGCTGGCCGCGCTGCTCGGCGGTGGCACGGCCGTGGCCCTGCAGAAGTGGGACTTCGGGCAGCAGGACGGCAGCGGCAGCGTGGCCTCGCCGGCCACCTCCGGTTCGTCCTCCACGGGCGGCGCGACCACGGCCCCGGACGGCGCGGTCCCCACCGACTGGCAGACCGTGCACGACCCGTTCGGCTTCAGCCTCTCCCTGCCCAAGGGCTGGAAGCGCAAGGTCTACGGCACCGGCGGCGACGTCGACAGCGAGCTCAAGCAGGTCGACTACACGCCCGACGGCGGCAAGCACTTCGTGCGCATCGCCATCGACGGCTCGCCCGACTTCGCCAACGCGAACGCGCACCAGCTGGATCTGGAACAGCAGTTGCAGCGGCTGGTCGACTACCGTCGCGTGACCCTGGAGCAGAACCTGTACCGGGACCGGGACGGGTCGCTGTGGGAGTACACCTGGACCGCGTTGAAGAAGGACGGGGCGAACGTGGCCGGGCCCCGGCGTGCGGTCGAGGAGACGTACTACTCACGGGCGGGCGCCGAGTACGCGATCTACATGTCGTCGCCGGCGAAGGACTGGGCGACGACCGAGAAGCAGTTCAAGTGGGTGCTGCAGAGCTGGGCGGAGCCGGGCTCGTCCGGGTGACGCGGCTCCACGGCCCGGAAAGCGGTGTTCCGGAAAGCGGTGTTCCGGGAGGAGTGTTCCGGAAGCGGTGTTCCGGTCAGGTGTCTTGGCTTGTCACCGTCCGGAAGGTTCGCGTCCGGTGCGGCATCATGGGGCCATGGGGACCGACGGGGACGCCGTCCGTCTGATCGCGGGGCGTTATCGCCTGGAAACGCGGCTCGGGCGGGGCGGGATGGGTGTCGTATGGCGCGCGACCGACCAGTTACTGGGACGGCAGGTCGCCGTCAAGGAGCTCACCGTCGACGACTCCCGCTCGGACGACGACGCCCGGCTGCGCCGCGAACGCACCCTGCGTGAGGCGCAGGCCGTCGCCCAGTTGCACCACCCGCACATCATCGTCGTGCACGACGTGGTCGAGGACGGCGGACGGCCTTACATCGTCATGGAGTTGATCGACGGCGGTTCGCTCGCCGACCGGATCTCACGAATCGGGCCGGTGGACGTCGGTGAGGCCGCGCGGATCGGGATCGCCCTGCTGAGCGCGGTCCGGGCGGCGCACGGGGCGGGGGTGCTGCACCGGGACATCAAACCGGCGAACGTGCTCGTCGAGGCGGCCACCGGGCGTGTCGTGCTCACCGACTTCGGCATCGCCCAGGTCGCGGGGGCCACCACGCTCACCGAGACCGGTTCCTTCGTCGGCTCGCCCGAGTACACCGCGCCCGAGCGGATGTCCGGCTCGCGGTCCGGCCCGGCGGCCGACCTGTGGTCGCTGGGCGCGCTGCTGTGCGCGGCGCTCAGCGGCGAGTCGCCGTTCCGGCGCGACTCGCTCGGCGGGATCCTGCACGCCGTGGTCTCCGACGAGATCCGGCCACCGTCCCAGGCCGAGCCGCTGCTGCCGGTCGTACGGGGGCTGCTGGAGCGGGATCCCGAGCGGCGGCTGGGCGCGGCGGAGGCCGAGCGGATGCTGCGCGGGTTCCTGGAGACGGGGGCGGTGACGGGCGCCGACACGGCGCAGGGTGCGGGTGCCGCGTCGTACACGCCGACCCAGCGGGACGTTCCGTGGCCGCCGGCCCCGGAACCGGCCGTGCCGCCCCGGCCCACCTCCACGCGCGGGGTGCTGGTCGCCGCGCTGCTGGTCGCAGCGATGGCCGGGGCGGGGGTGTCGGCGGCCACGCTGCTGTTCAACGGCGGCGGGGGCGGCACCACCCCGGGTCCCGGGGGTACGACGGCCGTCTCCGCATCGCACCCGGCGACCGCCTCGCCCACCGGGCTCCCCTCGACCGCCCTGCCCTCCTCCTCCACCACCCTCACCCCCTCGTCGACCGCCCTGCCGCCCCCCACCGCCCACTCCAGCACCGCGCCCTCCGGCTACCGCCTCGCGCAGGACCCGGCCGGCTTCGCCCTCGCCGTACCGGAGGGCTTCACCCGCGACCCGCAGGGCGAGCGCGTCTTCTACATGTCGCCGGGGCAGACCTTCCGGCTCGGCATCAAGGTCTCCGAGCCGCAGACCGGCGGACCCGGAGGGGTGATGCGGCGGGCGGCGGCCGAGGGACCGAGCACGAACCCCGGGTACCACGACGGCCGGGTCACCGACACCACTCACTCCGGACACCCCGCCGCGTTCTGGGAGTTCACCTGGAAGGGCTTCAGCGCGACGGAGGGACCGCGGCACACCTACGACCTCTGCTGGGAGGAGGGCGGACAGCTGTACGACGTGTGGGTGTCGGCGCCGGTCGGGAAGGTGCGGGAGGCGCGGGAGTACTTCGACGTCGCGGTGGACACGTTCACGGCCAACTCGGCCTGACACGCACCGACATGGGACGGCCGTGGGGCAGCCGTGGGACAGTCGTGGGCGCTTCCACAGGATGGGGCCTGCGGCCGGCGGACCTCTGACCGCGCCGCTTCGACAAGGGCATGGTGCGCAAGGTACTCATGTGACATGAGCGAAGACGGCGAACAGCCGGTCGAGGGACGTCTGATCGGCGGGCGCTATCGGCTCGCCGAGCGCATCGGCTCCGGGCCCACCAGTACGGTGTGGCGCGCCCGTGACGAGCAGGACGCCCGGGACGGGCGGCATGTCGCCGTCAAGGAGCTGCGCCTGACCGGTGAGCCGGCGGACGAGGAGCGGCAACGGGCCGCGCACCGGCTGCTGCACGAGGCCCGCGCCGCCGCCCGCGTCGACCATCCGGCCGCCGTCGCCATCCACGACGTACTCCTGGACGGCGAACGCCCCTGGATCGTCATGGAGCTGGTGACGGGGGAGTCGCTGCACGCCGCCCTCGCCGCCCGCGGCCCGCTGCCGCCCGCCGAGGCCGCCCGTATCGGGCTCGCCGTCCTCGGTGCCCTGCACGCCGCCCACTGCGTCGGCATCGTCCACCGTGACCTCAAGCCCTCCAACGTCCTCCTCGAAGCCGGCGGCGAGCGCGTCGTCGTCACCGACTTCGGCATCGGCGCCGCACAGCAGGAGCCGTGCGGCGGTGACTTCGTGGCTCCGGAGTGCGGTGCGGGGCGCGGCGCCGGGCCCGCCTCCGACCTGTGGTCCCTGGGCGCCCTGCTCCGTACAGCCATGGAGAGCACCGAGGGCGAGGGGCCCCTCGGACCGCTGCTCC
This sequence comes from Streptomyces sp. GbtcB6, assembly GCF_019091475.1. Lineage (NCBI taxonomy): Bacteria > Bacillati > Actinomycetota > Actinomycetes > Kitasatosporales > Streptomycetaceae > Streptomyces > Streptomyces sp. GbtcB6. The sequence goes on along the minus strand of NZ_JAGXJL010000045.1, from coordinate 43,602 downwards.
AGCGGCTGCGCGCCCCCGAACCGGAGGCCCGGCCGGCGGCCGCCGATGTCGCCGAGGTGCTGGCCGAGGCCGCCGGTGTGAGCCTGCCGGAGTGGGTGACCGCGCCTCCGGCCCCCGCCCCGGCCGTCCCCGTCCCGGCCGCCCCCGCCTCGGCCGCCCCCACCGCCGCCCCCGTCTCGCCCCCGACGGCCCCGGAACCACGCCGCCTCACCCCGCTCGCCGCCCTCGGCCTGCTCCTCGCCAAAAAACCGGAACGTGGCTGACCGGCGCTGATCGTCCCCGTCCAACCCCCTGATCAGCACATTCTCTGCCAGTGATCACTGGCGGTGTGTGTGCGGTCCGTGAAACCGAGTTACCCACGGGTACCCAAAGGCCCCGCTCCCGAATACCCTGCGGCTCATGACGGACTCGCAGGCCCCGGCCCACGCACCGGCCCCCACCGGCACGAACCCGCTCGCCCCCGCCCCCGCAGGGGCTCGAACCGCGGCCGACGTGGTCACGCCCGAGCTGGTCGCCCAGCTCACCAAGGGCGTCGTCGGCTCCGGACGCACGGCCAACCACACGCCCTTCACCGGCGAGAAGCTGGCCGACCTGCCCGAGTCCAGCCCCGAGGACGTGGCCAAGGCCTTCGACGCGGCCCGCGCCGCGCAGGCCGTGTGGGCGAAGGTGCCGGTACGGCAGCGCGCCGCCGTCCTGCTCCGCTTCCACGACCTGATCCTGGCCCGCCAGGCCGAGGTCCTCGACCTCATCCAGCTGGAGACCGGCAAGGCCCGCCTGCACGCCCACGAAGAGGTACAGGCCGTCGCGGTCGCCGCCCGGCACTACGGCCGCAAGGCCCCGGCCTACCTCCGCCCCAAGCGGCACGCGGGCGCCATGCCCACCCTCACGCGCGTGACCGAACTGCGTCACCCGCGGGGCGTGGTCGGCCAGATCGCCCCCTGGAACTACCCCCTCGAACTCTCCGTCGGCGACGCGCTCCCCGCCTTCGCCGCGGGCAACGCGGTCGTCATGAAGCCGGACACCGAGACCTGCCTGACCGCCCTGTGGGCCCGCGATCTCCTCATCGAGGCGGGGCTGCCCGCCGACGTCTTCCAGGTCGTCCTCGGCGAGGGCCCGGTCGTCGGCCCCGAGGTCGTCCGGCACGCCGACTACGTCTCCTTCACCGGCTCCACCCGCACGGGGCGCGAGGTCGCGCAGGGCGCGGCGGCCCGCCTGGTCGGCGTCTCCCTCGAACTCGGCGGCAAGAACGCCATGCTGGTCCTCGACGACGCCGACATAGAGAAGGCCGCCGCGGGCGCGGTCCGCGCCTGCTTCTCCTCCGCCGGCCAGCTCTGCATCTCCATCGAGCGGCTGTACGTCCACGAGTCGATAGCCGACGCCTTCGTCGAGCGGTTCGCCGCCCGCACCAAGGCCATGCGCCTCGGCAGGTCCCTCGCCTACGGCGCCGACATGGGGTCCCTGGTCGGGGAACGGCAGCTGGAGACCGTCACCCGGCATGTCGACGAGGCCGTGGAGAAGGGCGCGACCGTCGTCGCCGGCGGCACCGCCCGCCCGGACATCGGCCCCTACTTCTACGAGCCGACCATCCTCGACGGCGTCGAGGACGCGATGGCCGTCTGCACGGAGGAGACCTTCGGCCCGGTCGTCTCGATCTACCGCTTCAAGACGGAGGACGAGGCCGTCGAGCACGCCAACGGCACGCCGTACGGCCTCAATTCCTCGGTCTGGACGAAGAACGGCAGCCGCGGCCGCGCCGTCGCCGCCCGCCTGCGCACCGGCACGGTCAACGTCAACGAGGGCTACGCCCCCGCCTACGGCAGCGTCCAGTCCCCGATGGGCGGCATGAAGGACTCGGGCCTGGGCCGCCGTCACGGCTCGGAGGGCATCCTCAAGTACACCGAGGCGCAGACCGTGGCGCAGCAGAGGCTTCTTCCCATGGCCCCCTCACTGGGCATGGACGACGAGAAGTACGCCGCCTTCATGAGCACCAGTCTCCGGGTGATGAAGGCACTGAGGCTGCGATAGCCGACCCATCTTTTTTTGGGGGCGCGGGGAACTGCGCGATCAACCACAGACGGCCCGCACGCGAAACTCAACGAGGAGCACCCGTGCCCCAGGACACCTACGACTACGACGTCATAGTCGTCGGATCAGGATTCGGCGGATCGGTAACCGCCCTGCGCCTGACAGAAAAGGGCTACACCGTAGGCGTCCTGGAAGCCGGCCGCCGCTTCACCCGAGAAGCCCTCCCCAAGAACTCCTGGGACATCAAGAACTACCTCTGGGCCCCCAAGCTCGGCTGCTACGGCATCCAGCGCATCCACCTCCTCGGCAACGTCATGGTGCTGGCCGGCGCGGGCGTCGGCGGCGGCTCGCTCAACTACGCCAACACCCTCTACGTCCCGCCGAAGCCCTTCTTCGACGACCCCCAGTGGCGTGACATCACGGACTGGCAGGACGAGCTGAAGCCGTACTACGACCAGGCGCAGCGCATGCTCGGCGTACGGCTCAACCCGACGATGACCCCGTCCGACGTGCACCTGAAGGCGGCGGCGCAACGCATGGGCGTCGGCGACACCTTCCACCTCGCCCCGGTCGGCGTCTTCTTCGGCGACGGCAAGGACTCCGACGGCGAGGCGAAGGCGGCCCCCGGCGACCAGGTCGCCGACCCCTACTTCGGCGGCGCGGGCCCCGCCCGCAACGCCTGCACCGAGTGCGGCGAGTGCATGACCGGCTGCCGGCACGGCGCGAAGAACACCCTCAACGAGAACTACCTCCACCTCGCCGAGCAGGCGGGCGCGGTGGTGCACCCGATGACGACGGTCGTCTCCGTCACCGACGACTCACAGGGCGGCTACGCCGTCGCGACCCTGCCCACGGACGACCGGAAGAAGGCCGAGGGCCGTGTCTTCAAGGCCCGCCGGGTCGTCATCGCCGCCGGCACCTACGGCACCCAGACCCTTCTGCACCGCATGAAGGCCGGCGGCCAGCTGCCGTACCTCTCCGACCGTCTGGGCGACCTCACCCGTACCAACTCCGAGGCCCTGGTCGGCGCCCAGACCGACAACCGCCGCTACCGCAAGGCACACGGCACGCCCAAGGCCGACTTCACCCGGGGCGTCGCGATCACGTCCTCCGTCCACCCGGACGAGAACACCCACATCGAGCCGGTCCGCTACGGCAAGGGCTCCAACGCGATGGGCGGCCTGTCGATCCTCCAGGTCCCGTACGCGGAGGGCTCCTCCCGCGTCCTCGGCTGGCTGGCGAACGCGGCCCGCCACCCCCTCCTGGTGCTGCGCTCGCTCTCCAACCGGCGCTGGTCGGAGCGGACCATCATCGGCCTGGTCATGCAGTCGCTGGACAACTCCCTGACGACATACCTGAAACCGGACGGCGTCGGCAAGGGCCTGCTCACCGCCCGGCAGGGCCACGGCGCCCCCAACCCCAAGCAGATCAAGGCCGCTTCGGAGGCGGCCACCGTGCTCGCCGAGGAGATCAACGGCTTCGCCGGCAGCAATGTCGGCGAGCTGATGGGCACCCCGCTCACCGCCCACTTCCTCGGCGGCTGCCCCATCGGCGACTCGCGCGAGACCGGGGTCATCGACCCGTACCACCGGCTCTACGGCCACCCGGGCATCTCGGTCGTGGACGGCGCCGCGGTCTCCGCGAACCTGGGCGTGAACCCGTCCCTGACCATCACGGCGCAGGCCGAGCGCGCGATGTCGTACTGGCCCAACAACGGCGAGGCGGACCCGCGGCCGCGGCAGGGCGAGCCGTACGAGCGCCTCCGGCCGGTCGAGCCGCTCCGTCCGGCGGTCCCGGCCGAGGCCTTCGGCGCGCTGCGGCTGCCGTTCCTCGGGATTCCGGCCGTACCGCCGAAGAAGTAGGCGGAGGAAGTAGGCCGAAGAAGCAGGCCGAAGAAGTTGCCGGACACCGAAGAGGGACCTGTGCCCCCCTCCGAGCCCAGGTCCCTCTTCGATCGGTGCGCGACCGCCGCCTTACGACGGTTCGCGCGACCTTGCTCTGTGCGGCTCAGGCGTCCGCGCCCGTGCCGGCCTTCCGCCGCCGTACCAGGACCACCGCGCCGGCGCCGACCACGACGGCGACCCCGCCGACCAGACCGATGACCGGGAGCGCCGAGCTGGAGCCGGTGTCGGCGAGGTTGCCGGTCGGCAGGTCGGAGACGTTGCCCTGCGGCTTCTTCACGGAGTCCTTGCCGCCGTTGTCGCTCGGCGTGGCCGTACCCGGGTCCGGGTTGGACGAGCCGGCCTTGAGGACCGTGAAGTCGTACTGGGCCCAGCCCTCGGCGATGCAGTCCTGGCCGTCGACCTTGTCGAGGTAGGCGCCGGAGCCGAAGGAGTAGGCGTCACCGGCGGGCGCCTTGGCGTCGATGGAGACCCGCAGGTCGACCGACTCGCTCGCGCCGGACTTCAGCTTCGGTACATAGAAGAAGTAGTCGCCGGCCCAGTCGTCGCTGCCGATCCGGTCCCAGGAGCCGGTGTCGGGGTTCTTGAACTCCAGGTCGACGTACGGGCTGAGGTACTTCGACTCGTCGAGCTCGTAGTTCTCGATCTCGGCGTAGAAGGCGACGCCCTCGACATCCGTCTTGGACTCGTTCGTCACGACCAGCTCGAAGCCGTGGAAGCCGTCGCCCGCGACGATCTTGCCGGGCAGGCCCTTGATGTCGGCGGACACCTTGGCGTCGCCGAAGTTCTCGTCGAGGTCCTCGCAGTACGGCACGTCCGGGTCGGACGGGTCCTCGCTGGGCTCGGCCGACTCGGACGGCTCGGCGGAGGCGGACGCGCTGGAACTGGCGCTCGCGCTGTCGCTGGGCGAGGCGGAGGCCGACGCGGACTCGGACGCCGACGCGCTGTCGCTCGGTGCGACGGAGTCGGACGGCGAGGCCGAGGCCGAGGCAGTGTCGCTCGGTATCTCGCTCGGCGCGCTCTCCGACGCCGACGGCGACTCGTCCGCGAACGCGGCCGGCGCGGACAGCAGGGCGACCGGCGCGATGACGGCCGTGACGGCCGCCGCGGCCATGACCCGACGAAGCTTCATGAGGACCCCCGTAACATCAGCTGCGGTGGATGGATGTCACCGCTGGTTCCGCTGATGTGACCGGCAAGTCGTGTGAATGGTTGCCTCCACATTCACACATCCTCATGTGACGTGGATCACTCGATCTCGGGATCGCCGCCGCTCGAAACCAATTGCCGGGCATGGCATGGACACAGTCGACTCCAAGGCTATTCTCGCCCCCGTCGAACGGCCGAGCGAGAGAGTGTCATGTCTGACAGACGGTCCGAAGAATCGTCGGGGGACGAGCCGTCGTCCTCCTCCATATCCGACGAGGTGTGGGAGCAGTTCCTCCAGGACACCGAACGGGACATCCGCAAGTCCGCCCCCAAGGAGCCCTCCGCACGTGCCCGCGAGGTGACCGAGCGGCTCAAGGAGCGCAAGGGGGAGCCCGAGGGGTGGCGGACCGGGCCCGCCTGGCAGGAGATGAACGGGCGGGCCACCCGCCGCCGCAGAACATGGGCGGTCATCGGTGTTCCGCTGGCGATCGCCGTGGCCGTCGTGGCGATGCGGCCCTCCCTGATCCCCGGCGACCCCTTCGGCTCGACCGCCGGCACGGACACCGCCACCACGCCCCTGCCCGCCGAGACCACCACGCCGACCGCCCCGCCCTCCGCCGTCGCCTCCGACACCCCCACGCTCGCCCATCCGTTCGCCGGTTCCCCGGCGCTGCGCTGGGCCGACGGCGCGGCCGGCATCGTGCTGCCGAAGGCCACCGCGCTCGGAGCGATCCCGAAGGACCGCGTCGAACTGGCCCTCCAGCAGACCAAGAAGCTGCTGGTCGACGCCAACCTGAACCCCGACGTGGTGGCCGGCGGCCGTCCCGAGGCCGCCCTCTCGGTGCTCGACCCCAAGCAGCCCGACGTGCTCGACAACCTCAAGACCTCGCTGCACAGCCCGAGCAAGACCCATGACCCGCTGTTCCTCTTCAGCCGCTTCGATCCGAAGGACGTGAAGCAGGCCGGGAAGGTCGTCAAGGTGCGCGGCCGGATCACCTTCGCGAAGGGCAAGTTCGAGGGCGTGGCCGTGCACGCCGACTACACCTTCGTCTACCCGGTCGTCCGCGCGGGCGGTTCCACCGAGGTCACCCGCACGATCGTGCGCCGCGTGATCGACGCCGAACTCCCCGACCCCACGCGGTACCAGGTCACTCCCGGCCGGCTGACCCTCCTCCGCTACGACGAGGACGCCGGCAACTCGGCCTGTGACATCAACGACGGCTATCTGCACCCGCAGTTCCCGTCCCAGGCGCCGACCGGCAGCGCCGCCCCGACCGGCCCGTCCGTCGACCCGTACGACCGCAGCCGCGACATCGGCAAGCAGGAGGCCTGCGGCACGGTCAGCCGTACCTAGTCTGCCGAGCGCAGGCGAAGGGCCCCGCGGGTCGGAGCCGCGGGGCCCTTCTTTCGTCAGCACCGACGTCAGGGCAGCGTCGGTGCCTGGAAGCGGCGCCGGGGGGTTGCGCCGCTGGTCTCGCGCCCTGCACCACCGTCCGAGCCTCGGGTCGGCGCCCCGGCGTGCTCGGGGCGTACGGCAGGTCTCGACCTTTGGCGGACGGTCGGCACACGGCAATTCCGTTGCCTGAACTGGGACTTGGGAACTCCGAAGACCCTTGCGAGCCTTCTACGCATCGTGCTGGATGCACGCGGCCTCCGCAACCGTTTGACCCAGCCCTTATGCATTTTTGCAATTTTCCGCCGGTCGGCCCCGGGCGTCCCCGGAGCCGGCCGTCTCTTGGGTGACCGGGCTGCTGTCCCCTGCCGTCCGGTCACTTGACTGGAGCGAGGTCCCACGACGCACGGCACGTTCCGTACGCCTCATCGCCCCAGTGAAGCCACGCGTGGTTCTTTCGGGCCCGCCCCTGGCTGACACGGACACCCCACCAACGAAGCGGTTCGCGGGCCGGTCACGCGCCGTACGGGTGAGAAGGCCCCCGAACTCCAGATCCGCCCGACTCAGATGCGACCCCGGCACAGTTCCAGGAGCGTCATGGCGAGGGCGGTGCCGGGCCTGCCGAGCGCCGTGCTGTAGTGGCCGAGGATCTCCATCTCCCGGGAGAGGTTCACCCGGCGGCCGCCGGAGGTGATCCGTGCCTCCTGGACAACGGCGGAGACGGCCATCCGTTCCTGGATCAGACCGATGATCCGGTCGTCGAGCGCGTCGATGCGCTGCCGCGCACCGCTGATCACCTCGGCGGCCTCGGGGGTACGGGCACCGGTCACGTCGATCGCGTTCATGGGGGCTCCTCGTCGGAAGGGGTGCGGTGCCCCGGAGCGACAGGATCCGGAGAAACACCAGGCGCCCCGGACCTTGTCGGCCCGGGGCGCCTGGGGAAGTCGCTTGTCAGTAGCTCAAGCAGCACGACCATGGCAGCCGGTGGGCCGGTCGCCATAGGTAAAGAGGAAGGTCGTCTGAGTGAGCATGGGGGCGAGTATGCCACAGAACCGCCCCGGCGGACCGGGCCGGGTGGGCTACTTCCTGGCCTACCGGGTCAGGTGGTCTATTTCCTGGCCTACCGGGTCGGGGGGGCTTTTTGCCCACCGGGTCAGGGGGGACCTTTTGGCGTACCGCGGGTCAGGGGGGCTACTTCTTGGCCCACCGGGGCAGGGGGCCTTTGGCGTACCGGGTCAGGGGGCGCGCTTTGGCCGACCGGGCCGGGGGCGCCTTTTGGCTGGCCGGGTCGGGTGGGGCGGTCAGTTTCTGGTTTGCCGAGTCGGGTGGTGGGTGGGCATGGGACCGGGGGTCCGGGGGCGGAGCCCCCGGCGTACGGCGAGGTGCCCGACAGCCACCCCGTTAGAATCGGTGACACAGACCCCCGCCCGACCGCCGGAAGGCACCCCGTGTCATCAGCGACTCCCGCTGCCGCCGCTCCCGACACCGTCCTGGTCGTCGACTTCGGCGCGCAGTACGCCCAGCTCATCGCCCGCCGCGTCCGCGAGGCCCGGGTCTACAGCGAGATCGTGCCCAGCACCATGCCGGTCGCCGAGATGCTCGCCAAGAACCCGGCGGCGATCATCCTCTCCGGCGGCCCCTCGTCCGTGTACGAGGAGGGCGCCCCCCGCCTGGACCGCGAGCTCTTCGAGGCCGGCGTCCCCGTCTTCGGCATGTGCTACGGCTTCCAGCTGATGGCGCAGGTCCTCGGCGGCACCGTCGACAACACCGGCGCCCGCGAGTACGGCCGTACCGACCTGCATGTCTCCAAGACGGCCTCCACCCTGTTCGAGGGCACCCCCGCCGAGCAGCACGTGTGGATGTCGCACGGCGACGCCTGCTCCGCCGCCCCCGAGGGCTTCACCGTCAGCGCGTCCACGGACGTCGTCCCGGTCGCCGCCTTCGAGAACGACGAGAAGAAGCTCTACGGCGTCCAGTACCACCCCGAGGTCATGCACTCCACGCACGGCCAGCAGGTCCTGGAGCACTTCCTGTACCGGGGCGCGGGCCTCAAGCCGACCTGGACCACCGGCAACGTCATCGACGAGCAGGTCGCCGCGATCCGCGAGCTGGTCGGCGACAAGCGCGCCATCTGCGGCCTGTCCGGCGGCGTCGACTCCGCGGTGGCCGCCGCCCTCGTCCAGAAGGCCATCGGCTCCCAGCTGACCTGTGTGTATGTCGACCACGGCCTGATGCGCAAGGGCGAGACCGAGCAGGTCGAGAAGGACTTCGTGGCCGCGACCGGCGTCCAGCTGAAGGTCGTCGACGCGGAAGCCCGCTTCCTCGACGCCCTCGCCGGCGTCTCCGACCCGGAGCAGAAGCGGAAGATCATCGGCCGCGAGTTCATCCGGGTCTTCGAGCAGGCCCAGGCCGAGATCATCGCCGACGCCGGCCCGGCCGTGGAGTTCCTGGTCCAGGGCACCCTCTACCCGGACGTCGTGGAGTCCGGCGGCGGCACCGGCACCGCGAACATCAAGTCGCACCACAACGTCGGCGGCCTGCCGGAAGACCTCGAGTTCAAGCTGATCGAGCCGCTCCGCAAGCTGTTCAAGGACGAGGTCCGGATGGTCGGCCAGGAGCTCGGCCTGCCGGAGGAGATCGTCCAGCGCCAGCCGTTCCCGGGCCCGGGTCTAGGCATCCGGATCGTCGGCGAGGTCACCAAGGAGCGTCTGGACCTGCTCCGCGAGGCCGACGCGATCGCCCGCGAGGAGCTGACCACGGCCGGCCTCGACCGCGACATCTGGCAGTGCCCGGTGGTCCTGCTCGCGGACGTCCGCTCGGTCGGCGTCCAGGGCGACGGCCGCACCTACGGCCACCCGATCGTCCTGCGCCCGGTCTCCTCCGAGGACGCCATGACGGCCGACTGGTCCCGCCTGCCGTACGAGGTCCTCGCGAAGATCTCCACCCGGATCACCAACGAGGTCCGGGACGTCAACCGGGTCGTCCTCGACGTCACCTCGAAGCCGCCGGGCACCATCGAGTGGGAGTAGGCCCGGGCGCGTCAGATCGCGCCCGGTGCGGAAGAGGCTGAAGAAGCTGAAGAAGAGGTGGCACGGCTCCGGCGGCGCCACCTCTTCGACGTGTGTCGTACGGGTCGCTGAGCCGCCGATTCCCGACATCTTCTGTCGCGATCTGCTCGCGCGCGTCATCTTTACAGAACAGCTCTGTTTTCCTGCACTGACCGGCGGTAACTTCCGGCCGTAACACAAACCCAGTGCTGGAGGACCTATGCACGGGCCGACTCCGCCCCTTCCGCTGCCCACCGACCAACTCCAGTTCGCGATGCCGCCGATGTACGACTCGCTCGACGACGAGCGCCGGCATCGCAAGGAGCGGCTCGCCGGCGCGCTGCGGATCTTCGGCCGGGCCGGACTGGAGGACGGGGTGTCGGGGCACATCACCGCCCGCGACCCCGAATACTCGAACTGCTTCTGGGTCAACCCGTTCGGCATGCCGTTCAAGCACGTCACCGTCGGTGACCTGGTCCTCGCCAACCAGGACGGCCAGGTGATCGAGGGCCGTTACCACGTCAACCAGGCCGCCTTCACCGTCCACGTCCAGGTGCACGCGGCCCGCCCGGACGTCGTCGCCGTCGCCCACTGCCACTCCGTGCACGGCCGCGCCCTGTCCGCCCTCGGTGACCTGCTCGACCCGATCAGCCAGGAGAGCTGCGCCTTCTACGAGGACCACGCCCTCTACGACTCGTACACCGGCGTCGCCGTCGACGCCGAGGAGGGCCGCCGCATCGCCGCCGCCCTCGGCTCCCGCAAGGCGCTGGTGCTGCGCAACCACGGGCTGCTGACCGTCGGCGACTCGGTGGACGCGGCGGCTTGGTGGTTCCTGTCGATGGAGAAGTCCGCGCAGGTCCAGCTGACCGCCAAGGCGGCCGGCCGCCCGCTGCTCATCGACCACAAGCTCGCCGTCGCCACCCGGGAACAGCTCGGCGGCGACCTGGTGGCCTGGATCAACTACCAGCCCCTGTGGCAGGACATCAGCCGCAGCGAACCGGACCTGCTCAGCTAAGCGCTCCGCTGGAAGTGCCGCGATGTGCCGTCTGCCGTCTGCCGTCTGCGGCGCCGTCGTGGCTGGTCGCGCAGTTCCTCCCCCAGCCTTCGGCTGGGGGTACCCCCAGCGCCCCGAAGGGGCGCTGCCGAACCGCAGCGGACTTCGCCGGACCCGCCTGGCCCGCCGCTCAGAAGCTCCGCAGCACGGCCGCCTTCGTCAGCGCGAACTCCTCGTCCGTGAGCACCCCGTCCCGGTGCAGCTCGCCCAGCTCCCGCAGCCGGCGCAGCAGGACGTCGTGATGGTCGGCCGACCGGCGCGGCGCGGGCACCGCGGGCCGGTCCCGGTTCCGGTCGGTGTACTCCGTGCCCGGCCGGGTCGACGGATGCGGCAGCCGGGCCGTGACCGCCGCCGCGACCAGCGCCGTCAGCAGGTCGCGGCGGACGCTGCCCCACAGGTCGAGGGCGTACGGGTCGCGCTCGGCAGGCAGCTTCGAGAACACCGTCTCCCGGGTCACGAACCGCAGGAAGCCGTCCTCGTGGCCGGAGTTGGGCAGCCACTCCACCTGCACCAGATCGCCGATGCCGATGATCCGGGGCCCGGTGGCCCGCTTGACCCGGTCCGAGGTGTCGGCCCAGTCGACGCGCACCTGCGTACCGTCGAACGACACCGTGCCGTCCGACGACCGCACCGACACCGGCACCGGCGGCCCCGGCAGCAGATACGTCTTCGTCGGCTCCTTGGGGACCTGGTCCAGCAGCAGCGACTGCCGGATCTCCGCCACGACGTACTCGGCCACCCCGGACCGGTCCCCGTCCACCGTCAGCCGGTACGGATCCGCCGCCTCCGGCAACCGCCCGCCCGTCGCCTGCAACAACGGGTCCGCCCCCTCGCGCAGCCGCATCCTCAGCCGCCCCCGCTTGCGCTCCGGCTCGTACACCACCCCCGACACCGCTTCCAGGGGTACGGCGATCTCCCCGTAGGTCTGCCGGAACAGCGGCACGGAACGGTGGCGTCCAGGCGTGATCCGGACTGTGCTGCCGTCGAAGGCCCAGGTCCCGTCCCGCTGGATGATCTCGGCCATGGGGAAATTCTCGCAGCCGGGTCAACACGTCTGCCGTACCTTCACTCGTCGTGACCAACCTGCTGCTCGCGAATGGCGTGGCGTAGGGCACAATTCGCTCTCGACACAAGGGAGTTGCACGGCGTCGTCGAGCCCCGGGGAGGGCCCTGCGCGGCGTGCCCCGGGCGTGGGGAAGGCGGGCGTCGGGCGTGGCGGTGCAGGAGGCGAGGCAGGGCGCCGGTTCGGGTGTCCACGGGGGTGGCTGCGCGTGCGGGGACTGTCCGCACGGGGCACGCGAGGGGCACCGGCGGGCGGTCGCCGAATTCCTCCTCAAACGCGACGAGTTCGCGGCCGGGCAGGGGCTGCCCGCGGCGGTGGCCCATTCGGCCTCCGCCTCCCGCCAGTGGGTCTCGGAGGAACTCACCCAGTCCGCCGAGGCGGTCGCCGAACGCGGCCGTGCCGAGGGTGAGGCCTGGCTCGCCCGCCTCTGGCTGCGCACCGCGTGCACCGTCTGGGCAGCCGTCGTGATCATGCTCCTCACCCAGTCCCTCACCGCCATCGGCGCGGGCTGGACCAGCGCCCGCACCGCCGGACTGCTCGCCGCCCTGGTCGTGGCCCTCGCTCTCACCGCCGCCTCCTGGTTCCACCGCTCGCGCGGCGGGGTGCTCGCCCCCGTCATCGGCGAGGACAACCGGATGTCCACCTCCCGCACCGTCGCCGCCTCCTGGGTCCTGTTCGTCGTGTACGCCGTCCTCGTCCTGGCCGGCCGCCTGGCCGCCGCCTCCTCTCCCGCCGAACGTGACGCCCTCATCTCCGGTCTCGACCTCGCGCGCGGAGCCGGTGCGGTGACCGTCCTCGCCGTGGTCTGCGGCATCGCGGTCCTGGTGCGCCGGGTGGTCGGCCTGCGCATCGTCGGCCAGCGCCTGCAGAAGGTGCGCGCCCACCGCCCCCGCGCCGCCGACCTGCTCACCGACGACGCCGGCCGCGGCACCTTCGCCGACATCCAGTACGTCGTCATCAGCGCCGTCGCCCTGCTCTTCGCCGCCGTACGGCTCGCGCGCCGCCCCGACCAGCTCCCCGACCTGCCCTGGGGCCTCGCGACGGTGGTCCTGATCTCCGCCGCGACCTACCTGGCCGGCAAGTACGCCGAGGGCGGCCGCCCGGTGATCCTCTCCGTCGTCCGGGCCCGCGAGGCCGGTGACCTGGACGCTCCGATCCGCACCGGCGACGACATCGAGATCCGCGGCACCGGCTTCGTCCCGCCCGGCGCTCAGACCGCCGACCGCCTCTCCCGCATGGTCGTCCGTATCGGCGCCGTCAACGTCCACGTCCCCCTGGTCCCCGTCACCGGCGGCTTCCGCAACCCCGCGGACCATGTCCTCACCGTTCCGGTCCCGGCCGACGTGGAGCCCGGCTGGGTCGAGGTCCAGGTGGTGACGGCGGCCGGAGTGGCGACCAACCGGTGCGTGGTCGAGGTGACGGAGTGACCGCACCGGCCGACGAGCCGACGCCCTGTCGCGGCTGAGCCGCCGACGAGCCGACGCCCCCCCGGGGAGTGGCTGAACCGCCGGGGGTGACGGACCGCCCGCCTCCGTCGTCACCCCGTCACCTCTTCGGGCCTCCCGGACCAGAACCGGTCGAGTCCACATCTGCCCCTTCTTGCCCTCCTTTCTCCCCCCTCCCGCATGTCTGGGTCCGGCCGAAATTCGGAAAAACGTCCGGGAGAGGGTTGAGCGGGTCGCGGTTGTCGTACGTATGGTCTGTTGAGGGGCCTGGGCACAGCGGCGAGAGGCGGTTACTGGCGATGACTCACGGCATTCGTTCGGACACGCACCCCCCGTATCTCGACGGCGACCGCGGACTGCGGGACACCGCCACCCGGTACGCCCTCCTTCCCTTGCGGATCTTCCTGGGCGTCACCTTCATCTACGCCGGCCTGGACAAGCTGACCGACAGCGCCTTCCTGAAATCCGGCGGGTCCGGGTCCATCGGCGACACCATGCGCGCGGTCCGTGACTCAGCCGCGATCCCGGCCCTGGTCGACCTGGCGCTGAAGAACCCCGTCGGCTTCGGCACCGCGATCGCCATCGGCGAGCTGGCCGTGGGCCTCGGCACCCTCTTCGGCCTGCTGGCCCGCCTGGCCGCGCTCGGCGGCGCGCTGATCTCGCTCAGCCTCTGGCTGACCATCAGCTGGGCCAACTCCCCGTACTACTACGGCAACGACCTCGCCTACCTGATGGCCTGGCTGCCCCTGGTCCTCGCCGGCGCCCCCTACCTCTCCCTGGACGCGATGCTCCGCGCCCGGCGCCGACACCGCTCCGCACGGGCCTCCCTCGGCCTCTAGCCGGCTCTGCTCCTAGCTTTCCGGTGTACCGCGGCGCCTGCGTATCGCCCGGGTCAGGGCCGCGGTCACCCCTGCCAGGAAGAGGCCGGCCACCATCACGGGGATGACCGCGAACCACTCGGTGTCCCACCAGCCGCCCGCGTCACCGGCGTAGGCGATCCCCGCCGCCGTCAGGAAGACACCGACGACCAGCCGTCCGGGCTGGAACTCATGCCGCAGCACGGGTCACCTCCACCTGTCCCGCGCCGACCTGGAGATCCAGGTCCAGCGTCCCCGCGTTCTTCGCTCCGCTCGTCGGCGGCAGCGTCACGTCCTTGTGCTTGCCCGGCTCCACGTCCACGTCCTTCTTGTCGTCCCCCGGCAACTGGATGTCGCCCACCCCCACGTCGATGCTCATCCGCACGGTCGCGTCCGCCGGCACGACGATCTTCAGCTGACCCGCACCCACCTCGGCCGACGTCGACACCGTCTTTCCCTCGGCGATGCGTATGTGCGTCAGGTCCAGCGTGGCCACACCCGTCCCGAGGTCGTAGGCCGACGACACCTCCGCCGCCGTGGCCGGGGTCCAGGACATCCGCCTCCAGTGGGTGCTGATGTCGGACGGCAGGGCCGTCGCGACCGCCAGCAGGGCCGCCGTGAGCAGGGCCAGGAACAGCGAGCCGGCCCCCGTGCGTCCCAGGAACGAGCTGAGCGCCGTCCCCAGCCCGAACACGATCAGCGCGCAGGCCAGACCGGTCTGGAGGCTGGTGCCCAGCGGGTGTGTGTCCCATGTCAGGCCCGTGCCCAGGCTGCCCGCCACCAGGGCGAACAGGAAGATCCAGCCGCCGATCCAGCGCGGTCCGCGCGGCTTCGGGGGCGGGGTCTGCCGGGCGCGGGTGTCCTGGCCGTGGACCCACGGGGTGCTCAGCCGGAAGTCGACTCCCGGGGCGTCCCGGCCGCGGGCGTCGCCCGGGCCCCACAGATAGCCGGTACCTCCGACATGTGTGCCGTCCTTGACGATCGGGTCGCGCCACCACGAGGGGTACGAGATCTGGATCGGTGGTGCCTGGGCCTCCGGCGGGGCGTCGGCGACGGCCTGGGCGGACAGCGGGTCGGGGTCGGGGGCGCCGCGCCGCCGCGACCAGTACCCGGCACCGGCCAGCAGCAGGGAGAGGACGACGGCGAACGCCAGCACCTGGCCGTTCCCGATCATGCTCAGCAGCACTCCGCAGCCGACCAGCGCGAACAGCACGGCCGCCAGGGCCTGACCGTCGACCCGGCCGGTCAGCAGCTTGCGGACCTCGTTCTCCTCGTCGTCCTCGTACGGCACGAAGAGCCAGGCGAAGCCGTAGAAGAGGAGGCCGATGCCGCCCGTCGCGGCCAGCACGGCCAAGGTGATGCGGAAGATCACCGGGTCCAGGTCGGTGTGGCGCCCGAGCCCCGCGCACACGCCCGCGATCATCTTGTGCCGGCGATCGCGCCGGAACCGGGGGGAGGCCGCGTCGACGGCTTCCGTGCCGGCGCCGCCGGCGCCGGCCCCCGTCGCGGCCGACTCCGTCGCGGCGGGCGCGGCATCCGACGGCCCGGTGCCCGCAGCGGGCCGCGGGCCGGGGCCGGGTCCCGGACCCGTCGCGGCGTGCTCGTGATCAGTCATGAGTCAATGGTGACCGCCGTGCCGCCGCAACGGCAGTCGGGATGACCCTGGCCGAACCCTGAAATCGGCCCCGAGGCCGGGCCGGGAAGCGTTCGAACGGCGCCGCGGCGACGGAGACCCGGGCCCGCGCCGCGGGGGAACCAGCAGGAAAATCAGCAGGAGAACCAGGAGCCGGCGCGGGGAAACCGGAAGATCAGGGGAGTCTCGGGGGCCTACCCTGATGCTCCGCAACTCCGGGCGTGTGAACATCGATGGCATGCCGGAAGCCGCAGCAGTGCCCCTCGACGACCCGCGGCCGCCGCGCAAGCTCTACCGAAGCAGCGACGGCCGCTGGCTCGGCGGAGTGGCGCGGGGCCTCGCCGGGCATCTCGGCCTGCCCGTGGTCTGGGTGCGGCTCGTCTTCGTCGGCCTGTTCATGGCCAACGGCCTCGGCGCGCTGCTGTACGCCGCGTTCTGGTTCTTCGTACCCCTCGGCGTCGGCGGGGTCGGCGACCAGAAGCCGCCGTCCCTGGTCGCCACCGAGACCTCGGCGGACGGCCGCCGCAGACTCGTCGCCCGCAAACCGGACCGCGGCCAGATCGTCGCCCTGCTCCTCATGGTCATCGTGTCCATGGTGTTCGTGGGCAGCGTCAACCTGACCGGCGGCGCCAAGGCCTATCTCCTTCCCATGGTCCTGGTCGCCGCCGGTGTCGCCCTGGTCTGGCGCCAGGCGGACAACGCCCGCCGGGCCCGCTGGGTCGAGGTCGGCAGCCGGCGCCGTACGCTCACGCTGCTGCGCGCGGGCGTCGGTGTCCTGCTCGTCACCGCGGGCGTCTCGGGCGTCTTCGTCATGCAGGGCTCGGCCGCACACATCGGCGCGGTGCTCCAGGCGGCCCTCGCCGTGCTCGTCGGCATCACGCTGCTCGCCGGTCCGTATCTCGTGCGGATGACCCAGGACCTCTCCGAGGAGCGGCTGATGCGCATCCGCGCCCAGGAGCGCGCCGAGGTCGCCGCCCATGTCCATGACTCCGTGCTGCACACCCTCACCCTGATCCAGCGCAACGCGGAGAACGCGGGCGAGGTGCGCCGCCTCGCCCGCGCCCAGGAGCGCGACCTGCGCACCTGGCTCTACAAACCCGAGGGCACCGGCAAGGACGAGGCCGACGAGCCCACCACCCTCGCCGACGCGGTGCGGCGCAACGCGGCGGAGGTGGAGGACAAGCACGGCGTCCCCATCGAGGTCGTGGTGGTCGGGGACTGCCCGCTCGACGAACGGACGGGCGCACAGATGCAGGCCGCGCGCGAGGCGATGGTCAACGCGGCCAAGTACGGTGGCGACGGCGGCGCCGTCCAGGTCTACGCCGAAGTCGAGGGCAGGACGGTCTTCGTCTCCGTCCGCGACCGTGGTCCCGGCTTCGACCTCGACTCGATACCCGCCGACCGCATGGGTGTCAGAGAATCGGTCATCGGCCGCATGGAGCGCCACGGCGGAACCGCACGGCTGCGGTCCGTGCCGGGCGGCGGCACGGAGGTCGAGCTGGAGATGGAGAGGGCGGAGAAGACGTCATGAGCGACGCGACCGAGGCGAACGGCCCGGCGAACGGCCCGGCGAACGGCCCGGCGGAAGGCGCGGACAAGGCAGGGCGTCGGGTGCGTGTGGTCCTCGTCGACGACCACCGGATGTTCCGGACGGGCGTCCAGGCCGAGATCGGCCAGACCGAGCAGACCGGCGTCGAGGTGGTCGGCGAGGCCGCCGACGTCGACCAGGCGGTCTCGGTGATCACCGCGACCCGGCCCGAGGTGGTCCTCCTCGACGTGCACCTGCCGGGCGGCGGCGGGGTCGAGGTACTGCGCCGGTGCGCCCCGTTGATGGCGGACGCCGAGCAGCCGGTGCGCTTCCTCGCGCTGTCCGTGTCGGACGCGGCCGAGGACGTGATCGGCGTGATCCGGGGCGGTGCCCGCGGCTACGTCACCAAGACGATCACCGGCACCGACCTGGTCGACTCGATCTTCCGGGTCCAGGAGGGCGACGCCGTCTTCTCGCCACGGCTCGCGGGGTTCGTCCTGGACGCCTTCGCCTCCACCGACGCCCCGCCGGTCGACGAGGACCTCGACCGCCTCACCCAGCGCGAGCGCGAGGTCCTGCGCCTCATCGCGCGCGGCTACGCCTACAAGGAGATCGCCAAGCAGCTGTTCATCTCCGTCAAGACGGTCGAGTCCCATGTGTCGGCGGTCCTGCGGAAGCTGCAGCTGTCGAACCGGCACGAGCTGACCCGCTGGGCGACGGCGCGGCGCCTGGTCTGAGGCGGGTCCGCGAGGGTCCTGCGTTCACGGAGACCCGCCGGGGGCTCACACGACCCGCGTGGCCCCCGCGAACGGCATCTCGTCGATCGGGGCGATCCGCACCGGCGCCGACGGGTTGGGCGCGTGGATCATCTGGCCGTTGCCGATGTAGATGCCGACGTGGCTGATGCCAGAGTAGAAGAACACCAGGTCGCCCGGCTGGAGTTCGGAGCGGGAGACGCGGCGGCCGGCGTCGATCTGGGCGTAGGTGGTGCGGGGGATGGAGACGCCGGCGGAGCGGTAGGCGGCCTGGGCGAGGCCCGAGCAGTCGAAGGCGTCGGGGCCGGTCGCGCCCCAGACGTAGGGGCTGCCGAGCTTCGAGTAGGCGTACGCGACGGCGGCCGCGGCACGGGAGTCGGGGGCGGCGACGCTGTCGGCGGCCAGGGGGGCGCGGCCGTCCGACGCCGAGCGCGAGGCACGTCCGGTGCCGTCGTCCGCTGTGAGCGCCGCCCGCTGCCCCGGCGACAGCTGTGACAGCAGCCGCCGGGCCTCGCCGAGCTTGCCGTTGACGGCGGTCTTCTGCCGCTTCAGCTCGGCCTGCCGGGACCGCAGCGAGGTCAGCTCCACGTGCGCCGCGCCGCGCAGCTGCTCGATCTCCCGCAGCTGCCGGCGCACCCGTGCCACCGCCCCGGCCTGCCGGTCGCCGACCCGCTCGGCGAACGCCGCGTCGTCCAGGTACCGGTCGGGGTCGCTGGACAGCGCCAGCTGCCAGGCCGGATCGATGCCACCGTCGCGGTACTGCGCGGCCGCCGTCGAACCGAGCGCGTCCCGGGCGGAGTTGAGCTGCTCCTGCGCGCGGGCGGTCTCGTCCTGCAGTGACTTCAGCCGCCGCTCGGCCGAGTCGGCCTTGTCCTTCGCTCCGTCGTACTTCTGGGTGGCCGCCTCGGCCTCCTGGTACAGCTGGTCCACCTTGGCCTTCACCTGCGCCGGTGTCAGTTGCGGCTCGGCGTTTCCGGTCCCTTCGAAAGCCGTCGCGGTGGCCGCGCCCGCCAGGGCGAGGGTGACGGCCGTGCGGGCCGTGTTGCCGCTGAGCGAGCGCTGTCGGGGCTTGCGGTGCGCTGCCACCTGGACTGTCCCGTCCTTTCGTACGACCGCCGTCCCGCCCGTCCGAACGCCAGGGGAGCGCCCGTACGGCCGCGGGGGACTGCGGATTGCGCGTCCGGCGGCGGCCCGCACAGGGGGAACGGACCGCCGCCGGACCTTCTCGGCGGAGGTGTCCGACTGCCGCCCCTGGCCCGGGCGGCGGTGGGGAGTCGGTCACCTGGGGGAGGACGCTAGGCCCGCGTGTGTCGGCTCGGTAACGCGATGCGCGGAATTGGCGTGACCGGATCGTTACCCGACGGTATGTGACCGGGATTCCGGTCCGGAGCCGTCGGCTTCTCGGGACGGGATGACCGAAGAGGCGGTTCCGGGGCTGACGGGGGACGCGGGGTGCTATGGGGTGCATATATGCGGCATGGCGGGCGTGGAGGGAGGGGGCGGTGCCCGGTGCCCCGTACGGCCCTGACTAGGCTCCGGAGCCATGGACGTACTCATCCATCTCTTCGTCGGCCTGCACATCATCGGCATCGCCGCGCTCCTCGGCGGCTTCCTCACCCAGATGAAGGCGATGGGCCAGGGCACGGCCCGGTTCGTCCCCGGGATGCTGCACGGCGCGTTCACCATGCTCGCGACCGGCGTGATCCTGGTCGGCCTCAACGAGGCCGACGACCACCACGTCAACACCGTCAAGATCGGCGTGAAGCTCGCCCTGCTGATCGTGATCCTCGGACTCGTCTACGTGAAACGGGACGACGAGAAGGTGGAGAAGGGCGCCTTCGGGCTGGTGGGACTGCTCACGGTGGCGAACATCTTCATCGCCGTCCTGTGGACCTGATCCCCGGCATCCTCAGCGGGCCTTCCTGAGGCCGGCACGGGCGGCCGCCGCCGCGCCGGCCGCCACCGTCAGCCAGGCCGCCACCGTGACCCACACCAGCACCCGCCCCGGCCACTTCAGCCACGGGCCGCCGACGGCGGCCGCGACCGAGAGCGTCGCCGTCGCCGTCATCCCCATCGGGAACACCGTCGCCCAGCGGCGCACGTCGTAACGGAGCCGGGGCCACGCCGCCTCCGCGGCCAGCAGGACGACGTACCAGGCCAGGTCCAGGACCAGCAGCGCCACCGTCACCGTGCGCAGGACACCGCGGTCGTCGTCGTTCCACAGGTAAAGCCGCGCACTGTCGGCGGCCAGCAGCCTCGCCCCGGCCAGCGCGGAGATCGCGAGCGCGCCGCCCGCCACCCACTGGTCACCGGGCCCCTCGGCGAGCTGCCGCCACTCGAACCGGGGCACGGCGAGCCCGTACATCGCCAGCCCCAGCCAGAAGAGGACCAGCGAGAGGTGGGCGAGCCACGCCGTGGTCACGGCCGCCGCCAGCGTCGCTCCCAGTGCGGCCAGGCCCTGCGTGGCCACACAGGCCAGGAACACCGCGCCGGGCATCCGCGGCTTCCAGTGCCGCACGACGAGGACCAGCAGCGGCGGCCACAGCACCGCCGACAGCGCCAGCAGGGCCTCGGCGAGGGTCTGCCACCCGAGCGCCGAGAACCGCGTCCCCAGCACCGTCGTCGCGGCCACGGCGGTGAGCGCGCCCGGCGTCCGCGCCTCCGCCGCCCACCGCCGGCGATCGAGCGCCAGCCGTACGACGAAGTCCGCGGCCAGCCCCACCCACATCACACAGACCGGCACCAGCGCCACCCGGGACACGGTCTCCGCCCCCGCCAGGTGCAAGCCCACCGACATGATGCCGGTGGCCATCACAGCGGCCCCGGCCGCCGGCGGACGCTGCGCCCACCAGGCGCAGAGGGGGGAAATACCGGACATGCCGCTGATGCTAGGGAGGGCCGACCACAGCACGAACGGGCCACGCGCGCGTGCAGCCCGAAAACCCCGCGGTCGCGGGACAGGGGCGCGAGCGCACCCCGCTCGGACTCGGTGGCGTGCGAGGCGCGCCGCTCGGGCTCGGTGGGGTGCGAGGGGGCGTGAGGAGAAGGTCGGGGGCGCGTGTCGGGGGAAGTGCGGGGTGGCGCTCGGAGCGCTGGGGGCGTGAGGGGAGTGGCACGAGGCGCGTGAGGAGGGGGATGCGCGAGGTGGTGCTCGGATCGTTGGGGTGAGTGCAGGTGTGGGGAGTGACAGGGGGGCGCCCGAGGGGGGGGTGGGCGCCCCCGGCGGGTCAGGCCGGGCGTACCACGCTGTGGATGATCGACTCGCCGCCGTAGTAGATCGACTCCTCCCGGACGTACGCGCCGGGCTTGGGGGCGTGGAT
This sequence comes from Streptomyces sp. GbtcB6, assembly GCF_019091475.1. NCBI lineage: Bacteria > Bacillati > Actinomycetota > Actinomycetes > Kitasatosporales > Streptomycetaceae > Streptomyces > Streptomyces sp. GbtcB6. The sequence continues at coordinate 22,432 of NZ_JAGXJL010000045.1, read as the reverse complement.
CATCATGCCGTTGCCGATGTAGATGCCGACGTGGCTGACGTCGTCGTAGAAGAAGACCAGGTCGCCGGGTCGGGCGTCGGCGAGGGAGACGGTGGTGCCGGCGTTCACCTGGTCGTAGGTGGTGCGCGGCAGGGAGACGCCCGCGGCTTTCCAGGCGGCCTGGGAGAGCCCGGAGCAGTCGTAGGAGCCGGGGCCGGTGGCGCCCCACACGTACGGCTTGCCGATCTGCGCGCGGGCGAAGGCGATCGCCTTGGCGGCCTTGGTGGCGTAGGCGGAGGAGGAGCCGGAGCCCGAGGAGGAGCCGCTCGACGTCGAGGACGACGAGGCCTCCTGGTCGGCGGCCGCGGCCTGCTGCTTCGCCAGCTCCGCCGCCTTGCGGGCCGCCGCTTCCTCCTGCTGCTTCTCGATCGCCGCCAGCCGGGCCTTCTCCGCGGCCGTCAGCTGCGACAGCAGCTCCCGCGCGGAGGCCAGCTTCGTCTGGACGGTGGTCTTGGCGGTCTTGAGGTCGTCCTGCGTCTCGGTGAGCGTTTCGAGGCTCCGGGCGGCCTCCTGACGCTTCTTCATGGTCGCGGACTGCTGTGTGACGTAGTCGTCGACCGCGTCCTTCTGGCGCGAGGTCAGCCGGCTCATCAGCTGCGTCTGGTCGAAGTAGTCCTGCGGGGTGTCCGCGAGCAGGAGGGTCGCCGTGTCGGGGGCGTCGGCTCCGGTCCGGTACTGGGCCGCGGCGAACGAACCCAGCTCCTCACGCGCCTTGTTCAGCCGGTCCGTGCGCTCGGCGACGTCGTCGAGCAGGGTGTCGACCTGCTTGCGCTGCTCGCCGGTGCGCTCCTTGGCCGCGTTGTACTTCTCGGTCGCCGACTCCGCCTGCCGGTAGAGGGCGTCGACCTTCTTCTCCACCTCCTCCAGGCTCGGCTTGCCGTCCGCGGAGGGTGCGGCCTCGGCCGTCTGGGAGAACAGGGCCACGGAGGTGAGGGCGGCGGTGGCCAGCGCGGGGGTGCGTATGCCCGCCGCGCGCGTTCCTGACGGCCGGGACTTGCGGTGCGACGCCAACTGAGGCGACTCCTTCCAGTGTTCCGCCTACCGAGTTAGCTGTCGGGTTCGGGCGGGTGGTTCGGAAGGGTTGCCCTACGGTCCGCTCCCCGGAGGGGAGGCGGGACCGATTCACCCCGGGATCGGTGTGGGTCCCCGGCTCCGGATGCGCGGCGGCGCCCCGGACTCGGCGGAGGCCGTGCGGCCCGGCGATGTTCGCCGGTGGAGGTCGTACGGCCTGTCCGGCACGCTAACCAACTCGTGTGGCCTCTGTGAAGTTTGATGCGCGATATGCCCGATACATTTTCGTGACCTTGTTGTTAGGGCTCGTTCAGGTGGGCTCATATGGGGTGGAATGGGCGACTTGTCCGGAAGGGTGCCGGTGGTTTGCGGTGGGCACTCGCGGGTCCGTGGTGTGTTTCGGCCTGCCGTGACGGAGCGGATCTGTTCGGTTACCCGGGCGAGTTTTCGGGGCGGCGGCCGGTTGTCGGTGGGGCGCCCTAGACTCGGAGAGCGATGAGCAGCCTCTTTGACGACAGCTTCCTGGCGAGCCTCCAGGCCCCCCGCGGCCATGACGAGGAACCTCCGCCGCCGCCCGAGGACGAGCACACTCCGGAGTCGATTCCGGACGATCTGTTCGGCGGGAAGTTCGACGTGCCCCCGGACCGGGACGCCTACTACCGCGACGGCGCCGCCCGCCCGGCCCTGGACCCGGCCGCGCTCCTGGACGGGCTGAACGAGAACCAGCGGGCGGCCGTCGTGCACGCCGGCTCCCCGCTGCTCATCGTGGCCGGTGCCGGTTCCGGCAAGACCCGGGTCCTCACCCACCGCATCGCCCACCTGCTCGGCGCGCGCCAGGTGCACCCGGGCCAGGTCCTCGCGATCACCTTCACCAACAAGGCCGCGGGCGAGATGAAGGAGCGGGTCGAGCACCTCGTCGGCCCGCGCGCGAACGCGATGTGGGTGATGACCTTCCACAGCGCGTGCGTGCGGATCCTCCGGCGGGAGAGCAAGAAGCTCGGCTTCACCTCCTCCTTCTCGATCTACGACGCGGCCGACTCCAAGCGCCTGATGGCCCTGGTCTGCCGCGACCTGGACCTCGACCCGAAGCGGTACCCGCCGAAGTCCTTCAGCGCCAAGATCAGCAACCTGAAGAACGAGCTGATCGACGAGGAGGACTTCGCCGCCCAGGCCACCGACGGCTTCGAGAAGACCCTCGCCCAGGCCTACGCCATGTACCAGTCGCGGCTGCGCGAGGCGAACGCCCTCGACTTCGACGACCTGATCATGACGACGGTCAACCTGCTGCGCGCCTTCCCCGACGTCGCCGAGCACTACCGCCGCCGCTTCCGGCACGTCCTGGTCGACGAGTACCAGGACACCAACCACGCCCAGTACGCCCTGGTGCGCGAGCTGGTCGGCACCGGCGCGCGCGCCGGCGAGACCGACACCCCGTCCGGCGAGCACGACCTGCCCCCCGCCGAGCTCTGTGTCGTCGGTGACGCCGACCAGTCGATCTACGCCTTCCGGGGCGCGACGATCCGCAACATCCTCCAGTTCGAGGAGGACTACCCGAACGCGACGACGATCCTCCTGGAGCAGAACTACCGCTCCACACAGACGATCCTCTCCGCCGCCAACGCGGTCATCGAGCGCAACGAGTCCCGCCGCCCGAAGAACCTGTGGACCAACGCGGGCGCGGGCGCGCAGATCACCGGCTACGTCGCCGACACCGAGCACGACGAGGCGCAGTTCGTCGCCGAGGAGATAGACCGTCTGACGGACGCGGGCGAGGCGAAGGCGGGCGATGTCGCCGTCTTCTACCGCACCAACGCCCAGTCCCGTGTCTTCGAGGAGATCTTCATCCGCGTCGGCCTGCCCTACAAGGTGGTCGGCGGCGTCCGCTTCTACGAGCGCAAGGAGGTCCGGGACGTCCTGGCCTACCTGCGGGTGCTGGCCAACCCGGAGGACTCCGTCCCCCTCCGGCGCATCCTGAACGTCCCCAAGCGCGGTATCGGCGACCGCGCGGAGGCGATGATCGACGCCCTCGCCCAGCGCGAGAAGATCAGCTTCCCGCAGGCGCTCAAGCGCGTCGACGAGGCGTACGGCATGGCCGCGCGGTCGACGAACGCGGTCAAGCGGTTCAACACGCTGATGGAGGACCTCCGTACGGTCGTGGAGTCCGGCGCCGGACCGGCCACGGTCCTGGAGGCGATCTACGAACGCACCGGGTACCTGGCCGAGTTGCAGAGCTCGACGGACCCGCAGGACGAGACCCGCATCGAGAACCTCCAGGAACTCGCCTCCGTGGCGCTGGAGTTCGAGCAGGAGTCCGGCGAGGGCGAGGGCGAGCAGCCGGCCGGGCTCGCCGCCTTCCTGGAGCGGGTGGCCCTGGTCGCCGACTCCGACCAGATCCCCGACGAGGACGAGAACGGCGACGGCGTCATCACCCTGATGACCCTGCACACCGCCAAGGGCCTCGAATTCCCGGTGGTGTTCCTGACCGGCATGGAGGACGGCGTCTTCCCGCACATGCGCGCCCTCGGCCAGACCAAGGAGCTGGAGGAGGAGCGGCGGCTCGCGTACGTCGGCATCACCCGTGCGCGGGAGCGGCTGTACCTCACCCGTTCGTCGATGCGCAGCGCCTGGGGCCAGCCGTCGTACAACCCGCCCTCGCGCTTCCTGGAGGAGATCCCGGGCGCGTATCTGGAGTGGAAGCGGACCGGGGCGATGGCGCCGGTCTCCGCCGGGCCCGCGGCGGGCGTGGCGGCCTCGCTCTCCTCCAGCCGCTCGCGTTCCTCGGCCTCGGGTGCGTCCGGCTTCGCCACCCGGCGGACCTCGGAGAAGCCGGCGGTCTCGCTGGCCGTCGGCGACCGCGTCACCCATGACCAGTTCGGCCTCGGCACGGTCGTCGCGGTGAAGGGCACGGGTGGAAACGCGGAGGCGACGATCGACTTCGGCGACGCCAAGCCGAAGCGGCTGCTGCTGCGGTACGCGCCGGTGGAGAAGCTGTAGTTCCGGGCCCCGCTGCGGCGGGGCCCGCCGATCAGGTCGGGTCGAGCCCGTGGCTGCGCAGCCACGGCAGCGGGTCTATGGCGGCGCCTCCGGCCGGCCGCACCTCGAAGTGCAGGTGCGGACCGGTCGAGTTGCCGGAGTTCCCGGAGTACGCGATCGGATCGCCGGCCTTCACGGTCGTACCGGCGGCGACGCGGTACGACGAGAGGTGGCAATACCACGTCTCCGTGCCGTCCTTCGCCGTCACGATCATCATGTTGCCGTAGGCGCTGTTCCACTTCGTGGAGACGACGCCGTCGGTCGCGGCCATCACCGTCGTGCCGTAGGAGACGGGGAAGTCGATGCCCGTGTGGACGGACATCCAGTTCACGCCGGCCTGGCCGAAGTAGGCGCTGAGCCCTCTCTGCGTGACCGGCAGCACGTACTTCGGGCGCAGCCGCTCCTTGCGGGCCGCCTCGGCCGCGGCCTTCTTCTTCTCGGACTCCTGCTGGGCCTTGAGGTCGATGCGCTCCTGCGTCCGGCTGGCCCGGTCGGCGAAGTCGTCGGCACCCGCCGAGAGCGTCCGCAGCTGGGCGTCCAGCTTGCTGTTGGCGGCGGACGGTTTCACCGACTGCGTGTCGGAGGCGGAGGCCGTGGTGTCCTTGCCGTCGTCGGTCAGGCTGCCGACGGAGGCGGCCGCGATCCCGGCGACCCCCATCACGCACACCGAGGGCACGGCGACGGTCAGCAGCGCGGACCGCTTGGGAGGCGTACGGCGGCGGGAACGCGCCCCCGCGCGGGTCGTCGCCGACGGCGTGACCGGGACGACCGGGGTGACCTCTTCCTGGTCGTCCAGCAGTGGCGTTACTTCAGGCAGTTCGCCGGTCGCGGTCAGCTCCCCGTCGCCCGGGAAGTTCTCCGTGGACTCCCCGAACTCCCCGAACTCCTCGTAGGGGAGCTGCTCGAACATCTGGGTCGCCGACTCGTCGGAGGAACTGGCGGTCTGTACCGGGGTGCCGTCGGAGTTCCACTGCGTGGCGTCGTACACGCCGGTGTCGAAGGCCTGGGTGCCCCACTCCCACTGCTGGGTCGCACCGGCCATGGCCGACTGGTCGGGCTGGAGCCAGGCGCTCGCGTCCCAGTGGCCGCCGGTGTCGGCGACCGTCTCCTGCGCCGGTGCCGGGACGGTCCACGCGGTGCTGTCGTAGGCGCCGGAGTCGTAGGCGGCGTGGTGCTGGGCCGCGTACGGGTCGTAGTTCAGCGTCTGGCCGCCGGCCGTCTGCCACTGCGTGGCGTCGTACGCGCCGGTGGCCTGGCTCTCGCCCGGGAGGCTGCCGAAGAGCGGGTCGCTGTGGAACGAGGCGCCGGTGGCGGTGTGGTCGCCGTACGTGGTGAAGTCGCCGTACTGGGCTTCCTGGGTGCCGTACGGCGCGTAGTGCGCCGGATCGGCGTCGGAAGCCGGGGCCGGGGTGGTCATGGTCCCCGACGGGTGACGGTCGTTCACCAACTTCTCTTTCGCCTCGACAACAGGGGCTGCCAGAGCAGTGCGGCGACTGTACCCGGCGGTATACGGGCGCGACAATCTTCAACAGGTTTCGCTGTTTCGGGAAACGGGCATTCGCCCGTGTTTCGGGGGACGACGGGCGCGGGTTTGGCCTTGTGTTCGAGGAGTGTTCGAGCGCGGGTGGGGCCAAACGGGCTCTGCCGGACGGTCCTCGCCCGCCCGGTTCGCCCTCAGGCCACCGTCAGACCGCCCGCGATCCGCTCCTCCGCATACGTCTCGTCGAGGGCCTGCCGTATACCGGACGCGATCGCCGGGTGGACGGGCAGGGCGAGGTGGCCGATCCCGGTCACCCGCACGTTCGTCGCCATGAGGTCCGGGTGGTCGATACGGGCCGTCTCCACCGGCTCCATCACCGAGTCGAGGTCGCTCCAGAAGCTCACGAACCGGGTACGGCAACCGGGTGCGGGCCTGGTCAGCTCCTCGATCACCTCCGAACCGGGGCGCATCTGCCGCACGATCGGGTGCGCGTCCGCGAGCGGCACCACCCGGGTGCCGGAGTGCGGGGTGCCGAGCGTCACCAGGGTGCGGACGCGCAGGTCGCCGCCGAGGCGCTGGACGTAGTAGCGCGCGATCAGCCCGCCGAGGCTGTGCCCGACGATGTCGACCCGGCCGCTGCCGGTGCGCTCGCAGATCTCTTCTATGTGCCGGCCGAGCAGTTCGGCGGCGGTGCGGATGTCGCAGGTCAGCGGCGAGTAGTTGAGTGACTCGACGCGCTGGCCGCCGTGCTGGGCGAGGGTGCGGCGCAGCAGGACGAAGACCGAGCGGTTGTCGATGAAGCCGTGCAGCAGCACGACCGGCGGGGCCGGCCGCACCGGCAGCCGGACCGTGCCGTCAGGCTCCGCGGACGGTGCCGGCGGTGCGGGCGGGCGGCGCTCCGGGGTGAGGCCCGTCGGGTAGAGCAGGAGATGCCCGGCCAGGATCGCGGCCTCCAGGGCGGTCGACTTCAGGAGGGCCAGCGACAGGCCGGCGAGACTGCTGGGCAGGAGGCGGCGGCAGAACGGGAGAAAAGGGTCCAGTACCTCGGTGACCTTCATCGGCCGACCTCCTGTCGGCACGCCGAGGACGGCTCCGTCCCCCGTGTGCCCTCATGGGGAGGCCGGGCGGAGGTGGCGGGGGTGGCCGGGTACGACGACATGCCGCGTCGCGTGCCCGTACCGTCCCCGCGGACCACGCTGCGGCTCCCTGACGTGTCCCGCTGTGTGTGATTTCCCCCTCTGTAACCTCCGCGAAACTGCCGGTTGCGGGATGCTGGAGATAACGTTCGTTCACTTGGGACGGGTGGCGGAACGCGCCGAATGTGCGGTACTTCTCGGTACGCATGGATGGTGGCGTGTTCGTTTCATGGTGATGGAGGCAGTGATGGGTGTGGCAGCCGGCCCGATCCGTGTGGTGGTGGCCAAACCGGGGCTCGACGGCCACGACCGCGGAGCCAAGGTCATCGCGCGGGCGCTGCGCGACGCGGGCATGGAGGTCATCTACACCGGGCTCCACCAGACGCCGGAGCAGATCGTCGACACGGCCATCCAGGAGGACGCCGACGCCATCGGCCTCTCCATCCTCTCCGGCGCCCACAACACCCTGTTCGCCGCGGTCATCGACCTCCTCAAGCAGCGCGATGCCGAGGACATCCTCGTCTTCGGCGGCGGCATCATCCCCGAGGACGACATCGCCCCCCTCAAGGAGAAGGGCGTCGCCGCGATCTTCACGCCGGGGGCGACGACGGCGTCGATCGTGGAGTGGGTGCGGGAGAACGTCCGGCAGCCGACAGAGGCGTAGGCCGCGTTCGCGGGGGGCCGACTTTGGGGGGTGCGGGTCGGGTGTGGGCTGCGGCGCCGTCGTGGCTGGTCGCGCAGTTCCCCGCGCCCCTTTCGGGGCGCCCCTCGGGCGCCCCTTACGGGGCGGGTGGGTTGAGCTCCGCGAGCATGGCTGCTCGTAGTCTCAGTGTCGTCACCAGGCGCTGGAAGGCCTCCGCCCAGTAGCCGCCGGCTCCCGGGGACGCGTCCTCCCGTTCGTCCGGTACCGCGAGGAGTGCGTCCAGGCGGCCGGCTTCCGCGGGATCCAGGCAGCGCTCGGCCAGGCCCATCACCCCGCTGAAGCTCCACGGGTAACTCCCCGCGTCCCGCGCGATGTTGAGGGCGTCCACCACGGACCGGCCGAGCGGCGCGGACCACGGTACGGCGCACACGCCGAGCAGTTGGAACGCCTCCGACAGGCCGTGCGCCGCGATGAAGCCGGCCACCCAGCCGGCCCGCTCCGGTCCCTCCAGTGTGCCCAGCAGCTTGGCCCGCTCGGCGAGGGACACCGCGCCCGGACCGCCCGCCTCCGGTGCCGCCGGAACCCCGAGCAGCGCTCGCGCCCACTCGGCGTCCCGCTGCCGTACGGCGGCCCGGCACCAGGCCGCGTGCAGCTCGCCCTGCCAGCCGTCCGCCACCGGCAGCGCCACGATCTCCCCGGGCGTACGGCCGCCGAGCCGCGCCGGCCAGGTGGAGAGCGGGGTCGCCTCCACCAACTGCCCCAGCCACCACGACCGTTCGCCGCGCCCGGCCGGCGGTTTGGCCACCACCCCGTCGCGTTCCATCCCCGGGTCGCACTCCGGCGGTGCCTCCACCGCGATCGCCGGGCCGTCCCCGGTGTGGTCGACCGCCACGCACGATCCGGCCCGCACCGCCATCCGCCCGGCGAGTGCGGAGCCGGGCAGCGCGGACAGCAGCTCCGCCGCCGTCGTCCGCACGTTGCGGCTCCGGTCCGACAGCGCCTGCTCCAGGAACGGCTCGTCCCCGGCGGCCAGTCCCGTGCGCAGCGAGTCCAGGAACATCAGCCGGTCCTCGGCCCGCTCCGTCGCCCAGGTCCCGGCCAGCAGCTCGCGTGCCGCCTCGGGCGCCCGGGCCCGTAGCGCGGCCAGCAGCGCGACCCGCTCGGCGAACAGCCCCTCCTGCCACAGCTGCCGTATCGCGTCGGCGTCCTCGGGGCCGGGCAGGGCCGCGCCGCCGCCCGGGGCCGCGCGCAGGGCGAACCGCCAGTCCTGGTTGAGCCGGGCCAGCCACAGGGCGCGCGGTCCGGCGAAGGCCAGCGCGGCGGGCCGCAGGTCGGTACGGCCCCGGGCCGCGTCCAGCAGTGCGGGCAGCGTCTGCGGGGGCGCGGCGAACCCGCGTGTGTTGGCCGCCGCGAGCCACTGCGGCAGCAGCTCCATCAGGTCGGGCGAGGTGCCCCGGCGGCTGCCGGCCGCGATGCCGGGACGGTCGGAGAGCAGCATCGCCAGCCGGCGGGCCGCGGCGGCCGGCAGCGCGGGACGCGGGTCCTCGGCGGCCGGTTCGGGGCGGGGCGCGGCCGGTGCCGGACGCAGCCCGGCCCGTCGTCGTACGGTCGCCACGGCCGCCTCGTCCAGCAGGGTCACCGGAGCCTCCCGGCCCGGCCCGCCGGTCGCCGGCGGACGCCGGTCCGTGCCCAGCAGAGCGGTGGTGACGAGATCCTCCCAAGTGGTCACGGGGTTCCCCTTCCGTTTCCCTGAGTTCCGCGAGTTCCGCGAGTCGGTTCGGGTGCGGTGCGGTGGTGCCGGGTATCCGGTTCGGGTGCCGGCCGGGTCAGCACAGCGGTACCGCCTCGCCCGCCGTCTCCGGCCAGGCCGTCAGCGGGGTGAAGCCGCGGTGGCCGCACTCGCCGAAGACCGTGACCGGGGCGCCGCCCGAGAGCGCGACCAGCCGCCACAGCCCCGGCCCCGAACGGGCGGCGGGAGCGAGCGGCAGCGCGGACTCGCCCTCGGCGTCCGCCAGTTGCCAGGAGTCGCCGTCCCGGACCGGCACGACCCGGGCCAGCGTCACCGGCACCGACTCCAGCCACGGGTCCTCGCGCAGCGCCTCCCCGTACCGGGCCACCGCCTGCGCCGTCGGCACGCCCGGCGGCCGTGTCGACAGGGGTGCGGGTGCGGCGAACCGCTCACCCAGCGCCGCCCGGTGCTGCCCCGCGCCCGGATAGGCGGACAGCTCCGCCTCCAGGGCGAGGCCGACCGGCAGCGCCAGCTCGGGGGCGCGGCCGGCCGCGCCGTAGGAGAGGAGCAGTGCCGTACGGCCCGAGTCGGCGCCGTGCAGCCAGATCCGGCGGGTCGTCAGCTTCGCGTCCGCCGTGTCGTACTGGGCGAGGACCAGCCAGCGGTCGCGCACCGGCGGGCCGTCCGCCGGGGCGGGCAGGCCGACACGGGAGCGGACCGTGGCCGCGAGGCCCGCCGGGAGCCGGTCCCGGCGCAGCCAGGCCTGGTCGAGGAGGTGCAGCAGCGCGCACTCCTCGAGGAGCCGCACCGGCCAGCCCGGACCGGAGCCCGGTATCGCCCCCAACTCCCGCACCCGTGCGGCCAGTCCGGGGGCCTGGGCGTCGACCATGCGGGCCGCCGTCTCCTCCCACAGTCCGTACCCCGCCTGTTCGGCCGCGGCCAGGCCGCCGCGCAGCAGGTCGGACAGGCGCTGCTCCAGCTCCGTGGCACCCGCCGTGACCCGCTCGGCCCGCTTCTCCGCCCGCCGCCGGGCCGCCTCCGGGTCAGCGGCGGCCGGGGAACTCCCGCCGTCCGCCGGCCGTTTGTCCTCCGCGCGCTTGCGCCGGCCCGCGATCCACTGCTCGGCCCAGTCCGGCGGCTGCCGCACCGCCGGCACCGAGTCGTCCTCGCCCGCCCAGAGCAGGAGCAGTCCGAGGGCGTGCTTGCAGGGGAACTTCCGGCTCGGGCAACTGCATTTGTAGGCGGGACCCGCCGGGTCGGCGATGTCCACGATCGTCTGGTACGGCTTGCTGCCGCTGCCCTTGCACAGTCCCCATACCGTCCCCTCCTCACAACTCCCGGCCCCGGACCACGGCCCGGCCGCTCCGAGTTTGCTTCCCGCTTTGCGTGACGCGGCGTCAGGCGCCAAGGCCAGCACCTGGTCCGCACTCCAGCGCACCCCCTGCTGAGTCATGCCATCGAAGGTAGATCCCGCCACTGACAATCGCCCCGACGGGCATGTTCGTGCAGGTCAGAGCGATTGTCAGTGGCGTGGTGCACGGTGGACACCAGATCCGAACCGGCCGAGCTGGAGGGGGCCTCAGCCATGACTGTGTCCGTGGAACCGACCGACCCGACCAACGCGTACACGAGTACGACCGCGACCGCGACCGCGACCGTGACTGTGACCGGGAGCGCGGGCGCCGCCGCTGCCGCGGACGCGGAGGCTCTGCGGCCGCACGCCGAGCACGCCTTCGCGGCCGAACTGGCGGCGCTGGCCGCGCAGGACGACCGGCCCCGCCCGGCCCGCTGGAAGATGTCGCCGTGGGCGGTCGCCACCTATCTGCTCGGCGGCACGCTGCCGGACGGCACGGTGATCACACCGAAGTACGTCGGCCCGCGCCGCATCGTCGAGGTCGCCGTCACCACCCTCGCCACCGACCGCGCCCTGCTCCTGCTCGGCGTGCCCGGCACCGCCAAGACCTGGGTCTCCGAGCACCTGGCGGCCGCCGTCAGCGGCGACTCGACCCTGCTGGTGCAGGGCACGGCCGGCACCCCCGAGGAGGCCATCCGCTACGGCTGGAACTACGCGCAGCTGCTGGCCCACGGCCCGAGCCGGGACGCCCTCGTACCGAGCCCGGTCATGCGGGCCATGGCGGAGGGGATGACGGCGAGAGTCGAGGAGCTGACCCGGATCCCCGCCGACGTGCAGGACACGCTGATCACGATCCTGTCCGAGAAGACCCTGCCCATTCCCGAGCTCGGCCAGGAGGTGCAGGCGGTCCGCGGCTTCAACCTGATCGCCACCGCCAACGACCGCGACCGGGGTGTCAACGACCTCTCCAGCGCCCTGCGCCGCCGCTTCAACACCGTGGTGCTGCCGCTGCCGGAGAGCCCGGACGCCGAGGTCGACATCGTCGCCCGCCGCGTCGACCAGCTCGGCCGCTCCCTGGACCTGCCGGCCGTGCCCGAGGGCATCGAGGAGATCCGCCGGGTCGTCACCGTCTTCCGCGAGCTGCGCGACGGCGTCACCGCCGACGGCCGCACCAAGCTCAAGTCGCCGAGCGGCACGCTCTCCACGGCCGAGGCGATCTCCGTCGTCACGGGCGGCCTCGCCCTGGCGGCCCACTTCGGGGACGGCGTGCTGCGGGCCGGCGACGTCGCGGCCGGCATCCTCGGGGCCGTCGTCCGCGACCCGGCCGCCGACCGGGTCATCTGGCAGGAGTACCTGGAGACGGTCGTCCGCGAGCGGGACGGCTGGAAGGACTTCTACCGCGCCTGCCGCGAGGTGAGCGCATGAGCGACGACACGGCGTGGCGGCGGTCGCCCGGCCCCGGGCCGCTGCTGCTCGGGGTACGGCACCACGGGCCCGGCTCCGCGCGGGCGGTGCGGGCCGCGCTGGACGTCGCCCGGCCGCCGGCCGTGCTGATCGAGGGGCCGCCCGAGGCCGACGCGCTCATCCCGCTGGCCGCCGACCCGGAGATGCGGCCACCGGTCGCGCTCCTCGCGCACGCCGTGGACGAGCCCGGCCGCTCCGCGTTCTGGCCGCTGGCGGACTTCAGCCCCGAGTGGGTGGCGGTCCGCTGGGCCTTGGAGCACGAGGTCCCGGCCCGCTTCATCGACCTGCCGGCCACGCACACGCTGGCCTGGGGGAGGGAAGAAGGGGAAGCGGTCGCGATCCCCGACACAGAGCCCGACGAGCCCGGTGCCGGGCAGCGGAAGCCCGATGCGGCCGATGAGCCCGACGCCGGGCGGCAGCAGCCCGATGCGGCCGACGAGTCCGCCACCGACCGGCAGTTGCGCGTCGACCCTCTCGCCGCCCTCGCCGAGGCCGCCGGTTACGACGATCCCGAGCGCTGGTGGGAGGACGTCGTCGAGCACCGGGGCGGGGCCGGGGAGCGGGACGTGTTCGCGCCGTTCGCCGCGGTGGAGGAGGCGATGGAGGCGCTGCGGGAGACATACGGGGCCGGCGGCCGCGACCGGGATCCCGTGCGGGAGGCCCATATGCGGTTGCGACTGCGCGCAGCGCAGCGGGAGTTCGGGGAGCGGGTCGCGGTGGTGTGCGGGGCGTGGCACGTGCCGGCGCTGCGCGCGAAGAGCACCGTCGCCGCCGACCGGGAGCTGCTGAAGGGGCTGCCCAAGGTCAAGGCGGACATGACCTGGGTGCCGTGGACGAACCGCCGGCTGGCCCGGGCGAGCGGATACGGCGCCGGTGTCGACTCGCCGGGCTGGTACGGACATCTGTTCCGCGCCCCGGACCGGCCGGTGGAGCGGTGGCTCACCAAGGTGGCCGGACTGCTGCGCGAGGAGGACCGGATCGTCTCCTCGGCCCATGTCATCGAAGCGGTACGGCTGGCCGAGACGCTGGCCGTGATGCGCGGCCGCCCGCTGCCCGGCCTCGGCGAGACCACCGACGCGGTGCGGGCGGTGCTGTGCGAGGGCTCGGACGTCCCGCTGGCGCTGGTGCACGACCGGCTGGTGGTCGGGGACGTGCTGGGGGAGGTGCCGGAGGCGGCGCCCGCGGTGCCGCTGCAGCGGGACCTGGTCCGGGAGCAGCGCCGGCTCAGGCTCAAACCGGAGGCGCTGGAGCGGGAGCTGGAGCTCGACCTGCGCAAGGACACCGACGCCGGGCGCAGCCGGCTGCTGCACCGGCTGCGGCTGCTCGGCGTGGGCTGGGGCGAGCCGGTGCGGTCGCGGGGGAGCACGGGCACGTTCCGGGAGACGTGGCGGCTGTGCTGGGAGCCGGAGCTGTCGGTGCGGGTGGCCGAGGCCGGGGTGTGGGGGACGACCGTCGAGGGCGCGGCGACGGCCAGGGCCGAGGCCGACGCGGTGCACGCGAGTGCCCTCGCCGATGTCACCGGGCTCGCCGAGCACTGCCTGCTCGCCGGGTTGCCGGACGCGCTGCCGGTGGTGATGCGGGCGCTCGCCGACCGGGCCGCGCTGGACACGGACGTCGGCCATCTCGCCCAGGCCCTGCCGGCCCTGGTCCGCTCCCTGCGCTACGGCGACGTCCGGGGCACCGACACCCGCGCGCTCGCCGAGGTCGCCGCGGGCCTCGCCGAGCGGGTCTTCGTCGGGCTCCCACCGGCCTGCGCCGCCCTCGACGCGGACGCGGCGGAGGAGATGCGGGGCCATGTGGACGCGGTGCACACGGCGGTGGGGTTGCTCGGCGAGACGGAGACGGACACGGAGACCGAGACCGCGGCGGCATCGGAGGACGGCACCGGTGTCCTGTCCCCTTCCGGCCATCGTGACCTGCGGCGCCGCTGGCGGGCCGTGCTGCGCACGCTGTCCGGGCGGGAGACCGTGCCCGGGGTGCTGCGCGGGCGGGCCGTGCGGATTCTGCTGGACGAGGGGGAGCTGGGTCCGGAGGAGGCGGCGCGGTTGATGGGGCTGGTGCTCTCGCCGGGGACCCCGCCGGCGGACGCGGCCGCCTGGATCGAGGGGTTCGTGGGCGGCAGCGGCGGGGGCGGGATGCTGCTGGTGCACGACGAGCGGCTGCTCGGCCTGGTCGACGCCTGGCTGACCGGGGTGCCGGCGGAGGCGTTCACGGACGTGCTGCCGCTGCTGCGGCGGACGTTCTCGGTGTACGAGCCGGGGGTGCGCCGGACGATCGGCGAACTGGTGCGCCGTGGCCCGGGGGAGCGGCTCCAGGGGGCGGGGCAGACCGGCGGGGCGCCGGGCTTCGGCGCCGAGGCGGACACCGGGCGCGCCGACGCCGTACTGCCGGTGCTGCGCCTGCTGCTCGGCCTCGATGTACTCGAAGCAGAAGAAGCAGAGGAACCGGACAACGACCTTGTGGGGGCGGGGAGATGACCACGGACGTGACCGACGCCGACACCGACGCCGACACCGGCGCCGGCGCCGGCGCCGAAACCGGCGGTCCCGCGCGGGAGCGGCTGCGGCGGTGGCGGCTGGTGCTCGGGGGCGAGGCCGCCGACGGCACCGGGTGCGCGCTGTCGGGGCGGGACGCGGCGATGGACGGGACGCTGGCCGCGCTGTACGGGAAAGGGGACAGACCGCAGTCGGGACGGGAGCGTTCGGCGGGGCTCGGCGCGTCGGCGCCGTCGGTGGCGCGCTGGCTCGGGGACATCCGGACCTACTTCCCGTCCTCCGTCGTCCAGGTCATGCAGCGTGACGCCATCGACCGGCTGGGGCTGGCCTCGCTGCTGCTCGAACCGGAGATGCTGGAGGCGGTGGAGGCGGACGTGCACCTGGTCGGCACCCTGCTCTCGCTCAACAAGGCGATGCCGGAGACGACGAAGGAGACGGCACGGGCGGTCGTGCGCAAGGTCGTCGAGGACCTGGAGAAGCGGCTGGCCACCCGCACCCGGGCCACCCTCACCGGCGCCCTCGACCGCAGCGCCCGCATCAACCGGCCACGCCACCACGACATCGACTGGAACCGCACCATCGCGGCCAACCTCAAGCACTACCTGCCGGAGTACCGGACGATCGTGCCGGAGCGGCTGATCGGGTACGGGCGGGCGTCGCAGTCGGTGAAGAAGGAGGTGGTGCTCTGTATCGACCAGTCCGGGTCGATGGCCGCGTCGGTGGTGTACGCCTCGGTGTTCGGGGCGGTGCTGGCGTCCATGCGGTCGATCGACACCCGGCTCGTCGTCTTCGACACCGCGGTGGTCGACCTCACCGACCAGCTGGACGACCCGGTGGACGTCCTGTTCGGCACCCAGCTCGGCGGCGGTACGGACATCAACCGGGCGCTGGCGTACTGCCAGTCGCAGATCACCCGGCCGGCGGAGACCGTCGTCGTCCTCATCAGCGACCTCTACGAGGGCGGGATACGGAACGAGATGCTGAAGCGGGTCGCGGCGATGAAGGCGTCGGGGGTGCAGTTCGTGGCGCTGCTGGCGCTGTCGGACGAGGGGGCGCCGGCCTACGACCGGGAGCACGCGGCCGCGCTCGCGGCGCTGGGGGCACCGGCGTTCGCCTGCACGCCCGATCTCTTCCCCGAGGTGATGGCGGCGGCGATCGAGAAGCGGCCGATTCCGGTGCCGGACACCGTGTGATGCCGCGTCCCGGGGGTGACTTGTCGACTCGGCGATGTCCGGCACCGGTCGTCAAAACGGACATGACCATCCATCGGTAACGGGGGGCTTGCGCAACCTCCGGAGTCCCGTGCAAGGATCGAAGTCTCCACGGCTCTTTCACCGGCCTTCACGCCGTTGGGCCCCCTCTGCTCTGTTCCGCCGCACGGGAGGATCCTCCCCGTCTTGACTTCGCCAGCAGTTGTGCCCGGTGCCGTCGTGCGCGTGTTGCGCACGGCGCCGGGACGGCGTGCGCTGCAACTGGCGCTGCTGGTCGGTGGACTCCTCGCACTCGGCTTCCTCTGCGGGCAGCAGGCGCAGGCGGCCGAGGGGGTGCCTGCGACTCCGTCGTTGGCGTCGTTGGCGTCGGTCGTGCCCCAGAAGGCGCCGCCGCGGGATGCGGTGACGCCCCATCGGGTGCCGGTGGTGCCGGTGGTGGACGGCGTCCACGAGGTCGTCCGGTCCGTGACCGACACGGTGGCCGCCGCCGTGGACTCTCCCGTCACCTCGGCCCTGACCGAGACGCTCACCGAGACGGTGCGGCAGGTGACGGAGCTGCCCGTGGTTCAGGTGCCGGAGCTTCCCGTCGTCTCCGAGCCACCGGTCGAGTCGGCACCGACACCGGCACCGGTGACGCCCGCGCCAGGCCCCGCGCAGCCGCGGACGCCGGTCACGCACGACGCCGGGCACGACAAGCCCCGCACGGAAAAGGAAGCGGCGGCGACCACCGCCGTGTCGTACGGGCCGCGGATCACCGCCGTGGCCTTCGCGCCCGACACGGCGGCACACACCGGCGGCCACCGTGCCGCCCGCGCCGTCGACGCTCCCACCCACCCCGCGCCCACCGGAGACCCGGACGGCGCGCTGGGCAAGTCGGCGGTCGACGGCAGCCCCTCCCGACACGGTGACGCGTATGCCGTGACCTTCACGGACCGGGCGCCGCTCAGGCTCGTGCCCGGTGCCGCCGCGCGTCTGGACGCCGCCGGGACCCCGGACAGGTACCGGGACATCCCCGTCTTCCCCGGCTAGGGCCGGCGACCCCCTTCCCCGCCACAGACCTGTCGCGCGGGGGCGGAACAGGTCTGCCCGCCCGTCCGGACCCCTGGAACCCTCCCTCGGCTCCTCCTCCGAACCTCTCCGGACGGCGATGTCCCCAGCCGCGCTTCCAGCACCCCCGGAAGCCTCCCGGCTCCGCGGCCGCGTCCCGAACGCACCGGAGCCCCGAAGGACTGACGTACGCATGAACAAGAACATCCGCCGCTCCGTCTTCACACCCGCCGCCGGACCGGAGGCCACCACGGGCCAGACCGGCCGTACCGTCGCCGCCAAGATCCGGGCCGCCGAGGCCATCTACGGCGCCCGGGCGGCCCGCGCGGCAAAGGCAAGGGAGAGGGGGAGCGCGGGCGAGAAGGCGGGCGAGAAGGCCCGGAGCCAGGCCCACGCCCAGCCTCACGCCCATGCCCACGTCCAGCCTCAGCCGCAGGCCGAGATCGGAACCGCGCGTGCCGCCCGGGTCGCGCACACCCCCCACCCCGCGGCCGCCGAGGTCACCGTGGCCGTCGTGGACACCGCCTCCCCGGCTGTCCCAGGGGACGGCGTCGACCACCTGTTCGGCCCCCTCCCCTCCTTCGTTCCCGAGGCCGTGCAGGAGGTCGTGCAGGAGGCCGTGCGGGGCGTGGCCGGTGGGGCCGTGAGCCCGGAGTACGTCGGCGGTCAGCAGGACGCCGGGACGTACTCCGTCTGACTCCGGGGGGTGGTCGCCCGGACGGCCGAATGCCGTCGGTCCGGCCGGTCCGTCACCCCCCGGTACGGGCAGGCCGGTCCCCCAGGGGCGGGGACCGGCCGCCCATCCCCGCGAGGGGCCTGAGGCCTCACCGGGCCAACCCCAGCCCGGTGAGGCCTCGCACATCGCACGTAAGACGGCACGCCGTGCCACGAGAACCCGGGATACCCGGCATCATGTGACAGGTATCACCGCTCAGGTGTGACCCTCGATTTAGGGAGCCCCCGTGAGCGGCGATAACCTGCGAGACGGACATGCCGCGCGCTCGGACACCGTGTGCGCCCCCCTTGTGACACACGCGGACGTCACGTTGCCCTTCGCGGCACGCCCACGCATCCAACGAACCGCGAGATCACTGATAGGGACGGAAGCGCGTGGACCTGTTCGAGTACCAGGCGAGGGACCTCTTCGCCAAGCACGATGTACCGGTGCTGGCCGGTGAAGTCATCGACACGCCTGAGGCGGCGCGCGCGATCACCGAGCGTCTGGGCGGCAAGTCCGTCGTCAAGGCGCAGGTGAAGGTCGGTGGCCGCGGCAAGGCCGGTGGCGTCAAGCTGGCCGCCTCCGCGGACGAGGCCGTCGCCCGGGCGACGGACATCCTCGGCATGGACATCAAGGGCCACACGGTCCACAAGGTGATGATCGCCGAGACCGCCCCGGAGATCCTCGAGGAGTACTACGTCTCCTTCCTCCTCGACCGTGCCAACCGCACCTTCCTCTCCATCGCCTCCGTCGAGGGCGGCATGGAGATCGAGGAGGTGGCGGCCACCCGCCCCGACGCCGTCGCCCAGACCCCGATCGACGCGATCGACGGTGTGGACCTGGCCAAGGCCAAGGAGATCGTCGCCGCGGCGAAGTTCCCGGCCGAGGTCGCCGACAAGGTCGCCGACGTGCTGGTCACGCTGTGGGACACCTTCATCAAGGAGGACGCCCTCCTCGTCGAGGTGAACCCGCTGGCGAAGGTCGCCTCCGGTGACGTCATCGCCCTGGACGGCAAGGTGTCGCTGGACGACAACGCCGAGTTCCGCCACGCGGACTGGGCGGAGCTCCACGACAAGGCCGCGGCCAACCCGCTCGAGGCCGCCGCCAAGGAGAAGAACCTCAACTACGTCAAGCTCGACGGCGAGGTCGGCATCATCGGCAACGGCGCCGGTCTCGTCATGAGCACCCTGGACGTCGTGGCGTACGCCGGTGAGAAGCACGGCGGCGTCAAGCCCGCCAACTTCCTCGACATCGGCGGCGGCGCCTCCGCCCAGGTCATGGCCAACGGCCTGGAGATCATCCTCGGCGACCCCGACGTCAAGTCGGTCTTCGTCAACGTCTTCGGTGGCATCACCGCCTGCGACGAGGTCGCCAACGGCATCGTGCAGGCCCTGAAGCTTCTGGAGGACCGCGGCGAGGACGTCTCCAAGCCGCTCGTCGTCCGCCTCGACGGCAACAACGCCGAGCTGGGCCGCAAGATCCTCACCGACGCCAACCACCCGCTGGTGCAGCGCGTCGACACCATGGACGGCGCCGCCGACAAGGCCGCCGAGCTGGCAAACGCCGCCAAGTAAGCACTCAGGACGAGGACACAACACACCATGGCTATCTGGCTCAACAAGGACAGCAAGGTCATCGTCCAGGGCATGACCGGCGCCACGGGCATGAAGCACACCAAGCTCATGCTGGCCGACGGCACCAACGTCGTGGGCGGCGTGAACCCGCGCAAGGCGGGACAGAAGGTCGACTTCGACGGTACCGAGGTACCGGTCTTCGGCACCGTCAGGGAGGCCATCGAGGCCACCGGCGCCAACGTCTCCGTCATCTTCGTGCCGGAGAAGTTCACCAAGGACGCGGTCGTCGAGGCCATCGACGCCGAGATCCCGCTGGCCGTCGTGATCACCGAGGGCATCGCCGTGCACGACTCGGCGTCGTTCTGGGCGTACGCCGGCAAGAAGGGCAACAAGACCCGGATCATCGGCCCGAACTGCCCCGGCATCATCACCGTCGGCCAGTCCAACGTCGGCATCATCCCGGGCGACATCACCAAGCCGGGCCGTATCGGCCTGGTCTCGAAGTCCGGCACGCTGACGTACCAGATGATGTACGAGCTCCGTGACATCGGCTTCTCGACCGCCGTCGGCATCGGTGGCGACCCGATCATCGGCACCACGCACATCGACGCGCTCGCCGCGTTCGAGGCCGACCCCGACACCGACCTGATCGTGATGATCGGTGAGATCGGTGGCGACGCCGAGGAGCGGGCCGCCGACTTCATCGCGAAGAACGTGACCAAGCCGGTCGTCGGCTACGTCGCGGGCTTCACCGCGCCCGAGGGCAAGACCATGGGCCACGCCGGCGCCATCGTCTCCGGTTCGTCCGGTACCGCCCAGGCGAAGAAGGAGGCCCTGGAGGCCGCGGGCGTCAAGGTCGGCAAGACCCCGACCGAGACGGCGAAGCTGGCCCGCGAGATCCTGGCCGGCTGAACAACGCCATAGAGGTACGTCGGTAGGCCCGTTCCCCGGGGTGGGGACGGGCCTACCGGCGTTTCGCTCGCCCGCGCTTGCAGCGCCCCGTAAGGGGCGCGGGGCTGTATCGATTTGCGGCTGCCGCCGCGTGGGCGCGAGCAACCCCCACCGGCCCGCACCCGAACGACGGCTACCTCGCCACCGGCACCAACCTCTCCGGTCCGTTCTCGGCCGACTTCCGCAGCTTCGCCTGCAGTGCCCGCTCCCCGGCGGACAGCGGTCCCAGTCCCACCTCCGCCGGGACCCCGCTGATCGCCTGGGCCGGACCGATCGGTGCCTCGTAGTGCGTCGGCGCCGTCCGCAACGTGAGGGTCGTCGCCGCGATGATCGTCGCCGTGAAGGCGAGCGCGGACCGGGTCCAGAAACGGGTCTGCCGTTCGGCGTAGGTCCGCACGGTGGGCGGCGGCTGGGCCGCCCGCAGCCGCTCCGTGGAGGCCAGTTCGGCGAGCCGGCGGTTCAGCGCGGCGGGGTCGGCGAGTTCCGGCACCCGGTCGGCGACCAGCCGCCGCGCGCGGGTCAGCCGGTTGGCCGCCGCCGGTGTGCTCGCCTCCGTCTCCGCCGCGGTCTCCGGCAGGTCGAGGCCGACGCCGTCGTACAACAGCAGCGTGCGGCGGTATGTCGACGGCAGTTTCAGCAGTGCCTCCAGGAGCGCGCGGTCGGCCGCGTCGGCCGGCGGGGGTTCGGAGTGGCGGTAGCGCAGGCGGAAGCGGTGCCAGGGGGAGAGCGCGCACTCGTGCGCCACCGCCCGCACCCAGCCGGCCGGGTCCCGGTCGCGGGCCACCTGCGGCCAGTTCTGCCAGGCGAGTTGGAAGGCCCGCTCGACCGCCTCCTGCGCCAGCTCCCGGCGGCCGGTGAGCAGGTAGGTCTGCCGTACCAGGGCCGGGGCGCAGAACGCGTAGAGCGCGTCGAAGGCCTGAGCGGGCGTCAGGGCGGGGGACGGTCCGGCCTCGTCGGTACGGGCAGAGCTCTGTGTCATCAGGCGCACCTCCCTATGAAAAAGCACATAAACATATATTGAGCGACACTTCGGCTGTTCGCCGGTTACGACGGGAAAGCGCGTGTCGTTGGGAGCATGGCGGTCGTGATTCGGATGACCGCCCGCCGACCGTCGTTGCCGTCCCGCCGACCGTCGTTGCCGTCCCGCCGACCGTCGTTGCTGTCCCGCCGACCGTCGTTGTCGCCTCTGCTCCGCCGGGTGCGCGACCGTTCCCCAAGACTGGCCGTCGGCCTGGCGGCCGGCGCGCTCGCGGCCGGGCTCGGGCTGGGCGCGTTCGCCGTGCTGGCGATCGCGCTGTGGGTCAGCTCGCCGTACCCCGACAGCGGTCCGGGCGGCGCGCTGCACGTCGCGGCGGCCCTGTGGCTGCTCGCCCACGGCGTCGAACTGGTCCGCACCGACACGCTGTCCGCGGTACCGGCTCCCATCGGGGTGACGCCGTTGCTGCTGCCCGCACTTCCGGCGCTGCTGCTGTACCGGGGCGCGCGGGACGCGGTGGACGCGCCGGACCCACGCGACTACGCCGGCGTACCGCCGCCGGTCCGCGCCCGTACCGCATGGGCCGGGGTCGTCGTCGGCTACCTCGGCGTCGGCGGCTGCGCCGCTCTCTACGCGTCCGGCGGCGAACTGCGGCCCCAGTGGCCATGGGTGGCGGTGTGTCTGCCGCTGCTCGCGACGGCCGCGGCGGGCGCCGGGGTGTGGACGGCGTACGGCCGTCCGCGTGAACCACTGCTGAGTCTGGTGCCGGTGCTGCCCGGGGCGGCACGCCGGCTGCTGCCCGGGCACGACACGCGGGTGCGGTGGGGTACGGCCGTCCGCGCGTCCCTGGCCGGGACGGCCGTGTTCTTCGGGGGCGGGGCGCTGCTGCTCGCGGTGTCACTGGTGGGGCACGGCGACGTGGCGCGGTCGTCGTTCCTGCAGCTGACGGAGGGCTGGTCGGGCCGGTGCGCGGTCCTGTTCCTCTGCGTCTCGCTGATCCCGAACGCGGCGGTGTGGTCGGCGTCGTACGCCGCGGGCCCCGGCTTCGCGCTCGGCACCGGGCATCTCGTGAACCCCCTCGCCTCGGATCCGGCACCGCTGCTCCCGCCCTTCCCGCTCCTGGCGGCGGTGCCGCAGCACGGTCCCGGAACCCCGGCGAACTGGCTGGCCGGGGTGGTGCCGGTGGTGGCCGGGGTGACGGTGGCGTGGTTCGTGGCGGCGAGGGCGGCCAGGCGGCGCTGGTCGGCCGGGCGCACGGCCGGGGTGGTGGCACGGGCGGCGCTGCTGTGCGCGCTGCTGCTCGCGGCGCTCGCCGAACTGGCCGGCGGCCCGCTGGGTGTCGGCGCGCTCACCCGCTTCGGCCCGGTCTGGTGGCAGACGGGCATGGCGACCGGCGGCTGGCTGCTCGCGGTGGGCGTACCGGGAGCCCTGGGGCTGCGGACGTGGCGGAGGGAGGGCGCGGCCGCGCTCGCCGCATGGCTGGGGTTCACGAGGAGAGAGCCGGGAGAGGAGCACACCGCGGAGAGGAGGAGGAAGCAGCAGAAGCAGGGGAAGCAGGGGAAGCAGAGGAA
>NZ_JAGXJL010000423.1:0-241 GCF_019091475.1 Streptomyces sp. GbtcB6 | reverse complement strand
CCGTCACCGCCCTTGGCGCGCAGGGCGCCGATCTGGGACGCCCCCCGGTCGCTCGCAAGGCCCGTCCCCGCGCCCACCTTGGCCGTCCAGCCGCCGCCGTCGGTGACGAAGGCGAGGTTGTAGTTCTTCACGCCGGGCGCGTTCGCCGCCGCGAGGAGGACGACCGCCGGGTAGAGGGAGGTGTCGGCGTACGGGGCGAAACCGGCGGAGGCGGTGGTGCCGGTGCCGCTGCTCTGGGTCG
>NZ_JAGXJL010000422.1:0-241 GCF_019091475.1 Streptomyces sp. GbtcB6 | reverse complement strand
CGGGGGCCTCGCCCCGCTGGCCGGCCCGGCCCCGGCCGCCCCCCCCAGGTGCGCGGACGACTTCAAGGGCGACGGCTACCCCGACCTCGCCACCGCCGCCCCGGGCGCCACGGACGGCGGCAAGACGGACGCCGGCGCGGTCGTCGTCAACCACGGCTCCAAGCCCGGGATCAAGGCGTCGAACCGCACGGTCGTCACCCAGATCTCGGCGGGCGTCCCCGGCACCGCCGAGAAGGGCGAC
>NZ_JAGXJL010000421.1:0-241 GCF_019091475.1 Streptomyces sp. GbtcB6 | reverse complement strand
CTCGCCGAGCGCATTTCCTCGCGGGTCATGGATCTAGGACGCGGTTAAGCGCGTTCCCTGTACCAGAAAGCCGCATTCTGGCTTATTCTAGCTTCTGGCCGGCAGGCGGGCCGGAGCGCAGCGTGTATATCTCCTCGATCTGGAGCA
Source organism: Streptomyces sp. GbtcB6 (assembly GCF_019091475.1). NCBI lineage: Bacteria > Bacillati > Actinomycetota > Actinomycetes > Kitasatosporales > Streptomycetaceae > Streptomyces > Streptomyces sp. GbtcB6. The sequence continues at coordinate 94 of NZ_JAGXJL010000421.1, read as the reverse complement.
GCGCCGCGTATTTCGGCGGCTTCATGCCAGCCCTCTCCGCGTAGGCAACCGCGTTGTCGAACGGCGGGACTTCGTTGAATCTCGCCGGTCGGCC
>NZ_JAGXJL010000420.1:0-241 GCF_019091475.1 Streptomyces sp. GbtcB6 | reverse complement strand
AATTGAAACTACAATACCCTAAATAACAAGGAATCACCCAGCCAAGGCTCTGAAAACAACACAAATCGACAAAATAGATTGCTTGGGAAACCTGTCCCAGAACCGGTTAACCGGTTTTAAAGGGCCTAGAAAACTGGTTAATCGGTTTGCACTAGGTTTTCCCAAGCAGTCGAAATCCTGTCCAAAACATGTCTAAACCTCACCAAAACTTCTAGAACACCTATATTTACCTCAAATAATA
>NZ_JAGXJL010000419.1:0-241 GCF_019091475.1 Streptomyces sp. GbtcB6 | reverse complement strand
CGTCCAGCTTGAGCACTACGAGTCCACGGTCGGTGAGCCGCGGCGCCGGCACCAGCCGCCGCACGCCGGTCCGCTGGATCATCGACGTGAACTCGGTGAGGAGTTTCGACGCCATGGGCGGGCTGATCTGCGACTGCCCGTCGGCCACCGCGCGGATGGCGGGGGCCACCTCGTCGGTGGTGATCTCCTTGAGGAGGTATCCGGTCGCGCCCGCCTTGATCGCCTCGGAGGGGTCGGCCTC
>NZ_JAGXJL010000418.1:0-241 GCF_019091475.1 Streptomyces sp. GbtcB6 | reverse complement strand
GCCTCCACTCTCTTCTCTAGCCGCCACTCTATCTCTCTATTCTTCATCTATATTTCGAACCTCTCTTAGTGATTAGAGTAGTGCCCACACTCATCAAGCAATACCTCAATCATAGTGAGGAAGATCGTGAAGAAAGATCATCAGCAAAGGAGATTCAGCATCAAGGATTCAGAGAAGAAGATCCAGGTTCATATCTTGATAATACTCTGCTACAGAAAGGAATCAAGGGTTAGAGATCTGA
>NZ_JAGXJL010000417.1:0-242 GCF_019091475.1 Streptomyces sp. GbtcB6 | reverse complement strand
TTCTCTAAAGAACACAGAGACAATAACCCAAAAATTAAACCCCAACCCGCTCACCTTCTTCGTGGTTCTTCTCTGAAGAACACGAAGCACACCAACTCAGCAATCAGTCCCACCCAATGAACAAAAAACCCTTCCCAAACCGATTCAAACCCAAAAAATCACAAACATAGAATAGCTAAACACAATAGTAAAAACAGCAAAGAAAAATGAGAAGAAAACACCAGATTTTTATAGAGGTTCCC
>NZ_JAGXJL010000416.1:0-242 GCF_019091475.1 Streptomyces sp. GbtcB6 | reverse complement strand
CAAAACTGCGCCATCCCTTTTCCAAAAGGCCATGACTAAAATCTACAATCCAATCATCAACCAAGCCCTAATCTACATCGACGATATACTATTGTTCTCACCCGACGATAAGGCCCATGCAATCCTAGTGGCCCAATTTGCAGATATCACAGAAAAATATGGTATCATGCTTTCTGAGAAAAAAATGGTTATTGGTCAACCAGACATTGAATTCCTTGGGATGAAGCTTCACAATGGAAAAT
>NZ_JAGXJL010000415.1:0-242 GCF_019091475.1 Streptomyces sp. GbtcB6 | reverse complement strand
GGGCCCGGTCGACGTCCTTGGCCATCCGGGAGGCGGCGCCGCAGACGTAGAAGTGGGCGCCGTCCTGGAGCCAGGCCCACAGCAGCGGGCCGTGTTCGCGCATCCGGTCCTGTACGTAGACCTAGGCACGCTGATCGCGGGAGAAGGCGGTGTCGGGGCGGGTCAGGGTGCCCTCGGCGAGCAGGGCGGTGGGCTCCTCCTCGCAGTAGAAGTCGGTGGCCCGGTGCTGTTCGCCGGAGGAC
>NZ_JAGXJL010000044.1:17069-72716 GCF_019091475.1 Streptomyces sp. GbtcB6 | reverse complement strand
GCCGCCACCGCCGCCACCGCCGCCCTGATCGTCGCCGGCGTCGACAGGAACCTCGCCACCACCACGGTCCGCCACCTGCACGACGACCTCGGACCGACCCACTCCCCCCGATAAAGGACCCCCTATGCACCAGTCCCAGCCGCAACCCCCGTACGAATACAGCGACGAAGCCGCGCACGAGCCGCACCAGCCGCCGTACGCGACTTTCGACACCCACAACACCCACGACCCGCACGACACTTACGACCCGTACGACACTTACGACCCGCACGCCAGCTACGAGCCGCCCGCGCCGCGAAGGAGCCGGCGGCCGGTCGTCGTCGCCGTCGCCGCCCTGCTTCTGCTGGTCCTCGCCCCGGTGGCCGTCGACCGATTCATGGCCGTACAGGTGGAGGCCCGGACGGCGAAGGCGTTCCAGCAGGGCATGCACACCCCGTTGCCGCCCAAGGTCCGGGTGCACGGTTTCCCGGTCCTGACCCAGATCGCCTCCGACAGCCTGCGGGACGTGGACATCACCGCCCATGACATACCCGCCGCCGACTCGACCGGCCCCCTGCCGGTGAGCGAACTCTCCCTGCACCTGGCGGGGTTGACGAAGTCGGACGACGACCAGGAGGCGCGGGCCCGGTCGGCGGAGGCGACCGCCCTGCTGACCTACGCGGACGTGTCCGACGCCCTCGGCCTGGAGGTCTCCCGGGGCAGCCGCCCCGACCGGCTCAGGGCGACCGTCGCCCTCCCCCTCGGCAACAGCGTGACCGCGACGACCACCGTCTCGGCAGTCGCCGGCAACCGCATCGCGTTCAAGGACTTCAAGGTCACGGGCGGCCTGATGTCCGGGGCGGCGGAAACCGTCCTCGACAAGGCCTTCGAGCAGCCCATCCAGCTCCGGAACATCCCCGACGGCCTGCACCTGCGTTCGGTCACCGCCACGGAGAGCGGCCTCACCGCCCGCTTCTCGGGCACGTCGGTCACGTTCCACGCCGACAACTCAGCGCAGGGCACGACGACACAGGACAGCTCGTCGCGCCTGACCGCCCTGACCACGACGACGAGGTTCGCGACGGCCCGAGCGACACCGTGAGAAGCCTCTCGCTCTCACATCGCCCAAGATGGGGCGCCCCACATATCTCGCACGTCTCGGCCGTACCCCGGCCGCATCCCGGCCGCATCCCGGCCGCATTCCGGCCGCATTCCGGCGATGGGCGAACGCCGGCCATCGGTCATCTCCGCGCCGGGGGGCGGAACCCGACACCAGCGGATGAACGTATCCGGCGCACCGATACGGCCCCGGCCCGGACCTCCGATCCCATGTCGACGGGGCATCCCTGCGTGAGGTACCGGGCTCGGAGCCGCTCCTGGAGCCCGGCCGGGCGCTGGAGTTCACGGCCGAGGTCCTCAAGGCCCTCGCGCACTCGCACCGCCAGGGCATCGTGCGCCGGGACATCAAACCGGCCAACGCGATGCTGACCGGCACCATCGACAAGCGGGAGCCCTGCGCCGACCAGGCCGTGGGCCTCGTCTGCCGTCAGACCCCGGCCGGCGGACAGCTCGCGAAGGGCCGGCCGGTCACGGTCGTCGTCTCCACGGGCGCACCGAAGACCGAGGTACCGGACGTCACGGACAAGGACCAGTCCGACGCGCCCCGGACCCTGGAGGAGAAGGGCTTCGAAGTGCGCACCCGACGCATCGACTCGACACGGGCTCCCGGAACCGTCCTGGAACAGAACCCGCAGGCCGGCGAACAGGCGGCCAAGGGCACGGACATCACGCTCACCGCGGCCGAGGCACCCGAGCGCGTCACGGTCTCCGACCTCACGGGCCGGACGGTGAGCGAGGCCAGGAAGCTGCTGACCGAGAGCAACCTGAAACTGGGCACCACGACGGAGGTCACCAGCACCTCCCCAGCGGGTTCCGTCGTCGACCAGAGCATCACGGCAGGCGAGACGGCCGCGGCAGGCTCACCCATCGACGTACAGCTCGCCACCCCACGACACCGCACAACCCCGAACAGCACCCCCACCCTGCCCCCACCACCCACGTTCCCGCTCCCGTGATCTCTCTCCTCCCCCTCCCCCCGAGCCGCCGCGATGCCGTGGTCCCGCCCCGTCATGTGCGCCGCAAGCAAGCCCTCGCGATCACGACCACGGACCAGAGAGGCTCCACCTCAGCCCACCGCCATACGCTGATCCGCTAGGCTGTCAACGACCGCCCTCAACAGCGGTCCCCACCCTTGCGACAACGGGGGCGACTGCTCACCCAGAGTATTCACCCACGCTCCACGCAAGCCCCGCCTTCGTAGCTCAGGGGATAGAGCACCGCTCTCCTAAAGCGGGTGTCGCAGGTTCGAATCCTGCCGGGGGCACCAGGCAAAAGGCCCCGGACCGATCATGGTCCGGGGCCTTTGACATCTACTTTTGACATCAACGGGGGCGGTCAGCCGCGGCTGGGCCGCTTCTTCCTGTTCCTCAGCAGCCGGTCCATGTGGCTCATGGCTTCGCGCTGGGTGTCCTGGACGACGTGGGTGTACACGTCCATGGTGATGCTGATCTGGGAGTGCCCGAGGATTTCCATCACGATGCGGGGCGCGACTCCGGCAGCCGTGAGGAGGGTGGCGGTGCCCTGGCGTGCGTCGTGGAGTCCGATGACGCGGAGGCCGGCGGACTCGGCGACGCGGGTGAAGGAGCGGTAGAGGTTGCGCGGCTCGACCGGGTGGCCGGTGCGGGTGGCGAAGGCGTAGTCGGAGTGGTGCCACTTCTCCCCCGCCTTGGCACGGGCGCCCGCCTGCCGCATGCGGTGCCAGCGCAGGGGGGCGATGCAGAGGGCGGGCTGCGGGACGGCTCGGCGACGGCGGCTCTTGGGATCGTCGTCGTAGAGGACGCCACGGCGGCGAATGGAACGACCGCCACGCCCGAGGAGAGATCACCCTGGAGCTCGCCGAACTCCGCCGCGCCCTCGATGTCGGGCTCGCGCGGATCGACGGCCAACTCGCACTCCTGGTACAGCGTTCCGACCAGATCGACAAGGCCATCGAGGAACTGGACGGCCGCGTCACGGCTCAAGCGCTCCCGTTGGCCCCTCCCGGCCATCAGCGCGATCACGGGTGTCGCAGCGTTCGCTGTCGCCGCCTGGTCGGCACTCGGTCGGTGACCTGGCCGGGCCCACCTGTGTTCGAAACCGCGTCAGTGCGTGGCAGTAATCACGCCCTTGATCGGAGCAACACGTTCTTATGAAGATGCTATGAGATCACCTGTTCGATAAGTTGTGCCGCGACCATCACTTTCAGTCACACGGGGAACAACTTTGCGTACACGCAGGAGACTTGCGGCCCTCTTATCCATCGCAGGCGTGGGCATAGCCATGCCGCTCGCCGGAGCGGCACCAGCCCAGGCGGCCCCTCCAACGACCGCCTGCAACACCATGTACAGCGCCCAGATCACCTTCTGGGCCATGACGTGCAGCCGACCGGGCCAGCCCGTGATCGGCGGCTTCGCGACCTGGCGGAACGTACCGATCACCTACGACCAGGTCAGCACCGACGCGACCGTGCAGACGGCGAACTACCTGCGCGTGACGCCCAACACCGACGGCGACGAGTTCGGCCGGAACATCGAGATCGGCCTGTACGCCGAGAAGACCGGCAAGACCACGATGAAGTACGGGCCCCGCTGGACCGAACTCGGCAAGGACGGCGGACGCACCAAGGCCATCACCGCCGGCGTGAACCCGAGCAAACCGGACAAGCGGAACCACACGTACATGCTGGTTCGCCAGGACACCGGAAACCAGTGGGACGTCCTGTACGACTTCAACACCGTCGGCAGCACCACCGACCAGCTCAAGGTCATCGGGGGCGCCACCAACCGCGTCGACGTCGGTCTCGAGGTGACGGGCCCGCAGCACACGAACGTTCCGGACATCGCCAACCGCATGCAGTTCATGGACGGCAACCAGTCCTGACACCAGGTTGCCACGAACAACGTCGCCAAGGTTCTCTCGCTGCCCACCTGCAGCAGCACGAACAAACCGCCGTACTGCTTCACGAGCAAGCTGACGGACAACACCACGTTCACCCAGTGGACGGCGAGCAAGCCGCGTAAGCCCGCTCCCTCCGCCGCCGCAACGCGGGACGCAGACGACCCGACGTCATGGACCTCTCTGCTGGAAACCGAGGACGTACCAGCCACCTTCAACGGCGTCGACCAGAAGGCCCTGTCCGCGTGCTTGGACCAGGACCCTGACAGCTGCCTCCAGACGGTTCCCGGCCTGTCCGAGTGCGTGCAGACCGCCCACGTCTGCAACGCCGTCGCTCTGGAAGCCAAGCCACAGGTCATGGCCGCCCGCGCTGCCGGCGACACGCCCAGCGCAGCGTCCCTCCGCGAGCGCGCCGCGCACTCCTTCGCCGTCGACCCGCAACACATCGGCCTGGCCCGGTCGTCGACCACCGCGGAACGGTCCCTGGGCACCGGGACGGAGCCGACATGGACCGTCAGCTCCCATCAGATGACGCCGGGACTCGAGCACGACCACCGGCGCTATCGGGGCTTCACCGCCGTGTACTCGGCCCGGACCGGCCAGCTCCTCGAAGCCTGCTGGGGCGGGATGTGCCGTTCCTGAGCGGACGGAACCAGCAAGGCGCCACCCGCGACGGCCGCCACGAGCGATCCCGGCCGATGCCTTCCACCATCCGAGACTTCACCACGCTTCCCAGGGAGCAACTCCGTATGCAGCACCCCAACCACCGAATACGACTGGTCCGCTGGGCCCGCCGAGCGGCAGCCGCCTGCGCCGTGACCCTCCTGACCACTACCGCCGCGACCGCGGCGCCCACTCAGGCGCACACACCGCGACCCGCGACGGCCGCAGGGTTCGTGAACGCCGCGTCCGTTCCCAAGTCCGAGCTCCGAAAGCTGAACCACCCGGTTCCGTTCGCCGCCTACCGGCGCTCGCACAGCAAGCAGACGCGGCAGGGGCACACAGTCCGACGCGCACCCGCGGACGAACAGTCGGACCTGCGCCAGCAGTGCGAGAAGCAGGCGGCGGCCGCGAAGACCCAGGCCGGCTGGATCAAGAGCCGCTTCGAGAGCTGTCAGAAGAAGCCGTACGACCTGATCCTGCGCGACAAGAACGGCACCGAGGCCATCGGACGTCTCTGGTTCGACATGTGGACCCTGGGCTTCGCCTACGACGGAAGCCGCAGGGTCGACTACCTGGCCGGCGTCGAGAACATCCGCGTGCAGACCGCGCCTCCCGAGGACGCCACCAAGTGGAGCATCGCGCAGTCTTTCCGGGACGACGTCAACGCCAGTGCCAGCGACCCCAATCCGCAGGTCACGGCTCCCGGCACGGTCCAGCGCGACGAACTTCTCGGCGTCTGGAACGACAAGCCCACATGGACGCTCACGTACGCCTCTCCAGATCTGGGAGCCCAGTTCAACAACGGCAACCAGCAGAAGGTCGCGGCGACGGTCTTTATGGACCTCGGCGTCTCGTCGCCAAGTGTCTCCCCGTACAGCGAGGTCGACGCCTACCACTCCGGCGTCCGCTTCGACTACGCCGGACCCGTGGCAGGCAAGCACAGGGGTACCGTCTTCACCGGAGCCCGCGTGGAACTCGTGATGAGCCGCAAGGATCCCGAGGTCAACGAGAGTGCTCTACACATCTACGACGCCCTGAAGCACCCGGAGCGCACCTTCCCGTCCTTCGCGGGTAAGACCGTCCCCGGGGAGAAGGAGCCCCTTCACCGGCTGGTCGACCCAACCAAGCAGAACGAGAACCGCGACAAGTCCACCAAGGAGTGCAGGGCGGTGTGGGGCGACTACTCCGGAACCGGCCTGGAATGCGACGAGTACCCCTTCGCCAGTACAAAAGAAGGATCGACCAAGGGTGACAACCGGTACTCCGTCCGCCTGATCAGTGGCACGGACAACGGCGAAGGCGGCAAACGGATCTTGGCGATGTACACCACCAACCGGGTCCTGGACGGCGACCCCTTCTATGTGAAGATCACCGACTGACAGAGAGGCATCCCATGGCGCTCCTCGCCGAACACAGCGTTACAGCAAGCCCCGACCGCCGATTCGTCGAGGTCTACGACACCGACGCCTACCTAGGTGACGGAGCAGCCATGGCAGCCGCTGAGGTACAGGTCGTAGCTGGCAACGGCTACCACCTGTACCTGCTCAGCCTCCAACCCCGCATCAACGTACAAGTCACCGTCCGCATCTGGGACACACCCCCCAAGCCCCCCCGCCGACGCCGAAGGCCACACCCCGGTCAGCATCGAGTCCGAGACCGGCACCCTCGTCGTCAACCAGCTGACCATGGGCCCGGCCGGCGAGATCACCCTGCCCCGCCCGGGGGTGTACGAAGGCTACGCGTGGTGGACCGGACGCGAAGCGGCATCCACCTACTACGACGAGACCCTGACGAGCATCACCGACGACTGGACCCTCGAGCAGATCCAGCACGCCTGGTCCCAGTGCCCCGCTGACGAACGCTACGTCCTCGACCTAGCCTTCACCCGGGAGTCCGAACCGGACGACGATGATGACGAATGACAGCCCGCGCTCGCCGTACACCGCAACTCTTCGCGGAGAGACGAGCCATGCCAAGTAACTCTGCTTGACGCAGCCATAGACAGAGACAGCGGTCAGGATTCGGTGCCCGCTGTCACTGCCCGAGTCGAGCGGCCAGGAACACCGCCGCCACCGAGGGGCGGACCGCGTACGTTGCTCCTGTGCTCCCTTCAGGGGCCTCCCACCAGTAGAACGGGTAGCGCCGCCCACTGTTGTCGTATGCCTTGCTCATCCCTGACACCACACCCGCCACGCGGCGAGCGGGATCGCCCTCGTTCGGCCCGTCCAGAGCCTTGTCCACCAGCTCTGTGCAGTGAATCGCCCGGCCCGGGTTCCTCAGCAAGTAGTCGAGTACCCGCCCGGCCTGCGGCGGGAGTTCGGCCAGGAACACCGCGGCGCGATCCAAGTCCTCCGGGCCCCATTCCGGGGCACTGTAGTGCCCCTGTTCGCCAGAGTGCTCCGTCCATCGCAGATCAGCCTCAGCCAGATACACCGTCACGTCTGCCTCCACGGTCGTTCTTGGGCGCCCCATTCTGCCCGGCCACGAAAACACCTTGGGATGCTGATGCGCCCTTGCGGCACTGGACAAGCATGGTGATGTCAGTGGGATCGAATGACTTCCAGCCTTGGCTGACGCGTACACCACCCTGTGGACCAACGACCTCTGCAAGGCGCTCGTCGCCGACGGCTTCGAGGGTGAACGACTGAGCGTGCTTCGGCGGGCCGCATCACTCCCTGCCCAGCTTCGCGCGAGCGGGGGTCAAAGCCGAGGGATGCCACCTATCCGATACGCGTGTTCCGCAAGCAGTTGTGGATGCTCGGAGGCATGGAGGTCGGACGCCTGGTGGACTACGACACTGTCGGTGAGCACCTGGTAGCGGCGCAGCGAACGGCAGATCAAGCGCGTCGTGGACGGAGAGCTGCGCAGAGCGGCGAGTGTGCACGGGATATACCGCTTGGCGCCGCAGTCCACCCGCGAACTGCGCGCGCTCGTCAGCCAGGGTTTCGCCCGCCTGTGACCGTTCACCGCGATCGGGCCGTCCCACCCAGCAAACGGCATTGGCTGGTAGAACCACGGAGAGAAGCTTTCACAGGCGCACGAAGGACACCTCTTTCAGTGCCTCCCGTGCCAGGAGGGTCCCTGACAGCCTCGCCGACAGTCCTCGCCGGAACGGATTCAGCACACATGGGGACGGGAAATCCCGAGAACACGCGAGAACTACAGAGGGGTGTTTTCCCAAGCCAGGCACCCCGCAGTCGATGTTTCCGCAGGTCACAGCCCCGCCCAGAGAAAACTCCCAAAGCGGGTGTCGCAGGTTCGAATCCTGCCGGGGGCACCAGGCAAAAGGCCCCGGACCGATCGCGGTCCGGGGCCTTTGACATCCGCTTCTGACATCAACGCCGCGCGATCACTGGCCTTCGGGGCGCCTCCTGGGCGGCGTGGCATGCGATCACTCCGGGTCCGCAAACCCCGCATCGGTCACGAAGTCGGCCAGCCGGTCCGAGCAGGTTGGTGCACGCGTCGGAGCGCAGAGATACCGTGCCGGTGCTCTGCCGGGCGACGGTCTACGCTTTGTCGGGCACTACGCAGGTCCGCCCGACTCGTGGCCGGTGCTGCGAAGCGGCGCAGGCGGTGTTGAGCGCGAACAGGAACGCCGTCGGGAACACGCCAGCCGATGACCCTCCGTGAAGGAAGGGTATCCGCTTCGTAGCATGAGCCAATGATCAGGTCGACCGAACGGCGCCCCCGGCAGCGGTACGAGCGGCAGAAGCCGGTGCGCCGTCACCGCCTGCTCGCCCTCGGTCTGGTCGGGACCGGCGTGGTGGTGGTTGCGGCGTTCGTATTCCGCCCCGGCTCCCAGGACGCAGCCTCCATTGGTTCCGCCCGAACTCCCCTACGGACGACGGGGACCACGAGGTCCGGTGCACCGGCGCCACCGCACCACCCTGCCGGCACCGTGCGGATCGCCGCCGTGGGAGACATCGTCATGGGCTCGCTGCCGGACGACCTGCCGCCGGATGACGGCGCCTCGTTCTTCGACCCTGTCGAGGACCTGCTCGACGGCGACGTGGTGCTTGGGAACCTGGAGGGCACGCTCACCACCGGCGGTTCCAGCAAGTGCGACTACATCGACGGCCCGAACTGCTTCGCGTTCCACGTCCCGCCGTCCTATGGCCGCTGGTTGAAGAAGGCCGGGTTCACGGTCCTGAACACGGCGAACAACCACATCGACGACTTCGGGGCGGAGGGGCGGCGCGAGACGTTCGCCGCGCTGCGCTCCGTGAACCTGCCGTTCACCGGCCGCCTGGGCCAGATCACCATCCAGCGGGTACGGGGCATCAGGGTCGCGCTGATCGGGTTCGCTCCCGACCGAGGGGCGAACGACCTCACGGACATCCCCGAAGCACAGCGGCTCACCGCCCGCGCTGCAGCAATGGCGGACATCGTGATCGTCACGATGCATGCCGGTGCGGAGGGATCGGACCGCACCCACGTGGAACCCGGCACCGAGTACTTCCTCGGGGAGAACCGCGGCGACAGCTACCGCTTCAGCCGCGCGGTGATCGACGCCGGCGCCGACCTCGTCGTGGGCAGCGGCCCGCACGTGATGCGGGGAATGGAGTTCTACAAGGACCGTCTGATCGCCTACAGCCTGGGGAACTTCTCCGGCTACAAGGTGCTCGGCCTCGACGGCACACTCTCGACCAGCGGCGTGCTGCAAGTCACCCTCGGCGCCGACGGCACCTACGTGTCCGGGCGCCTGCGTCCGACCCAGATCGTGGAGCCCGGCACGCCGGAGCCGGGCGGCGAGGCGATCGACCTCACCTCCAGCCTGTCGGAGGAGGACTTCGGCTCGCACGCCGCCCACATCTCGGCGGACGGGACGATCCAGCGCCCGTAGACCGTCACGGGATCCTTTGCGCTGTGGGGGCTCGGGCTTGGCTCTGGGAGGGCACGCGGATCGAGGCGGGATGTGGTTTCGGCAGACGGCAGACGGCAGATCCTGGCAGTTGCTCATTTCGGCCCTCCCCTCGGACCCCTCGGAGCGCCTCGTACCGCCCGGCCCACCTCCGTGCGCAGCGCCACCAAGCCGGGAGAGCCGCAAGTGGTGATCTGGTCCCGGTCGCCGGGCAGGGCGATCGGGAGGTCGCGGGTGACGCGGGAGCCTGGCCCCGCGGAGAGGACGACAACGCGGTCGCCTACGTACACGCTCTCGTCGATGTCGTGGGTGCCCGCGTCCAGGGAGCCGAACGGCCCGTCCTTGAGGAGCAGGGAGGGCCAGCCGACGAGGGCATGTCGGCACGCCTGCCCGAATTTGTCACGATTACTAAACGTATGGGAGGAGTTCCAGGGTCTTCGGAGAAAGACGAACACGGCCACGCCCGCGGCGTCCATCAGGGCGTCCCGCACACCGCCCCCGGGGACTCCCGCCGCTACGAGCGCGGCCCCGCCGACCAGGGAGAACGGCACGCCGCTGCCGGGGTCGGTGCAGAGCGCGAGCAGCTCGCCGTGGGTGGATCCGGTGCCCCACAGGGTGTCGCAGGCGAGCAGAGCCGCCGCGCCGTCAGCGCTGCCGCCCGCCATGCCGCCGGCGACGGGATGTCCTTGGCGATGCGGAGGTGGACGTCGGGTTCGATGCCGTGCAGCCGGGCGAGGGCGGTGGCGGCGCGAGCGGCCGGGTTCGTCGCGTCAGTGGGGACCTGCGCGACGTCCGGCCCGGAGACGGTGATCCGCAGGCTCTCGGCGGGGGTGACCGTGACCTCGTCGTACAGCCCGAGGGCGAGGAAGACGTTCGCCAGGTCGTGGAAGCCGTCCGGGCGGAGCCCGCCGACCGCGAGCCGGACGTTCACCTTCGCGGGGACGCGCACGGTGCCGGCGCGGGCGGTGCTGCTCGCTGGCGTGGGGCTCCTTGGGCGGGCGGCGTAGGCAGCGTGGCCCAGGCGGCCGACAGCAGCCGATGCCGAGCCCCCGATGAGCTGATCGGGGGCTCGGCATCCGTCCACTTGGCGCTGGACCTTCGCCGCCCCCAAGGAGTCGGGGCGTTCGCCGCGCGCGCCGCCTCACCCGTCTCACCCAGGTCGAGGTGAGTGAAGGCCCGCACGGGTGAGGTGATCAGGGCAGCAGCTTGGAGATCATCCTCAGAGCTGCCAGGCAGATGTCGCTGCCGATCGTGACCGCCTTCCCGGGCCGGATTGCCGTACCTACGACATGTGCAGCACCTGCTCGCCCCAGATGGTCTTGCCGGTGCGGGTGTAGCGGGTGCCCCAGCGCTGAGTGAACTGGGCGACCATGAACAGGCCGCGGCCGCCCTCGTCGAACACTCGGGCCCGGCGCAGGTGAGGACTGACGCTGCTTCCGTCGCTGACCTCGCAGATCAGCGTCTCGCCCTTGATGAGCCGCAGCCGGATCGGCCCTCCGGCGTGCCGCATCGCGTTGGTGACCAGCTCGCTCACCACCAGCTGCGTGACGAACGCGGCCTCCGCGAGTCCCCACAGGGCGAGCTGTTCCGCTGCGAGCCGGCGAGCGTCGGCGACGACCGCGGGATTGCCGGGCAGGTCCCAGCTGGCGAGGCGGTCCTGGTCGAACATGCGGGGGCGGGCCAGGAGCAGGGTGACGTCGTCGGCGTGCGGTTCGGGGCACAGGGTGTCCAGGACGGTGTCGCACAGAGCGTCGAGCGAGGCGGCCGGGAGGGCGAGGGCACTGCGCAGGTCGGAGAACCCTTCGTCGATGTCGCGGTCCCAGGTGCTGAGGAGACCGTCGGTGAACAGTGCCAGCAGGCCCCCTTCAGGCACGATGACGTCCGCCGCTTCGAACGGCAGACTGCCGAGTCCCAGCGGGGGGCCACAGGGCATGTCGATGACACTGCTGGTGCCGTCCGGGTGGATCAGCACCGGGGCGGGGTGGCCGGCGCGGGCCAGGGAACAGGTGCCGGAGACCGGGTCGTAGACGGCGTACAGGCAGGTGGCACCGATGTCGCCGGGAATCTCACCGGTGGGCTCGCCGCCTTGCTCACCCGCGGTGTGGGTGATGATGTCGTCGAGGTGGGTGAGGAGTTCCTCGGGCGGCAGGTCGATGTCGGCAAGAGTGCGCACGGCGGTACGCAGGCGTCCCATGGTCGCGGAGGCGTTGATGCCGTGTCCTACGACGTCGCCGACTCGTGCCCCGGGCAGGGGAACCACGTCGAACCAGTCACCGCCCACCTGGGCTCCGCCGCCCGCGGGCAGGTAACGGGCTGCCGTCTCCACAGCGGGGTGCACGGCCGACTCCCGGGGCAGCAGGGCCCGCTGCAGTGCGAGCGCGATGCCGCGCTCCCGCGTGAACCGGCGAGCGTTGTCCAGACAGATCGCGAGCCGGTCGACGAGGTCCTCGCTGATCGCCGTGCAGTCCGGGCCGAAGGCTTCCTCGTGCGAGGCCGCGTACCTGACGAACAGGACCACCCCGAGGGAAACGCCCTGAGCACGGATCGGCACAGCGATGAGCGAGTGGGGGCCGAACGACTCCGCGAGTGACGCCTGAACGGGATCCTCGGCCAGCCAGCGGATGACCTCGGGATCCTTGGTGCTGTGGCGAACGGCCCGACTCTCGGCCAGACACCGGGCGACCGGCGACGACCACGGATGAGGGTGCACTTCCGTAGCGCTGATCACCGCATCGAGGGCGGGCACGTGCCCGGCGGCCCACCGGTGTGCCGCCCTGCGCAGGGCAGTGACACCCCGAGGAAGGCCGGGCGCGGGCAGCTCCCCCTGGAAGACGGGCTCCAGAAGATCCACGCTGACGAAGTCGGCGAAGCGGGGGACAGTGAGTTCGGCGAATTCTCGTGCGGTTCCCACGATGTCCAGGCTCGTACCCACCCGGGTCCTGGCCTCGCTGATCAAGGCGATGCGCTCCCTGGAGTCGTACTGCTGGGAGTAGTCGGATGCCGTAACGCCCACCGCACGCACCGAGCCGTCCGCGTCCTTGAGCGGGAAGACGTCCATGGCCCAGGCGTGAGCCTTGGATTCCCCGGGAAGCCTGACGATGGGCTCCGCCACTTCCGCTTTCCCGGTCCGGGCCACTCGCAGGACCCGCCGCTCCACCTCCTCGATGGCGTTGCCCTGGAGGATCTCGGTCAGGCGCCGACCGCGGGCCTCCTCTTCGGAAAGGCCCCCCACTCCGAGCATCGGCTCGTTCCCGCGCAGCAGGCGCGCGTCGAGGTCGCAGATGGCAACGGCAAGCGGCTGCTGTTCGAATATCCACTGCGGGAGCAAGGAATCCCGGGGTGTGTCCGTCGCGGCCTCGGACATGGCCGTCAGCAGAAGCAGGAAGCCGCCATCCCGATCGGTGTCCTGCAGCGGGCACAGGTGCACCTGCGCGTGCAGCGGGAGGCCGTCGCGGTGCCGCAGCGTTCCCTCGGCCGTCAGCAGGTCGTCCACCGGCCTGCCGATGATTTCGACAGGGGCGTATCCGAGCAGTTCCTGCGCACCACTGCTCCAGTGGGTGACGCAGCCGTCCCGGTCCAACACGCCTGTCGCGGCGGACACGTCCAAGCGAGCACCGGTGAATTGGCGAGTGTTCCGCCTGCCCCAGGTGTGCATGGTGGTCTCTGATCTCTTGTCGCAGGCAGTATCCACAGTGCTCCTGGCGCCATGGGATCGCAAGCTTCAGGCGACCTGCCTCGCCCCACCCTCGCCCCACCCGCGCACCATTCGGGCCCGTCCCGAATCCGCCGGCGAGCGGGCGGCCGAGGGCTTTCACGGCCGCACCGGCACATCAGCCGAGAATGCGCGGTATGTCCAAGCAGGCACCCGCTCTGGCCGTGCCTCGCCGGCGAAGCCCTGAACGCCGGCAAAGCGATCTTGCGGCGCCGGGAAACTACGAGCACCGGGACCAAGGAGGCACGGTGCTCGCAGTTCACCCGCACCGTGTTCCCTGGGCAGATCAACGCGTACCGATCACCAGTGGCGCTGCTGCGCAGACGCTCCGCGAACGGATTCAGCACACATGAGGCCGGGAAGCGCCGTGAACACGCGAGAACTACGGAGGAGTGTTTCCCCAGGTCAGACACCTCAACGTCGAAGTTTCCGCAGGTCACAGCCCCGCCCAGGGAAAACTCCCAAAGCGGGTGTCGCAGGTTCGAATCCTGCCGGGGGCACAACTCGTTGCGCTGCTGACCTGGGACTTCTCCGCCAGGGAGGCGCCCTATTCGGCCTCGGACCCCTCCTCCGAGACCGTTTGCGTGAGCGGGCGGGGAGTTGATCTCCCCAATGGCGCCCGACGAATCAGCGCCATCCGGCACGGACTCCGGGCCGGGCACCTCGTGACTGACGCGCTTCGGCCCCGACTGGGCCGCGTCGTTCTCAGAGGCGGCGTCGGCGCGGGGTACAAGCCGGGCGGCGGTCTCGGTGATCGCCCGATCCGCCTCGGGCAGCAGACGCGTACCGAACGGGACGAGGTCCTCGCCGCGCCGTATCCTCACCAGCTGCCGCACTGGGTCAGTGGTGCCGCTGGCCTTGACGAGGCCACCGTGCCGGCTCCTCACTCTTGTCGTGGGCGCGCTGGTCGGATGGCGGCCGGCGGCGAGGGTGCGTGGGCGGGATAAGCGTGCCGGACGGGGGCAGACAGTACGCTGAATCCAGCGGGATCGGGCCCGCAGCACAGTGTCCGGGAGGTGCTTCATGACGGCCGAGATGGTTGCCCCGGCGTGGATGCATGAACAGATCACGGCGGAGGAGTACGAGTCCTGGTCCGAGGAGCAGTGCGCCGGTATCGAGATCGTGGACGGGATGGTCGTCGTGAGTCCGAGTGCGTCCAAGCGGCACAACCGGCTGGCCCGGATTGTGGCGAACGCCCTGGATGCCGCCGCGGGCCCGGAGTGGAACGCCGACACTGACTTCGACGTCCGACTTCAGGACGTCCCGCTCACCAATCGACGCCCGGACATTGTCGTATACCGCGCAGACACGATCGACGTCACCCCCACCCGCCCTGAGCACGTGCTGCTGGTCGCGGAGGTGGTCTCGCCAGGCTCGGAGACCACCGACCGGATCGTGAAGGTCGACCAGTACGCCAAGGCAGGCATCGGCTTCTACTGGAGGATCGAGCAGGCCGCGACAGGCGTTCCTCTCGTGTACACCTACATCCTCGACCCCGCGACGAAGACCTACCGGGACGGAGATGTGTTCACCGGCGTCCTCAAGGCAGCGGCCCCCTTCCCGGTGGAGATCGACCTCGGCCAGATCTGACCCACGCGCTGCTCAGCAGCCGGCAGCGCGTGAGCAAGACGTGAGCGATGCGTGAGCGGACAGTCTGATGCAGGGCGGCGTGAGCCGGAATCAAGTGGCTCGCCGTGCGGTTCTGACCAGGGGAAACAGCATCGCGCGGCAGCGCCGGGCACTACCCGGCAAGGACTCGACCCCACTTCTGCAGCGGGTGTCGCAGTTCCGAATCCTGCCGGGGGCACAGTATTGAGCAGGGCTAAGGCCCCGGAACTCCCAGGTCAGGGGGGCCGGGGCCTTTTTCTTGGGCCGATCAGAGGGAAACCGCAGGTCACTCCGGACGCCCCCGCACGCCGTCAGTGGCGCTGTTGGTCAATTCGAGGCCTTGCGTGACGTCGGCTTCCAAGACCGGGTTGGGGTTTTCAAGGCCGAAGTTGTCCCATGGGGCGGCTGCGAATGTCCATACAGCCAGAGAGGGCCGGGGTTGACCAACGGCATAGAGCACCTCAGGAAGCAAGGTCGCCACACACCCGGCCTTCGACGCCTCATCCTCCCTGGGCTGTGACGTCGGTGATCTCCACGGACACATTGGTGCCGGCCGAAGCAGTGCTGATCATGGACGCCGTGTAGTTCAGGCTCGTCCGGTCCGACAGCTCGGCTGTCTCGATGACCGGGCCGGACTCGTCGCCGTGGATCTCGTAAGTGATCTCGTACACGGCGTCAGGGTCGATCGACCAGCGGAGGGCGCCGGATGACGGCGTTGTGGTTGCGGTCGGTCCGGATCACCGCGAGTGGGGTGCCGTGACCGTACGTGATCAGACGGTGTCTCGATCCGGCTCGGCCATGGGAGCGCCGGGGCTCGTCAGAGCTTCCCGCCGATCTCGCAGGCCCGGCACGGCGGTCGCCCGCAGGTGCACTGCATGATGGCGTCGAGGACCTGGCGGTCGTGGTAGAGGCACTCGTCCTTGCAGGTGTGGCGCGGGATGAATCCTGCCGGGATCTCGCCGGGCCACGGCTCGTGGCCGTCCCGGCAGCGGACGAACCGTTCGGGGTCGGCGGAGTGCAGCTCGTGCATGCTCGACCGTGCCTCGTCCTCCAGCTCACGCACTCGCTCCACCAGAGCCTTGAGCTCGGCGGCGATCCCGGAGTACCGGTCGGCGCCGGTCCTTACGTGCGCGGCCCGCAGTGCCATCGCTGCGTTGCCCAGAAACCTGCCGGCGTCCTGAAGGTCGGTCACGTGGTGCATCTGAATTCCGGTCACGCCCCGGACCCACACTGCGTCCATGCTCACTGATCCACCTTCCCGGCGTTCGCCTGGTTCCCTTAAGAGAGATTAGGCGCGGCGCCGGTATCTCTGCATAATGAAAAGCAATATATTTATGGACGCTAAGGGTTTCACCCGGGCCCGTCCAGTAAATCGTGGGTGAATCGGCTCACAGCCGGGTGGTGGATCTTCTATTCAATCTGCAGCTTATTTCTTGCCCGCCGGGCGTCACCCCTGCCC
Organism: Streptomyces sp. GbtcB6; assembly: GCF_019091475.1. Classification (NCBI taxonomy): domain Bacteria; kingdom Bacillati; phylum Actinomycetota; class Actinomycetes; order Kitasatosporales; family Streptomycetaceae; genus Streptomyces; species Streptomyces sp. GbtcB6. The sequence continues at coordinate 56,441 of NZ_JAGXJL010000044.1, read as the reverse complement.
GTGTCATCTGGCGACCGTGTAGGAACTCGCTCCCGTCCCGGCGAGCGCACCCCCTTCGACGATCAGGTACTCCGGGCGGATGGGGCGACCGTCGAGCCAGCACTCCAGGATCTCCCGCGTACCGGCCGCGTAGCGCGCCTGCGCCGAGAGGGTCGACCCGGACACGTGCGGCGTCATCGCCTCGTGGGGCATGGTGCGCCAGGGATGGTCGGGCGGTGGCGGCTGCGGGTACCAGACGTCACCGGCGTAACCGGCCAGCTGGCCGCTGTCGAGAGCCCGCACCACGGCGTCCCGGTCGACGATGAGCGCCCGCGCGGTGTTGACGATGTACGAACCGCGCCTCATGGCCCCGATCATGTCGTCGTCGAAGAGGTTCTGCGTCTGCGGATGCAGCGGAGTGTGGATCGAGAGCACATCGACCGAGGAGGCCAGCGAACGGGCGTCGGGATGCCAGGTCAGCTCCAGCTCCTCCTCGACCTCCTTGGCCAGCCGGCGCACGTCGTAGTAGTGCAGCCTGACGTCGAACGGCTTGAGGCGGCGCAGCACCGCCTGGCCGATGCGGCCGGAGCCGAGGACGCCGACGGCCATGCCTTCGAGGTCGTAGGAGCGCGAGACGCTGTCGGCGATGTTCCAGCCCTTCTTGGCGGTCACCCACTCGTGGGCCGGCATGTAGTTGTGCACCAGGGTGAGAATCTGCATCACGGCGTGCTCCGACACACTGATGCTGTTGCTGAACGTCACCTCGGCCACGGTCATGCCGTGGGCGATGGCGCTCGGCAGGTCGACGTGGTCCGACCCGATCCCCGCGGTGATCGCGAGTCTGAGCCGAGGGGCCGCGGCGATGCGTTCGGCGGTCAGATAGGCGGGCCAGAACGGCTGCGAGACGACCACGTCGGTGTCGGGAAGCTCGCGGTCCAGGGTGGAGTCCGCCCCTTCCTTGTCGCTCGTGACGACAAGGATGTGACCCCGGTCCTCCAGGAACCGGCGCAGCCCCAGTTCTCCTGAGACGCAGCCGAGGAGCTGCCCCGGGGTGAAATCGACAGCCTGCGGGGTCGGTGTGGTCTGACCGCCCGGATAGCCGCCGATGGTGGGAATCTCGTCGCGGGCGTAGTCGGGAGGATAACCACCCACGGGGTCCGGATAGAGCACCGCAAGGATTTTTGCCATGACGTCCTCCATCGGTGGAACACCGATGATCTTGAATTTTAGTCGAGTGCGCGTCGACACTGCAACGCCTGGGATAATGGGGAGGTGTTCCGGCGGACAGGGATACGGCTATTTCGATGAGGTCCGTGACGGGAGTTCGGGAGCCGTTCCGCGCACGGCTGCCCCCGGGGCGGCGTTCCCGTGGACGACGTTCGCCGTCGATGTGTCCGGGTCGTTCCTGCCGGCACTGCTGCTCGTGTACGTGTTCGAGATCTGGCCGCCGACCCGGTACGTGCGGCCCTTCGCCGCCGTCGGCTTCCTCGGCGCCTTCACCACCTTCTCGACCTGGACGGTCGACACCGATCGGCTGCTGGGCCACGACCACTGCACGGCCGCGGCGCCGAACATCTTCGGGAGCCTCTTCGCCGGCCTGGCCGCCATCGTTCTGGGCCTGGCCATCGGCAGGGAGTCAGCGGCCCGGCGCATTCGGCTCGACGCCCGGCGAGGGCGCTGGGGCTGCTGGTGGGCCTCGGCGCACGGCACGCGCTGCCGGAACAGGTCGTGACCATCGGCGGCGTCGGTTTCTGCGGCGGCCACACCACGTTCTCCACATTCAGTTACGCCGTTTCGAGTATTGCGGTGGGGCTTGCGGCGGCAGCGTCGGCGTTCGCCATCGGGTCGCCAGAGGTCGCCATGAGGTCGCCATGAGGAAGTCCCCAGGAGAAGGTCCACGTCCGGTCGTCCGGTACTTGACACCGGGATTTGCGAGACGTCTCCTTGAAGGTAAGAGATGTGCTGTGGCGTGCGCTGGTCGCGTGTGCGCGCACGCACTCGGGTTTGTCAGCGTCCACCGGCGTCCGGAGGCTGCTGATGGCGACCTACGAATATCTGTGCAGCCGATGTGGGCCCTTCGACGTGAGGTTGGCGATCGGGACGGCGCCCAGGACATACGGCTGTCCTGACTGTGCAGGCGCTGCGAGACGTGTGTACTCCTCGCCCGGCATCACGCAGACCTCGAAAGCGGTAGCCGCCCTCCATGTCCGGGAGGAGCAGGCGCGTGAAGCCCCGGCAGTGGTCTCCCAACTGCCGCCACGCAGAAGGGCGCAACCACACCCCGCACTCTCGCGGCTGCCGCGTCCCTGAAGGCGGTGGTCGGCACGGCAGAACGTCTCATGCGGGTTCGGCACCGGAACACGACGTCGTTCCCGTAGCGGTGTGCGGATTGCGGAATCAAGCAACGCGGGCCGGGAGCCGAGCCGTGTCCTCGGCAGCTCATCGGCGGCTCCGGCGCCACGCGATTCCACTCCCCACGCGGACTGAGGAGGTGTGTCCCCGTGGGAAACGTGGGACTGCTCTTTGTCGGTGCGGTGCTCTTCATGAACGGACTGCTACTGCTCGGGAAGGTCGATACCCGAGCCGGCGCGGTGTTCAACCTTTTCATAGGAGCACTGCAGGTACTGACGCCGACTTACCTTATCTTCACCGCCAACGACGACCCCTTGAAGATCCTGGCCGCATCCGGCATCTACCTCTTCGGGTTCACCTACCTCTATGTAGGTGTCAGCCTGCTCGCCGATCTCGACAGCACCGGCGTCGGCTACTATTCGCTGTTTGTGGCAATTGCCGCCCTGGGATATTCGTTCGCCAATTTCCGGCTCTTGAAGGATTACCCCTTCGGAGTCATCTGGCTCTACTGGGCCTACCTGTGGTTCCTGTTCTTCCTGCTGCTCGGTCTCAAGAAGGACGACCTCAAGATCTACACCGGTTGGGTCACGGCGATCGAAGGCTGGGTCACCGGTGTGATTCCCGCCGGGCTGCTGCTTTCCGGCTACTGGAAGCACCCCACCGAGATCGCCATCGCACTGGCGGTCTTCGGCGTCGTGGTGTTCGCGGGGCTGTGGCCGCGCACCCACAGAACGCCCCGGCCGACCTCAGCGGCTCCGCGGGTCGGAGGTGCGGGCGCACCAACGTGACCGGATCAGAATCTAGGAGTTCTCATGCCTGAAATTCTCTTCAGCGTGGACCAGAGCAAGTCGATGCGTGACCAGGATGTTCCCGGACACAACAGGTGGCACCCGGACGTCCCCACCGTCGCCATGGTGAAGCCGGGAGCAGAGTTCCGCATGGAGTGCCGCGACTGGACCGACTGCCAGGTCGGCAACAACGACACCGCCAACGACGTACGCGACATCGACCTGACCATCCCCCACATGCTCAGCGGCCCGGTAGGCGTGGAAGGCGCCGAACCCGGCGACCTGCTCGTCGTCGACATCCTCGACCTCGGCCCCGTGCCGCAGCAGACCGGGGACGCGGCGGGACAGGGCTGGGGCTATACCGGCATCTTCGCCAAGGCCAACGGCGGAGGCTTCCTGACCGACTACTTCCCGGACGCCTACAAAGCGATATGGGACTTCCACGGACAGCAGGCCGTCTCCCGCCACCTTCCCGGGATCCGCTTCACCGGAATCACCCACCCCGGGCTGTTCGGAACCGCCCCGTCCACCGAGATGCTCGCCCGTTGGAACGCTCGCGAGCAGGCGCTGATCGACACAGACCCGAACCGGGTCCCGCCGCTCGCCGTACCCCCGGACACCGCCAACGCACTCGCGGGCACGGCCACCGGGGACCTCGCCAAGCGCATCGCCGCGGAAGGCGCGCGCACGGTGCCGGCCCGCGAGAACGGAGGCAACCAGGACATCAAGAACTTCACGCGCGGTTCGCGGGTCTTCTACCCCGTACACGTCAAGGACGCCAAGCTCTCCGGAGGCGACCTGCACTTCAGCCAGGGCGACGGAGAGATCACTTTCTGCGGCGCCATCGAGATGGGCGGATTCATCGACTTCCACGTCGACCTGATCAAGGGCGGCATGGAGACCTATGGCATTTCCACCAACCCCGTGTTCATTCCGGGCAACGTCGAGCCGAGGTACACGGAGTTCCTCACCTTCATCGGAATCTCCGTCGACCACGACACGGACACGAACTACTACCTCGACGCGACGCTGGCCTACCGCCGGGCCTGCCTCAACGCCGTCGAGTACTTCAAGAGGTTCGGCTACAGCGGAGAGCAGGCCTACCTGCTGCTCGGCTCCTCTCCCATAGAGGGACGTATCAGCGGCATCGTCGACATCCCCAACGCCTGCTGCTCGTTGTACGTGCCTACCGCCATGTTCGACTTCGAGGTCCGTCCCAGCGCCGCCGGACCGGCGAAGGCCGACCGAGGCCAGTGCGCGCTGGCCACCGCCTGACCTGATCCCGGCTGCGGCCCCGCGGTCCCGGCCGCGACTCGGCCCGCATCAGCGCCGTTCGCCGGATCCGAGACGGCGGGCCGCGGCGTCGGCGCACGGGTCGGGCTGTCCGCTTGCCGGGCAGCCCGACCCGTGCGCCGCGGAGGATCAGTCGGGCAGCCGGTCCAGCAGCCACTCGCCGAGTTCCTGGGTGGTGGCGGTGTGCGCCGTCGTGTCCGAGGAGCAGATGAACTCGCCGAACTCGCTCTCCTCCGGATTCAGGCTGTCGATGTTCGCGTAGAGGTCCTTCTGCTGGTCGATGCCGCGGATCGCGACCGCGCTGACCGACATCAACGCGGGTGATCACTCACGACCGGGGCGCCGCTTCCCGTTCCGAAGCAGCCGGTCCATGTGGCTCATGGCCTCTCGCTGGGTGTCCTGGACGACGTGGGTGCAGACGTCCATGGTGATGCTGATCCGGGAGTGCCCCAGGATCTCCATCACGACGTGGGGAGCCGCCCCAGCCGCCGTGAGGAGGGTGGCGGTGCCGTGCCGGGCGTCGGGCAGCCGGATACCGCGGAGGCCGGCGGACTCGGCGACGACGGACGGGACGAGACGCAGGCCCAGGCAACTCGGAGAACTTACCGATGCGTACGACTTCCTGGAGGAAGTCCGACTCCGCACCACCAACCACCAACTCCGGCCCCAGGCAGGCTCGCCTGCATGAGTGCTGCAGCAGCGACCAGGACTTGAACGTCACCGACGCCCGCGGAACCGGTGTCGAGAACCCGTACACCTGCCGTACGGTCGCCGCATGACTGAACTGGTGTTGCGGGGGCGCCGGGTCACGGCGCGCTTCAAGCGGGACGCCGTGCTGTTGGAGCGGGCGTGGAGACGATCGAGAATCCGTATTCCGCTCGCAGCCATAGAGACGGTCCGTACGCGAGGACGTGCCGGACAGGACTCGCGAGCAAGTACGACGGGTGGGTTCAAGCCGCGCGTCACTGAGATCGTTCTGACCTCCGCCTCCGCGAGCACGGATCCCGTTGTCTACACCCTCAGTTCACTGAGCGCCGAGGCCGCCCAGGCCTTCGTCTCGGCGGTCACGGCGGCACTGCCGGTACGCGATGCCGCGCAACCGCGCACGGACGGCGCGGAGTTGGTGACGACGGAGCCCCGGCTCTCCGCTGAGACACGCAAGGACCGCTGGCAGACAGTGGCCCAGGACCGGGCGCATCTCCTGGGCTTGGGCGCCCTGTTCGTCCTCGGGCTCGCGCTGGCTTCGGCAACCGGAGACTGGGTACTCGTCACGTTCTGGGTGGCCTTCTTCACACCGTTCCTCGTCGGGTGCGCGATCGCCCTGATCGTGTGCCGAACCACGGTGGACTGGTGGCTGCTTCGCCACCGGGGAATCACGGTCGTGGCCACCTTCAAGGAGAAGGTCTACGGGACCGGCACCGACGGCGAGACCACGGTCACCAAGGTCTATACGTTCACCGACGCTTCGGGCACCGAGCGGACGTACCGCGGTGGCCGCGGCAGGCTGGTCGCCACAGACCCGGCCCGCATCGAGGTGACGTACGACCCGTACGACCAAGATCGGATCGCTGCCCGCAACGGGCCCGCGGTCCGGGCCTTCTCGTTCCTCGCATACGCCCTCCTCGGCCTGCCCGCCAGCGCGCTGGCCGTCGCATATCCGCTCGTCTTCTTCGCCGTCATGCTCATGAACCTCTGAGGTCCGCGTGCAGCCGGTACCCCCGGATGCGCATACGGCATCGCACCACAAGCGCACCAGAACGAGTGCCGGCAGGCGTAATGCCGGCTTTGCGAGTCCGACGCTCCTACGGTCAGGCCAGCGCAGGCATGAAGCCGCCGCGGGCCGTGCCCGAGGACAGCAGGGCAGACCAGTCGAGTGTCTCGGGCAGGTGGTCCAAAGACAGAACGACTGCTCCGCCGGCCTGCTCGGCATCCGCGCACCAGTCGCCCATGCCGCCAGATGCCGTGCCGTCGTCGGCCCCGCCGACCACCGGCGCAGCGAGAGCAGGGACGACGAGCCCGTGGTCCCCAGGTCCGTCCACCACGCACAGGGTGAGTCGGGGAACGATGCTCCAGCCCTCGCACAAAGGCACCGCCCCGTCCGGCGCGGTCAGGAACGGCAAGGCATCGTGGACAGGCGCGTCGGCCAGCAGGAGCACGGGCGTGGCACCACGGACGAACAGCGTGTTCTCAGGATCCAGCAGCACGGGACCACTCTCTCAGGGCGGGGCACCGGAGCGGCAGCGGGGTGCCGAGGCGGCCAACGAGTACGCGTCGGCCATGGTCACCGAACCAACGCCCGGCAGCAACGCGCCGAGTCCGCAGAAGTCCGATCGGACCCCTAAAGCGGGTGTCGCAGGTTCGAATCCTGCCGGGGCACAGCAAAACGCCTGGTCAGAGGCCATTTCGTCCGACGGACGGGAGGGCCCTCGTACTCGCAGCACATCTATGGCACACATGCGGCTGCGGGCAGCGGTGGGGAGCTGTGCGAGATGCCCGCGAAGGACGAGCCGGCCCGGCGCCGGTACGAGAAGCTGGTCGACCGCTTGGAGGGCCTGATGCGGGCTTCACTGAAGCCTCGCTACCGGGGGCTACCACGGGCAGTTGATCCTGAACAGCGGCGATCTTGAGGAGATGGGCGAACCGAAGGGCGTCCGTCGTGCTGCACGCGCGGCGGGCCGTCGTCTCGGCTGGCACCCGAAGACCCATGTCGTGGACGCAAGACTCTTCGTGTATGACGACCGCGGGGTCCCCAGGGAGATCAGCGAGCCGGCCGCGCGGGATGCCGCTGACGCCATCAACGCAGAACTCCGAGGCGGCGAGTAGAAGCAAGTATGGTCGGCCGTCGCTGCCCCACCTCTGCTGAAGAGCCTGTGCAGCATGCCGGAAACCTGTCGAACCCGCCCCTGTGGTGGCTCTACCCTTCCCGCATGGCCCATGGAAAGACCTCGTACGTCTGCCTGCCCTGCCGGGCCTCGTACAAGCAGCCCTACCCCGGCTACCACGACCACGACCGGGTCTGTCCACGCTGCGCCGAACAACTGATCCACGTCGGCTCCGCCTTCGCGGCACCCAAGAGGCGGGACGACGCCGCTTGGCGCACCCTCTCCGTGCTGCTGCACGCCGGTGTGCGCTTCCACAAGAGCTGCTGCGGCGGCCCCGGGTACCGCCCACGCACCCTCAGCGAGGTGCGCGAGCGGATGGCCTACGCCCGGGCCACCGGAGAACCGTTCGCTCAGGCGCTGGTCCGCCGCGACCTGCCCTAGCAGCTCGATAGCAGGGGTCGCTCCGCCGCGCCGGCGAAGCGAGGGTGCGAATTCCCGGAGGGGAAGAGGGTTGACCAAGGGGGATTTCGGCGGGCTCATCGTCGCCGCCTGGACACTGTCGATCTTGTTGCTGGTAACGACTGCGACGTCCCAGAGCCACAGTAACCGCACCCTGTTGGAGCGCTTGTGGTGGAAGTGGGCAACCGGCCGGGCGAGAGGACGCCGTGCCGATCTTGAGCGGATGATTGATGCGAGTGACCACGCCGCTCGCCCGGATCCACCCACGCTGGACTACCTGCAACGAGAAGACGTTCTATTTCAGGCATCACAGAGAGTATTCCGCGCGAAGTTTCCAATTCCTCAGCGAGCGCGTCCAGTTCACTCCGGCGAGCCGTGATCCGCGCCAGCTCCTGCATACCCACACCAGACCCACGACCAGCAACTTCACGATCCATACCCCTCAGTGGTCACAGGGGCCGCCGACGACCGTGGACTGCATCGGTGCGAGCCATACCGCGATACGATTGGCAGGGCTTCTCGCATCTGCCGCACAGGGCAGGCGGGCGACGGCAGCGGACAGCGTCCGCCAGAACGGATTCAGCACACAGGGGACCGGGAAACGCCGTGAACACGTGAGAATTAGCGACGTGGGCAGACAGTGCGCTCTCGGGGATGCGCACATGCCGCCCCGCCTTGACGAAGGTGATCCGGCGTTCCTCGATCAGGCGCCGAGGGAAGCGAACGCCCGTCCCGAGCACTTCGTGCGCGGAGGTGCTCCCATGCCGCCTGCCATCGCCCCAGGCGGAGCCGAGCAGACGCGGCCGACGGCAGACGAGGTGAGGCCGCGCCCCGGAAAGAGAGGACGTGCCGAGAGTGGCCATGGCCCGGATTCGAACCGGGGTTTCCACATCGGGGCGAACCCGAGTGCGACGTCCTGGGCCGCTGAACGACTCATGGCCAGGCGGATCGTACTGACTCAGAGACCGGCGAGCCCACCTCTTTTCAAGGGGTGGCGCCTCAGGGCTCCGGCCCAGGTCGAGCCCGTCGCCGCTCCTGGATGGCCACTGCACCCATGATCCTCAAATGAGGCTAAATCGCGATCTACTACGACCCGGTCACATTCGCTCACACTCGAATGCATGGGGGCGACCGGCGATCGTGACGAGCACTTATGCCAGCGCTGCGGGGAGTCCGGGCCGACGGTCCGCAGCCGAGGGCGCATTGATCTCATGGCCGTGTTGTGCGACGGCTGTTGGAATCGGTTCGCCAACGAAATGGCGGAAAGAGAGGGCGCGACGGCGGCGCCCCGGCCCGAGTTCGACCCCGACGACGTGACGTTTGTGGAGCCGCCGACCTGCCGCCTGTGCGGCGCTGACGTGCGGGTCTATCCCACTGTCTATGATCGATGGGTCCATTTGGCCATGACGGACCTACCGGCGAAGGATGTTCCCCGTCCTTTCCGGTGGCGTCTGGTCAAGATCACACCCACTCACTCTCCCGTCGTGATCGATATCGTGGCGGTCCGAGTGCGCGGTATTGAGCCGATTCCGGGTGAGCTGGTGACACCGGCTCATCAGTTCCTGTGCGCCGCGGAGCAGGCCGAGCGATCGGTTGTCAAGGGATCGCTTGATCGGTGACGTCAACGGTTGAACACCAACAGCCGCGAACGCGGCTGGATTCCGGCGTACTTCAACGGCCGGCGGCGTTGAGCCGCTTTCCCGGCGGAATGCAGGGTCCGGAAGGCGCCGTGATCGACCTGACAAGGATGAGGCCACATCCTCAATCTCTGCTTGCCGTGCCGGCGCGCCCCCCTGAGGGGCGTCTTGAGCCACCTTGAGCGCCGCGTTAGCATCCCGCATGCCCATTCCATGGAGTGCCGGCTCAGACGCGTTCTCGCAGATCTTGAGACGGCGTGCGATCGAGCCCGATGCAGTACGCGACGTCGCCGCCGCCTGGGATGCCTTCGGCGAGTTTCTCCAGATCGAGGTCGAGGGGATCGAGAACGATGGCGACGGCTTCATCGTCGAATGGGGCAAGTGGGATTGGAACGCCGACCAGCCCTCGCTGTCCTTCGGGCGACTGCTCGCGGTCAACGATGCCGGCGACCGTGATGCCCCCGACTGGCAGCCGGAGTACTGGAAAGTGGAGCTGCAACTCGTCTTCGCCGAGGACCCGGCATGGGCAGATCTCGACACCCTCGGGCATCAGGACACCGGTTTCGACTACGACGAGATCGGCGCGCCCAGGATCGCCGCGTTGGGAGAGACGCGCCGGTTCATCGAGTCCTACCCCCAACTGGCGGCCATGTGGCGAGCCGAGCCCACTGGCAGCCGCTTGACTCTTGAGCGAGCGGGGTAGCTGCCGTGCCCCGTACAGCGCGGAAGACAGCAACCGCTGCGACCGCAGCCGACCGTCACCGGTCCCAGTCGACCACCCGACCAGCCTGACCGACCTCAGCGAGCGCCCCGCCCGTAGTTCGCATCGAGGGGATGTGGCACGGTCCGCGGGCCGTGCCACTCTCGTGCCGGAACGGACGGCGAAGCACGGCGAATCACGGGGAATCAGGGGGAACCGCGGTGCGCCACGGCACTCGGCGCCATACGCGCGTGAGACGGCAAAGTCGCTGGTCACCCGGGCGCCTGCCCACCCTCGCTCCTGACGCGGTGTTGTTCCCGTCCCGGCCGACGCCGGGCGGGACGGTGCCCCAGCCCCAGCCCCAGGCGACGCCCCGCTGTTGGGGCTGCGCAGCGCCGCGCAGGGCGCGGTGGCGGTCCGGGCTTCGGACGCACAGGGTCATGGAGTCGGCGCCGCTCGGGAGAGCAGGCTGAGTGTGGCCGAATCGCCGGGCCGCAAAAACAGTTGATCGCTTTGCGGTCAACTCGTAGAGTCCTCGCGGTAGTTGATGCTTCTAGGGAGGTTCCGTGGAAGAGCAGACAAGCGAGCCGTACGTCCCTCCGATGCTGGTCGAGGTCGGCGAGTTCAGCGAAGACACGCTCGGGTTCGGCGGCTTCCATCTCGACTCGATCTTCGGGCTTTACACCTGATTGACGTGTCGGCGTTTGTGATCTTGCCGGATACGGCAGCTGCTGCGGCGATGCGGGCGCGGATCGCGCTCGCATCGCCGCGGGCGGTTTCGCACGTATCAGGTCGGCCGTGGTTGGTGGGTTCCTGGGCGGACGACCAGATCACGGTGGCCACGGCGGGCCCGTTACGCGTAGCGGTGATCGGTGAGTGCCCGATCGGCGAGGAGCGGCTCGCGGAGCTGTCCGCGGCGATCACGACCGTCGCGGACGTGGACAGACTGGCCTCGCTGATGCCGGGTTCCGCCCACCTGATGGCGTCGATGGACGGGCAGGTGCGTGCGCAGGGCAGCATCAGCGGGCTGAGCCGCATTTTCTACGCTCGTCTCGACGGCGTCGATGTGGCGTCCGACCGGGCCGATGTACTCGCCGAGATGCTCGACGCCGCGGTCGACGAGCAGTCCCTGGCCGTGCGGATGGCCGGCGGTATCGCCCTGGCACCTCCGCTGAACGAGCGGTGCCTGTGGGCAGGGATCTCCTCGCTGTCGCCGGAGCGGTGTCTGATGTGGACCCGGGATCGGGCCGGCGAGAGAGTGTGGTGGAACCCTCCTGCGCCGCATCTGTCCCTGCGGGACGGCGCAGCCGGCGTGCGAGAGGCGCTCACCGCGGCGGTTGGGGATCGTCCACCGGTCAGCGGGCGTATGAGCGCCGATCTGTCCGGCGGAATGGATTCGACGTCGCTGTGTTTTCTGGCTGCCCGCCACACACCGAGGTTGCTGACACTGCGCTGGGCCGAGGCCGATACGGCCAACGATGACGCCGACTTCGCGAGCCAGGCCATCAAGGCACTGGACCGTGCCGAGCACCTGGTGGTCACGCAGCGCGAACTTCCCTCGATTTTCAGCGTCGAGGGCATACCGGTCGAGACCGAACAGCCCGTGGTCACCACCCGCGCGGTTGCCCGATTGCGCCACAACGCGCAGCTGCTGGCCCACCGCGGATCTCGCCGGCATCTGGCAGGTCACGGCGCAGACGAGTTGTTCGTGCCCTCGCCGGGCCACCTGGCTCCGCTGCTGCGGCACCACCCCGTGCTCGCGCTCCGGCGGCTGCGCCAGAACCGGGCGCTCAAGCGCTGGCCGCTGCGCCCGGCGCTCGCGGGGTTGCTGCGGCCGGGAACCGTGGCCGACTGGTGGCACGCCCAGGCGAACAACCTCGGCATGCCCCGCGCACAACGGGCACCGGCCATGGGCTGGGGCCTGCACGCCATACACGTTCCGGAATGGATCACCCCGGCGGGCCTCGACCTGATCCGCCAGGCGCTGAGGCACACCGCGCAGCAGGCCCAACCGCTGAGCGACGACCTCGGCCAGCACCAGACTCTGCTCGCGGTGCGCACCACCGCAGCCCACTACCGGTTGATAGCGCGGATCTTCGCCGACGCCGGCGTGCACCTGGACCTGCCCTACTACGACCAGCGCGTGATCGACGCCGTCCTACGGGTTCGGATTCATGAACAGGCCGATCCACAGCGCTACAAACCACTGCTGGCCGAGGCGATGCACGGCATCGTCCCGTCGACGATCCTGGGCCGGGCCACCAAGGGCGAATTCGGTCAGGACCTGCGCCGCGGACTCGCCGACAACCTTCCCGCGATCCTGGACCTCTTCGCCGACTCCGCACTGGCCGAGCGCGGACTCATCAATGTCGACACCCTCCGCAACCGCCTCCTGGCGCCCCAACGCGACCTCACCGCGGTCTTCGCGCTGGAAGCGCTGATCGGCTGCGAGCTCTGGCTGCGCGCTCTGGCTGCGCGCCATCAACTGCCCCGCCACCCAGCCTAGGGAACACGATGCCCCTGCACCTGCACCCTGACGTGGTCACCACCGAAACCGACGACGGCACCGTCCTGTTGAACCTGCACACCGGACGCTACTTCCAGCTCAACACCACCGGTGCGGGCGTGCTGCGGCGGCTGCTCGACGGCTGCGCGCCCGACGGCATCGCGGCCGAACTCGCCGACCGTCACAAGATCCCGTCCGAGCGGGCCGAACACGATGTGCGCGCCATCCTCGACCAGTTGAGTGCGGCGGGCCTGGTGGTGGCCTCGTGAGCGTGCCTGTCACCCTGGCGGAACGGCGACGGCTCCCCCCGCACCGACGAGCGCTGCCGCTGCTGGCCGTCGCTCTTGCCCGCCCCTTGGGCACCATCCGACCAGCACGGTTGCGCCGGATTCTGGAGTTCACCCGCCGCGGCGCCAAGCCCGCCACCGCCGACCAGGCACTCGCCGCACGCCAGGCGGTGGTATCGGTCAGCCTGCGCTGCGCCGGGCAGCACTGCCTGCAACGCTCCATCGCCACTGCCCTGCTCTGCCGGTTCCGGGGCGTGTGGCCGACGTGGTGCACCGGGGTGCGTACACAGCCCTTCGCCGCCCACGCCTGGGTGGAAGCCGAAGACCAACTCATCGGCGAGCCCCATCCCAAAGGCCACTACCGGCCGCTTCTGACCATCGGCCCCGCACCCAGCAAACGCCGCGATCTCTGAGAACGCCTGACAAAAAGACGCTTCCGCCCTCGGGATGCCGGCATCTGACGGAGTGCCTGCCTTCATCTGAGAAGTGGTGGGCAGCCGCCATCGCGAACGAGGCCGCACTCCACCCGTTCGCGGTCACCGGGTGTCGGGCTGTACGACGGCGGCCGGGAATCCGGGGCGGCTCCTACTGCCAGCCACCGGTGAAGTCGCTGCTGAGCTGGGCGTCGCAGATGTTGTAGCCGCCCGACGCGTGCGCGGACTTCGTTTGCCCGTCCACGGTCACGCTGCAGTTGATGTCCCCCGAACCCTGCAGCTGGGCGTTCAGCGTGTAGTACATCGCCCCCTTCTTGAGGGGCAGGGTGGCCTCGAACTCGCCGTCCCTGAACACGCCCTTGCGGGTGTCGCTGTCGGAGCCGTAGTTGATGTCGAGACCCCCGAGCGCTCCGGCCGGGGCGGTCCCCCAGACTCTGAAGACGACGGTCTTCGGGGCGCCGGCCTTCTTGTTTTCGTCCTTGGCGCCGGCGGCCGCCTTGTCGCCGGTCGCGGTGGTGGACGTGGTCTTCGAGGCACTGCTGCCGGAACCGTTCGAGCCGCTGCCACCGACGGCCGCGGCGGCGATGCCAAGGACGACGGCCACGCCGACAAGGCCGAGACAGCCGAGACCGATGACCTTCCCTGCGCCAGGCCCCTTTTCCGGCGGCTGCGGCGGGAACGGCGGCTGCCCGTAAGGCTGTTGGCCGTACGGTGCCTGGCCGTGGGGCTGCTGCGGGCCGGCCCATCCGGGCTGCTGCGGCTGCTGGTTGCTCATGAGTCCCCCAGATGCGTCTGCTGCCGAAAGCGATATGTGTGACATGCAGAGATGGCGTCCGGTTGCCGCTGATCGGAGGGATTCACCCGATCGGGCCCCTGACAGCCTCGCCAACAGTCCTCGCCACACAACGGATTCAGCCCGCACGAGGACGGGATACACCCGAGTCCTGCCGGGGACCGGGGAATGGAGAGAAGGCCCGGCTCGGGAGGGGGTTTCCTCCCGAGCCGGGCCTCAGTCGTGTGGGCTTGACTCGACCGTGCGTGCGGTGAGGGTCCGCGAGGGGCCTGTCACGGGCGCCCGTCGTGTACGGGCGGATCCGCGCGGTTTGTGCGCCGCCGCGGCTCCCGCACCTTGCCGGCTCAGGTGACCGTGAGGGTGACCGGTCCGCCGGGCGTCGGCTGGCTGCCGCTGCCGCTGCCGGGCAGGCCGTAGCTCACGGTCTTGTAGCCCTGGTCCTGGAGCCGGAATCCGATGGTGTACTGGCCGGGTGCGGTGCCCTCCGGCAGCGTGAAGTACTCGTCGATCGGCCCCGAGAAGGTGACGGGCACACCACCGAACTGGATCGAGGTGGCGTGTCCGGAGGCGTCGACCAGGTACAGGTCGAGGGCGTTCACCCCGGCGGTGGAGGCGGACACGTCGATCGTCAGCCTGATCGATGTCTGGGTGTCGCCGGCCGCGATCGTGTCCGGGGTGACGGTGACCGTGTCCACCGTGGGCAGCACGGTGTCGGGGATGTTGGTGAGCGTGGCATCGATGTCCGGGGCGCCCAGCGACGAACCGTAGACGGCCTGGTCGCCGTGACCGTCGGTGATGATCACACCGGTGAGCTGGCAGCTGAACTGGCCCCGCAGCCCGCGCACCGGCACGGTGATCGTGCCGTCGTCCTGCACGGTCGGGGTGGTGGACAGCTGGGTGCACTCGTTGGCGTTGTTCCCCCAGTTCGTCAGCTGAACGGAGCTGACCCCGCCCACGGCACCGGAAGGCCGCAGCGAGAGCTGTGCGGTCGGGACGGGCGAGTGCCAGCTGTCGATCTGGCCCGGGGTGAACGCGAAGCCGGTCGCCGACAGCACGCTGTCGGAGGTCACGTGCACCGCGGCTCCGGTCAGCCCGGTGTAGGCATGGGTGACTCCGGCGTTGCTGGTCAGGTCCACCTCGGTGGCCTTCCAGTCGCCCTCCGGCAAGCCGGCCGGCAGCGGCACGGTCACGGCGCAGTCGAGCACCTGCCGTTGCATCCAGTCGATGTAGCCGCAGCCCTGGTAGCCCTCGCTCCAGTCCCAGCCGATGGCGAACGATCCACGGGCGGTACGGCCGTCCGGACCGGTGATCACGACCGTTCCGCCGTACACGCCGGACCTGCTCTCCTGGCTGTCGAGCCGGTAGCTCAGCGTGGCCCCCTGGCCGGGGGCTTCGTAGACGGTGGCCTGCGTTCCCTGCGCCAGGGCGATCTGGTCGAGGCTCGGGGTGCCCTGGTCCGCGGTGGTCTTGGCGGTGAAGGTGCGTGGGAACGCGGACAGTTGGGGCGCGGTCCAGTCGATCGAGTCGCCGGCGCCGTCGGCACCCCGGATCTCCGAGACCGCCCAGGTCGTCTTCGTCGTGGCTCCGTACTGCGGCACGGCGACGGTCCATGTGTAGGTGGTCGAGGCGGGGGTGGCTCCGGACCCGACGGTGACGCCGCCGGACGGCGAACCCTGGGAGTCGAAATCCACGGCGAGTTCGGTGCCGAGGTAGGCGCCGGTCTTCGGATTCATCCGGCGCAGGTGGATGTCGCCGCCGAAGCCGGAGGCGTTCGGGTTGGACGAGGTCATCGTCCAGTCGAGATCGATGGTGGCCGACCCCGAGGTGGCATCGACCGACTTGGCGCTGAACGACAGTGCCGAAACGCCCACCGCCGACGCGGCGCCCGGGGCCACCGCATGGTGCTCTGCCGCGGGGGCCGCGGGGGCCGCAGCGGCCGCGGGAACCGCGCCCAGCAGGCACGCGACTCCGGCGGCGGTCATCGACGCCAGCAGGCGTCTGAGTACGATCACTCTCTTCTCCTCTCCAGATGCTGATGTGCGAGGTCACTAGACATCAACTCCCCTGCTCCGGCAACGGAGTTATCGACCGGCGACGGCAGAGTTCTCCGGTGCGCGGCCGGGGAACAGGCCGGTGGGCTCCGGTACCCGGACCGCAAGCGGATCCGCCGGCAGGAGGCGGTGGCCGGATCCGGTGATGGCGTGGCGGCGGGCGGGGAGTTGATTCATGTCTGGGGCGTGGGCGGCGGGGCGGGCGGCCCGAAGGGGTTCGTAGCGGGCCGGAAGCGGATCGGAAGCAGCTCGGTTCTGGCCACGGAAGCGGTGGCGCTGGTCGCATCGGAGGCGTCAACCGCCTTGTCGCGCACCGCTGTTCACCATCGACCCAGGACAGGTCCGGCACCGTGCGGACCTGCTGCCAGGCCGGCCGGAGCGGAGCGCGGTGCACTGCCGTGACCGCTGGAGAACCCCATGACCGACCCAGGGCTGACGCCGCCCGCCGAGCGTCCCGACCCGCCGTCCACCCACCGTGCACCGCCCTCCTACAGCGCTCCGGGGCTGATACCGCCGGGCGGCCCCGCCCGTACCTGGGGGCTCGTGGTCATCGCCACGCCCCTGCTGCTCGCCCTGCTCCTGACCCTGATCGGCAGCCTGGCCGGCGGCTCCGGATCGTCCGGATCCTCCGGCGCATTCGGGTCGTCCGGCTCCGGCCTGTACGGCTCGGGCACCTCGGGGTCGGACAGCGGCGGCACGGGCGGCCAGCCGACCTATGCGGACCCGACGACGGCGTCCGCATGGCCGTACGGCGACACCGCCACACCGACGGACGCCTACGGCACACCCGAGACCACCACGACCACGACCGACGGGTTCGGCTACCCGTCGGAGACCGCCGCCGGCACTCCGAGCGCGAGCCCGAGCGGTGGACCGGGCGGAGTCGTCACCGCCTACTTCGCGGCGATCTCCGCCCACGACTACCAGACCGCCTGGGTCCTCGGCGGCAAGAACCTCGACTCCAGCTACGACAGCTTCGTCTCGGGTTACTCCACCACCGAGCAGGACACCGTCGCCATCGTCTCCGTGACCGGCACCAAGGTGCGGCTGACCATCGAGGCCCTTCAGACGGACGGCACGACGCACTCGTACGACGCCACCTACACCGTCCAGGACGGCGTGATCACCAGCGGCACGGCCACCCAGACCGGCTGACACCCACCGGGGCGTGCCCGCAGGGGTGCGCCCGCACGAGCGGAGCGCTGAACCACCATGGCCACACAAGTTCTCGACCCCAGTCCACCCGGCCCGGCACCGCAGGAGCCGCCGGAGCACCGCGCGTACGCGCGCACCAGAGCCACCCGGCTGCTGTCCGCCGGCACCTACCTCCATCCCGGCTACCGCCGCGCCGTCATCCGGGAGCTGCTCCACCGGCGGTGGCGGGTCGTCGCGCCCTCCTACGGCTACGACGCCGTGTCGGTCCTCGCCCACGCCCTCGCCGCACGCCGGCTGCGCCGCATCCAGTGGGCGGTCGCGGTCGGCGTGGACGTCCTGGTCCTCGTCCTGCTGGGCAACGGGGTGCTCAACCCGTTCCTCGGCGTCGTCCTGCTGTTCTGGGTGCCGTGGGCTGCGGCCTATCTGCGCCGGATCGTCACCCTGCACGTGCTGATGACCCGGGTGCGGGAGAGCGGCCCGGACGGCGGCTTCGACGGCGCCTGCCCGTCGCACCCCAGGCTGACCGACGCACTCGCCCGCAAGATCGACCACGAGCAGGCCGGCCGCAGCGGACTGGTCTTCTACGGCGGCTACCGGCCGTTCGTCGGAGCGGGCCTGCCGCTGCGGGACTGGTCCAACGCGCAGTTGCTGCTCGGCGCCCCGAAGACCCGGATCATGGCGCGCAAGAGCACGGACGGCACCCCGCCCGACCTCGACACCGTCGAGCGCAGGCGGGTCGTCCCGTTCACCGTGGACGAGATCACCAGCGAGGTCGCCGCCCGGCTGCGGGCCGTCCTGCGCGACGAGATCCGCCCCGACGAGCGGATCGAGGGGCTGACCGTCGAGCAGCGCCGCTACACCACCGCGATCCGCACCAACGACCGCACCACCGGCGCCGGCTGGTCCGAACTGCCCGGCGCGGACGACCTGTCCGGCATCCACTGGCGGGAGGACTACGACGCGGCCCGCGAGTACCTGTGCGTGCGCGTCGGGTCGTGGGACGAGGAGCTGGTGACCTCGATCTTCGTCGGGTTCGACCTCAAGGGCGACACGCTGCACACCGAGTTCTACACCTATGTGCTCGGGCCGCTCGTGGCGGACTTCCATCTCGTGGACCAGCTGCCGAGCGCCGTCGACGGCCGGCTGGCGGTGCGGGTGGCGTGGGACATGTTCACAGCCATGGTGCGCTGGTGGATGTCGCTGTGGCTGTGGCCGCTGCTGCTGGTCCCGGAGCGGTTCCTGCCGGGGTGGGCGGTCCGGTGGACGCAGCCCTGGCGGGTCAGCAGGGCCAGGCGGGCCGCGATCGCGCTGCTGCTCTCGGACCGCGCGACGGACACCAGCGAGTTCCGGATCGGCCGTTACGTCAACCGCTGGCGCAACTGCGGTGCGCTGGCGAGCGTCCGGGAACTGGCCACCAGCGAGACGTACCACCACTTCTTCCAGCAGTCCGACGCGGTGAAGTACATGCAGATCGTCGAGCGCCGGCTGCTCGAGACCATCGGCGCATTCCTCTACGAGCACGACGTGGACCTCGTCGAGCACAACCGCGCGCAGACCAACATCCTGCTGGGCGACAACAGCCAGAACATCTTCGGCGGCGAGAACAGCGGGTTCGGGTACAACTACCAGCCGTCGGACGGCGGTTCATCGGGAAAGGCGGGTAAGTGACCATGAGCCAGGGCCACACCTTCGGCGACAACAACCAGAACATCGTCGACGGGCAGAACAGCGGCTTCGGGTACAACGTCTACAACACCCCGCCGCAGGACCGGGCGGCCGCCGAGCAGGAGGCGGCGGCGCTCGCGGACCGGGCGCGCGCGGAGCACGGCCGCAGGCGCAGCGTCTTCGTCGTGCACGGCCGCGACGAGGAGGTCCGCACGGCCATGTTCGGGCTGCTGCGCCGGCTCGACCTGCGCCCGCTGGAGTGGGAGCGGCTGGTGCGGAGCACCGGGGGGACCGCGCCGTTCCTCGGCGAGGTCATCGAGACGGCGCTGTCGCAGGCGCAGGCGGCGCTCGTGCTGCTCACCCCGGACGACGTCGCCAAGCTCCATCCGCACCTGCTGGGCGACAACGAGCAGCCCTACGAGACCCAGTACACCGGCCAGCCCCGCCAGAACGTGCTGATCGAACTCGGCATGGCGCTGATGGCCTACCCGGAGCGGACGATCATCGTGGAGGTCGGCCAGGTGCGGCCCGCCGCGGACCTCGGGGGGCGCAACGTGATCCGCTTCGACGGTTCCGAGACCGCCGTC
Source organism: Streptomyces sp. GbtcB6 (assembly GCF_019091475.1). Lineage (NCBI taxonomy): Bacteria > Bacillati > Actinomycetota > Actinomycetes > Kitasatosporales > Streptomycetaceae > Streptomyces > Streptomyces sp. GbtcB6. The sequence goes on along the minus strand of NZ_JAGXJL010000044.1, from coordinate 36,933 downwards.
TCGAAGATCGTCGAACGGCTCAAGGGCGCCGACTGCGACCTCGACGACACCCGGCCCGACTGGCGTGACACCTCGTACTTCACGAATCTGGCGGCCTACCGGCGGCTGGCCTGACGGACGGCACGGGTGAGGGGGCGGGGGCCGCGGGCCGCCCGCCCCCTCACCCGTGCCGCGCTACCGTTCCGGGCCCGACGCCAACGCGTCCAGGAACGCGGCCAGTTCGCGCATGTCGATGCCCTCCAGTTCCTCGGGCCGTATGACCAGGCGCAGTTCGCGGCAGATCGCGCCCTCCCGGGAGCGGGCCACGAAGGACATCAGGATCAGCCGGAGCAGGCTGTCCCGGTCGAGGTGGCCGAGCCGTGCCAGCCCGGAGCCGACCAACGGCATGGCCACCCTCTCCAGTTGGGCGTGCGCGCGCAGCGCGTCCCACAGTCCGCCCAGGCCCCGCCACAGGTCCTCCACGCCGGAGGAGGCCACGTAGTCGTTGCCGATCCGGCTGTAGGCGACGCCGAACACCAGCCGGGGCCGGGTGCCCAGCACCGCCACCGTGCCGACCGGGTAGCGGTCGAGCTTGCCGAGCGGCTTGTCCGCCCGCTCCTCCCGCGCGACGGGCCGGGCGGAGGCGAGCGCCGCGCCCAGCTCCGCGTCCAGGCGGTCCACGTCGCCGCCGTAGCGGCGGTCCAGCAGTTGCGCCTGCACACTGTCGCCGTTGATGACCCGGCCGCCGGCCGACAGGGTGTCGAAGGTGTCGCAGAACCCGACGACGAGATGGGCCGGCTGGTCGAACACGTCGCCCGTCTCGACGACCACCGTCATGTCGGGCCGCCGGAACACCTGCCGTACCCGGGCCGCCGGACGTGACCGCAGCAGCCCCCAGCCCAGGCAGGCCCCCACCGACAGCCCGACGACCGCGCCGGAAGCGCTGTGCGGCACGAACGGGCCCACGACCTGGGACACGGCGGACAGCCCGCCGAACGCCACCATCGTGTCGCGCACGAAGACCTGCCGGGCGCGCCGCGTGCCCCGTGGCAGACGCAGACGCAGACGCGGGCCCGGGTGGGGGTCGGGGTGGGGGCGTGGGGGGCGTGGCCGGATCGCGTCCGGGGGCCGTATCGGGCTCATCGGGTCCAGCCCGCCGGAATCACCCGAACTCATGGATTCCCCAAGGCATCATGATAATCTTTCAGTCACTATGGCTGACGCAGAGTGACGCAAAACCGCCGGGGGGCGACGCGGATGGCCGGTGCAAGAGCACGTATCCGGGTGAAGGTACTGGGCCCGGTCCAGCTCGAGGTCGACGGGGTTCCGGTCCGGCTGACCCCGCTGACGGTACGGCTGCTGGTCCGTCTGGTGGCGGCCGAGGGCGAGGCGGTGCCGGTACGGCAGCTGCGCCGCGACGTGTGGGGACTCGCGGACGAGCCGCGCCATCTGGACCAGCGCAACCGCAACGAGGTGCAGAAACGGGTCCTGGAGCTGCGGCGGGCGCTGGCCCCCGGCCAGGACAGCGCGGGAACGCATGTCCTGCGCACCGAGCAGCAGGTCACCGTGCAGGGCCCGGAGACCGCCTACCGTCTGGTGCTGCGGCCCGAGGAGCTGGACAGCGCGCGCTTCACCGCGATCGTCGGCGAGGCCCTGCACGCACCGCCGGCCACCGCCGCGCACCGGCTGGCCGAGGCGCTGTCCCTGGTGCGCGGCCGGCCGCTGGCCGAGGTCAACGGCGAGGGGTTCGCGGCGCCCTTCGTACGCCGCCTGACCGCCCTTCAGGACTCCGCGCGACGCGAACTGGTCCGCGTGCAGACCGACCTGGGACGGCCCGAACTCGCCCTGCCGGTCGCCGAACTGATGGCCCACGAGCATCCCGACGACGCCGAGGCCGCGCGTGTCCTCGACGCGCTGCGCGCGGAGCTGCGCGCCCGGCACGGGGCCGAACTGCTGCGGCACCGGGTGCCGTTGCCCGGCCAGCGGGCCGATGTGGTGCTGGTGCGCGGCGACTTGTTCGACCAGGTGGACTGCAACCTGGTGATCGGGTTCTCCGACACCTTCGACACGGAGACCGCGGAAGACCTGGTGATCAGCCGGGAGAGCCTGCAGAGCCAGCTCGTCGACCGGCTGTTCGCCGGGCGGCGACGCCTGCTGGACGACCGGCTGCGGGCGGGGCTGCGGGCGGTGAAGGCGGCGGGCACCGAGACCGTGCGGACCAAGCCGCTGGGCCGGCGGGTCCGTTATCCGGTGGGCACGACCGTGATGGTGCCGGTCGAGGGCCGCCGGGTGTTCGCCACGGCCTATTCGCGGCTCGGCAACGATCTGGTGGCCAGGTCCAACCACCTCGACCTGCGGCTGAGCCTGGAGCACCTGTGGGCCTCGGTGGCGGTGCACGGCCTGTTCAAGCCGGTCGCCGTCCCGCTGATCGGCTCCGGCCTTGCCCGTGTCACCGACCTGGACCGGGGCCAGCTGGCCGCGCTGATCGTGGACTCGTTCATCGACGCCTGCGGCCGCTACCCCGCGCTGACCCCCGAACTGCGGATCGTCATCCTGCCCCAGGAGCTGGCCCGGACCGACCTGGCCCCGGTGGAGAAGCGGTTCGAGGACCTGGTGCTCGGGCTGCGCGCGGCGGACTGACGGCGAAGGTGGGGCCGGGCGGAGGCCCGGGCGTGTCCCCCGGGCCGGCGGGCTGCTCCGCATCTCTCCGTTCCCCCTTCGCGGCATCGTCCCGCCGGCCACGCCTCGCGCCGCTTCGCCCGGCCTCACCGCTGTCCACGAGACCACCCCGGGCGCTTCCGCCGGTACCCGCCAACCGCTTCCGATCCGATTCCGGGACGCCCCCGCCGGCGGGCTCAGTGATGGACCATGGTGCAGGCGACCGTGGCCTTCCCGTCGGCCGTGTTGACGACGAACCTGCTTCCGCTGAGGCCGCCGATGTCGAACCGCCCCGTCCGGTCCGTGGAGACGGTGCCCGAGGCGGAACCGGAGTAGGTCACCTTCGCACCGCCGGGGAACCCCACACCCCAGAGGTGGTAGTTGCCGTCGGACTCCGTTTCGACATGGCACACCGCGCGGGACGGGGCGTGCGGCGCGGCGGCGGCAGAGGCGTGTGCGGTCATCGTGGGGCCCACCGCGAGCGCGGGGGCGGCAAGGAGGGCGAGCGCTGCGAGACGACGAGTTCGGTTCATCATTCAACCTGCTTTGGATGCCGTTCTTTGGATGCCATGGGATGCCATGGCATCCCATGGATGCGACCGGTGGGACGTGACGGCTCCGCCACGTCGCGCACATGTCGCCCCGCAGGGGGGATCCATCCCGCCCACCATGCGGGCAACTGTGCGTAGCCTGACAGCATTTACACCGTATCGTCCTTCATTTCGCACGGCATCTCACCGGTCAGGACAGCGAGCGGGCCGGGGGCCGGGAGCGGCTTCGGCGGCCCCGTCCCGCCGGCCGGGCGGCCGATGGCGCAGGACCGGTCCCCCCTGACCGTTGGGTCCCGCACGGAACGGGTCTATCGTCGGAATCATCGGGCCAGAACGAGGGGGAACGAGGAGGACGGCCGGTGATGCCGCAGGACGAGGCCGTGATCGGCTGCACGGGGACGGTGCTCATCGGAACCCGCGGTTCCACAGGACCCGGCGAAGTCCTGGTGCGGGTCAGAGGCGGTTCGGAGACGTTCCTCGCCTGGTCGGAGGAGCCCCTGCCGGTCGGCGCGACGGTGCTCGTGATCGAATCACGAGGATGCCGCGAGGTCGGCGTCATCGAGTGGGTGGATCCATTGGACGCGCTCGGCGACAGCGCCGAGGCCGGCTGAGGAGTAACAGGAATGTTCGGATACCGCGTACCCGCTCCCGACGAGGCGATGTTGATCTCGGGGGGCAGGCGGGGACTGGGGGGCGCGCCGTTCCGAGTGGTCACGGGGCATGGAAAGTTCGTGCTGCCGGTCTTCCGGAAGGTCCGGTTCCTCACCCTGTCCATGTGTGAGTCCGAGGTCACCGAGACCTGCGTGACCAAGCAGGGCATCGCGTTGCACGTCCGCGCGGTCATCGCCTTCAAGGTCGGCAACGACCACGAGAGCATCATCAACGCGGGCCAGCGGTTCCTCTCCGACCAGGAGCAGATGTCGGTGCTCACCGGCCGGATCTTCGCCGGGCACCTGCGGGCCATCATCGGCTCGATGACGGTCGAGGAGATCGTCACCGAGCGGCAGAAGCTCGCCGCGGAGGTGCTGGACACCTCGAAGACGGAGATGGCGAAGATCGGGCTGATCGTCGACTCGCTGCAGATCCAGTCCATCGACGACGGCGACACCGGCTACATCGACGCCATGTCCGCCCCGCACAAGGCGGCCATCCAGCGGCAGGCGCAGATCGCCCAGGCCCAGGCCACCCAGGCCTCGGTCGAGGCGGAGCAGGTGGCGGCCCGCAACCAGGCCGAGTACGCCCGGCAGACCGCGATCGTCAGGGCCGAGTACTCGGCCGAGGTGGACCGCGCCCAGGCGCAGGCCGCGCAGGCGGGACCGCTGGCGCAGGCGCACGCCCAGCAGGAGGTGCTCGCCGCCCAGACGGAGCTGGCCCAGCGCCAGGCCAAGCTGCGCCAGGAGCAGCTGGTCGCCGAGATCGTGCGGCCCGCCGAGGCCGAGGCCGAGCGGGTCAGGATCCTCGCGGCCGCCGAGGCGGAGCGGATGAAGATCCAGGCGGAGGCGGCGGCGTCGTACGACCGGGTCGCGCTCGACCGGATGCTGATCGACCAGCTCCCGCAGATCGTCAAGGAGGCCGCCGGCGGTCTCGCGGGCGCCAACGTCAACGTCCTCAACGGCGCGGACGGCCTCGGCGAGCTCGCCGCCGGTCTGGTGTCCCAGGGCCTGACCATCCTCGACTCGGTCCGGCAGAACCTGGGCGGCCAGGACTCCGACGGGCAGCGCCCCGACGGCCGCCGCTCCGGCGAGAGCGAGAACGGCGGCCTGCTCCAGCTGCCCACCAGCAAGGGGCGGAAGTCGGACGACGGTCCGGTGGACGTCGACTAGTCCGCCTACGGGCACCTGCCAGACCGACCGGACCAGCGCGTTCGCCCTCGCGAGGGCGGGCGCGCTGGTCTTCAGCCCTTCCGCGGTGCGTGAGTCCGTCGGCTTACAGGCCGCTGACCTTGACCGGGAACTTCTGGATCGTCGCGACGACGGTGTCGGGGTTTCCCAGGTCGCTGAGGTCGACCGGATTCTGTAGCTGGAACTCGTCGCCCTTCGGGGGGTACTGGGTCAGCTGCCCGATGAGCGTGAACTGGTTCTTCGTGTACAGGACCAGCGGCTCGCTGCCCGGCTGTTGGATGACCATGGTGAAGGGGCTCATGACCAGGGAGCACTCGTACCCGAGCTGGGACCGCTTCAGCAGGCTGACCGCATCGGCTTCGCCGTCACTCTGCTCGATGGTGATGGTGCCGCCCTTGGCCTTCCCCTCCAGCGCGGGGAATTCCGCGGTCATCTGGAAGCCGATCAGCCGCAGCCGGACGCTGTTGATCGGGTCGTTCGGGTTGGGTTCGACGCGGTGCTGCCAGCCCCCGCGGAAGTCCACGGAGACGGGCTTGTTCCGGATCTGCAAGGGGACGTTGATGGCAAGCGAGTTGCACGGGATCTGGGCGCCGGTCGGGGGAAGAGCAGGCATGCGGCGTTCCTTCGGGTAGCGGGGCGGGACGGGGATCCGTCACTCCCACCCTTGGGCCGGGGACGCCCCCACGCGAGCGGTGCCGTCCGTACAGACCACAGGCTCCCCCAGCGCACACCTGGGAGCGGAGGTCTGCCTGTGACGCGGCCTGAGTGCTTCAGTCGGCCGGCCGCGCGGTCAAGCTGCGCCTGCCAGGGCTGAGGGTCGCCGGCGACGCCGATACGGCCGCCCGGATCGAGGGGTCTTCGGGAAGCGATACGGGGCCGCTGGTGGTGCAGGACGGGCGACATCGCGAGCACTCCGAGTAGCCGTCTGCGCACATTCTGCGACCATGGTGTCGGGCGGTCGCCATCTCGCGATGACGGCGTGACGGGACCGGCCATCCGGCGAACCCGTGAAACACGCAAGGAGTCGATCGATCATGTCCGCACCCGTCGTTGACGTCTGGGGCCCGGTCGCCCCCGGGGCCCGCTCCTCGTATCCCCCCGCTCCGGAACCCCATGACGAGTGGCCCCTCGCCGGCGGAACGGCCTGGGTCTACTACAGCCCGCTGAACCGCAGGCAGCTCATCAGGCCCGTCATCCTCTCCGACGGCTTCTCCAGCGGGTCGAGCAACCTCGACCAGCTCTGGCACGGCCTGGAGGAGAGCGGCGACTACCGCTTCATCTCCGAACTGCACGCGGCCGGCCGGGACGTGATCATCCTCGGCTACCACGACCGGACGGCCTCGATCACGGCCAACGCCGACACCGCCATCGAATGCATCCGCCGGGCCGTCGCCGAGCGAGCAGGCAGGGCGAAGCTGGTCGTGGGCGGATTCAGCATGGGCGGACTGGTCACCCGCTACGCGCTGGCCAAGATGGAGCAGGACCCCGAGCCTCCCGGCCACGAGACGTCGGTCTACCTCTCCTACGACACCCCGCACAACGGTGCGTGGTTCCCCATCGCCCTCCAGGCGTTCACGCACTTCGCGACGGACAAGTGGGGGGACGCTCCCGCCGTGGGCCCCGTCCTGCGCCAGTTCTCCGGGCTGCTCAACAGCACCGCCGCGAAGCAGATGGCGCGGTGGCACATCGAGAAGGTCGGCGACACCCCGGAGCAGGCACCGGAGCGGGTGGCGTTCCTCCGGGCGCTCGACGAGGTCGGGGGATGGCCGCGGACCGTCCGCACGATCGGTGTCGCCAACGGCGTGGGCACCGGCGCCGGCAACGGTGTCAAGGCCGGCGCGACCGCGGTGAGGTGCGACGGTGACACGCTGCACGACACGTGGCTCAAGACCCAGGCACAGGGCGAGCAGGTCGTCGCACGCCTGCAGAAGGCAGGCGAGGAGCCGGTGTCGGTTCGCACCAACGGGCTGCCCGAGATCGACGGTGCTCCCGGGGGCCTGTTCACCATGCCGTCCCCTGCGGGCGACACCGGCAGCTTCGGCCTGGCCGCCCTCCTCATGGCCCTCATCGGCAACGAGGTGGACCAGGACGCCATCACCACGTCCTGCTTCATCCCCAGCATCAGCGCCGTCGCCGCCGGTGACATCAAGGACCCGAAGGCGCTCTACCGGCCGATCACACCGGACCACAGCGCACTCGACGCCTTCGCGTGCGCCAGCCGCAACGAAGGACACACCACCATGACCGAAGAACTCGGCACGTGGATCGTGAACGAGATCGTCGCGGCCGGGTGACCATCCGGGGCGGGCGGGCCGTACCGGCAGAAGCCCGCCCGCCCCGGTACCTCGGCCCACGTCTCCGGGAGTCAAGCCGAGGGTTTGCGCTGGTACCGGATAACGTGACTGCCTGACAGCCGTGCCTCCCTTTGGAATGAAGTTCAGGATGCACATCCTGGAAGACCCGTCCGAGCTCTCGGCGCGCGCACAGGACCTCCTGCGTCGGACAGGCCGTCGTGAGTGCCCCTCGCGGTTCTCGCTGCCGATAGAGCTCTGGCAAGTGCACGACCATGCCAGGAACCTCGTCCCCGCCCCCATGGATCTCATCATCCGATGCGAGGGATTCGAGAGGAAGTTCGGAGGCCTGCGCTACGAGGTACGCCGTAGCCGGGTCGTGAACGGGGACCGGTACGAGACCGTCCGCGGGTGGGAGTACGACCACCTCGGTATGAAGACGCGCGCATGGCAGGACCCCGCAAGAGGTGGCTGGTATTTCGAATGGACCGGCGAGCGGGTGTCGAAGCCGTGCCGGGACTTGATCCACACCGACGGCAGTGTGGGCACCGACGTCGATGGCGCCAGTCCCTACCTGCCCATCGCGCCGTCCCTCCTGCATCTGATCGAATCGCATGCCCTCACGGACACCGTCGCGACGTGGAAGCCATGGCCCGCAGGCAGTCTCGCGGCCTCGGCCGTCACACTCCTCGACGGCCTGGTGGAAGTGCCTGAAGCCTCGTGGAGTTCCTCGCGGTGGCGGCTGTCGGACACCGTTGCCGTCATGGACCACGACACTTGGGATCGCGAGAACCCGCGCCGCCTGACGCTCGTCTGGTCTCGCGAAGAAGCCGGTCACCGCCAGGTGCAGGCGGTCCTGGACGGTTTGCGGCATGTGCCCACGATCAGGGAGACGCCGTGACCGGCGATGGCACGACTTCGTAGAGGCGCCGGGCGACCAGGTCGTCAGGGGGCACCGGGCGACCGAGCCACTCCGGCCACGGACGGCAGCCCATCGCCGCGAGTCACACGCCCCCGTCGTCGATGGACTCAAAAATCGAACACGTGCTTGAATTCGGGCATGCGATCGTTTCCCGCGGACCTGGCCCGGGCGCAGCAGGAATGGAGCGCCATCTACCGGCAGCTCGCCGAGCGGCCCGGGCGTACCGAGCTGCGCCGGCGGCTGCACCTGCTGTCGGCGCAGGTGTTCTTCCATCCCTACTGGCAGCAACGGCGCCCGAGCCCCGCCGCATGGTGGGAGCTGCGTGCCCTCGGACGATCGGACAGGGCAGGGAGCGGAGGAGCCTCGGATGACGGGCTGGAGTGCGGGACCGTACGTCCCGGATGATCCTGAAGGCATGTCCGGACCGATACGGGTGACCGTGCATCCACCGTCGCCGACGGGTGGCCGGCGCGTGCGTGTGGACGGCGAGATCCTCGGGCTGGCGCACAGCGTGACCGACGTCGCCGAGTTCCTTCGCCGCGCCGGGCTGGAGATCGACCCGGCGGAGGTCGCGCAGGCGCCGTGGATCGACTGGCGGGGCGGTGGGCCGGAGCGCTGGGGGCCGGAGATGTGAGGGCCCCGGCGCCGGGCAACGCGCGAGGCCCGTCCACACAGTGGACGGGCCTCGGGATGGAGCGCCGGGCAGGCCTTGCACCTGCATTTCCCCGCAGGAAGCGGGGCGTCTTTCCTTGGACGACCAACGCAGCACCGGGCGACCCCGATCGGGCCGGCCAGCTCTGAATTGATCATAGCCCATGCGGGTGGGGCGTGCCCGCACCGGACGGTGACCTGGTCGCGAAGCCCGGGGGCCGCGGGGAGCGGGGGCGGAAGCGGTCCAGGTAGTAGGCGCGGCGGGTGTCCGGCTGTCCGTCCGGGGTGCCGGCGGTCCGGGCGGCGGTGACGGTCCGCCAGCAGACGGCGACCGCCGCCTTGAAGAACGCGGACGCGGATTCGGGTTCGTGGTCGGCGGCGGTGACCTCGACCAGCAACCGCTCGGGTTCGTGGACGTTCTCGGGGGCCGGGGCGCGCTCGGCGGCGGCCTCCGGCGCGGAATGGCCGGGTGACGCTGGCCGGTTGGGCAGGGTCGTGCCCGGTTCGGCCTGCGGGCCGTGGGGGGCACGCAGGGTGGTCGCGGCGACGATGATCTCCAGGTGTTCCGCGAAGTTCGGTCCCGGTACCGGGATTTCGAGGTCCGGGTGGAGGTCGTAGCCGATGGCCACGGCGGTGGCCACGAAGTCTATGACCGCGGCCGCGGTCGGGGTGTGCCGGCGGGGGGTGGCCCGGGTGAGGCGGCTGAGTATGCGCAGGACCGTGGGCAGGCTGGTGTCGGCGGTCACCATCCGGTACGCCGGGGCGTCCCCGCAGGCCGCACCGTCGCCGTCCGGCGCGTGGGATCCCGCCTGGGCCTGCCACAGGGCGGCGGCATGGGTGTCACCGCGGGCGAGGTGCTGCAGGTAGAGGCAGTACGACGGGGGCTCGTCCCCGGCGCCGGCGGCGTACTGCCACCAGAAGCGGGCCCCGTCGTCGGCACCGGCGAGCTGGAGGGCGCAGCCGAGGATCCAGGCGGCCCGCGGCTGCGGCAGCTGGTCGGTGAGGAAGTCGGCGAGCTGGTCCGGCGTGCAGTGCGCGACGACGGCCTCGCACAGGGCGGCGAGGCTCTGTGCGGCGGCGTTGTCGGCCAGGTCGGGTCCGTCGCCGTCCCACAGCAGCCGGCCGTCGTCGGTGAAGGCGGGGTAGGCCATGTCGTCGTACGGCACGACGTCGGCGGGGACGTGCGGATCGGGCAGCAGCAGGGACTGGGCGAGAAGGTCGTCGATGATGCTCATGGCCGTGGTGATCACTCCAGGGTGTCGGTGCGGAGGTAGAGACCGGTCAGCGCCCCTCGGGCGTGGTGGTCCAGGGTGTGGGTCATGGCCGGGGTCAGGCCGACGATGCCGGGCACGGCATCGGGACGGACGCCGCACAGGTGGCGCAGCACGATGACGTCCATCTGGTCCTGGGGCAGCCGGGCGATCGCGCCGAAGAAGTCCGCCATCGTGTCGATACGGGTCTTGCGCTCGCCCAGGTCGGCGATGCCCGCCTGGGCGACGGTGGCGAAGGCCGCCTGCCGCAGGTCGGGGTGCCCGTCCTGCTGGGCGGCCCGGGACATGACCCGGGCGCGCAGCAACTGCCAGGCGTGGCGCGGGGTGTCGGGGACGGCGATCGCCTCGTCCCAGGTGAGCCAGAGGATGTCGAAGGTCTCCCCGACCGCGCGCTGGGCCCGGTTCTCGGACTGCAGGAAGGCCCGCGCGTAGGCGGTGTAGGGCCGGCGCATGATCTGGGTGAGGCCCAGGTGCGCGACGGGCGGCTGCTCGGGGCCCAGCGGCTGCACGGCGCGGATGCGGTTCTCGATCCAGCCCTGGTTCTTGTCCGCCTCCCGGGCGGCCGCGGTCCACAGCCGGCGCAGCGGCCACGGCGGCAGGTCCAGGGCCTTCACCACGCTGTAGGTGATCTCCCAGCCGGGGTAGTAGCCCTTGCCGCGCAGGAGTTCCGACAGCCGTGTCTTGGAGTAGCCGGAGCGGCCGACGAGTTCGTCGAGGGTCAGCCCGCTGGCGACGAGCCGGTCGCGGACCGGCTCCAGCCAGGTGCGGTGGGCGACGCCGACGTCCTCGCCGATCGGCTCCGGCGGGCGGCCGCGGCGACTGGGAGGGTCTCCGCCGGGCTGTTCGGGCACCTCTGGCTTCTTCACCGCGACGGCTCCTCGCTCCCGGCCGGGACCGCCGGGGAAGGGGCCGCCGGTGCGGGAGGCGTCGGCGCGGGGAGCACCGATGCGGGGAGCACCGATGCGGGGAGCGCCGGTGCGGGAGGCGTCGGGCCCTGTCCGGGGTTCGTGCCGCCGGGGCCGCCCAGCGCGGCGCCGATCTGCTGGACGAGGAGTCCGAGCGAGGGCAACAGCGCGGCGACCGCCGCGAGTTGCCCCAGCACGGTCATCACCGTGCTCCACACGAGGACCGCCGCCAGTACGGCCACGGTCATCATCTGCCTGTTGGTCATCTCACCTTCCCTGGAAGGAAGAAGCGTCTGGAAGCCGCTCCCCCGCGGCGGTGCTGAGGCGCCGCGGAGGAGTTGGACGACAGCATGGTGGGACGACCGGTCGACACTCAATGTGATCATGGGATTACGGAACAATCACACCGCAAGCCTCATGGGGTCCGGTGCGCCCGTTACTCCATGACGGCCGCCCGCGGGGGCAACTCGGCGCCTAATGAACGCCTTTGGGGGCGAACCCGTACGTGACGTTGCGGCGCGGGCGGGATGGCGCACCATGGAAATCGGACGCCTCCCCCGGCGTCGCACCTTCCGGTCTGGAAGGTCACGCGGGCCCCTTGTGCTGAGGAACGACCGAAGGGGACCGCCTCCGCTTCCGTCCGGCCGAGCACGCGCCGGACGGAAGCCGGGGGTGATGGCGACCAGGCCAGCCCGGCGCGGGCTAGGCGGTGTCCGGGCGGCGGGGTGCCTTGGCCAGGTCGCGGGCCTGAGATCTCTCCTCGGGGGAGGAGAACAGGGGTGCTTCTGCCCCGGGCGACGGCTCGGCCCCGGAGGCTCGCAGGGTCCCCGGGCTCGGCAGGCCCTGTCCGCCGCCGGTGACGGGCAGGGGCGGGCGGTGGCCGGGGACGCCGGGGGGCGGGGACGCGGGGCCGCCGGGGAAGGCGGGTCTGGTACGCGGGCCCCTGGCACCGGTGACCGCGTCCAGCAGGGCGGCACGCGCCTGCTGCTCGTCCAGACCGTGCAGGGTCCTGCGGATCAGCGGGGCCAGCAGAGCGGGCACGTCGGTGTCGTCGAGCGGCTCGATCACCAGCGGGACGAGACGCTCGCGCCGCGCCACCACCGACGACCACTCCTCCCGGGTCCACCGCGAGTCGTCGAAGTAGTGCCGGGAGAACAGGGCCACCACCGCGGTCGCGCTGTTCAGCGCCTCGTCCATGCGCGCCACGAAGTTGTCGCCGGCCGACCAGTCCCATACGTCCAGCACCACGCGATGGCCGGCATCGTGCAGATGCCAGGCCACCCACTCCGCCCAGACCCGGTCCGGTCCGGCGTAACTGATGAAGACCGACCCGCCGCCCGCCGCAGTCACTCTGCCTCCCCCACCGACGTCCCGTCACCCCCATGATTCCCCAAGTGCGCCGAGTACCGTGCGCTGGTTTTCTTTACGCACTCCTGACGCCGGCACCCGCATCCCGGGAGGGCCGGGAAGTGTCCTCATCCTTGTCCGGATTCTTGTCCGGATCACGTCGAGAATGGAGTGTGTGCCCATGGACGGCGCCGTTGTAGGGGTCGTGCTGGTGGTCGTGGCGGCCCTGCTCGTGCTGCGCAGCGGGATGCGGGTGGTCAACCAGGTCGAGCGTGGGGTCGTGTTCCGCCTGGGCAGGGCGCAGCCGGAGTTCCGGCGCCCCGGGATCACCTTCCTCATCCCCTTCGTCGACCGGATGCGCAAGGTGAACGTGCAGGTGGTCACCATGCCGGTGCCCACGCAGGAGGGCATCACCAAGGACAACGTGTCGGTGAAGGTGGACGCCGTCGTCTACTTCCGGGTCACCGACCCGGTCCGCGCGGCCATCGAGGTGCAGGACTACATGTTCGCCGTCGGGCAGGTCGCCCAGTCCTCGCTCCGCTCCATCATCGGCAAGAGCGACCTGGACGACCTGCTGACCGACCGCGAGCGGCTGCACGAGGGGCTCGCCCTGATGATCGACAGCCCGGCCGCCGAGTGGGGCATCCACATCGACCGCGTCGAGATCAAGGACGTACAGCTCCCGGAGTCGCTGAAGCGGTCCATGTCCCGGCAGGCCGAGGCCGAGCGGGAGCGGCGGGCCCGGGTCATCACGGCGGACGGTGAGTTCCAGGCCGCGCAGCAGCTCGCCAACGCCTCCAGGATCATGGCGGAGACCCCGGAGGCGATGCAGCTGCGCCTCCTGCAGACCGTCGTCGAGGTCGCCGCCGAGAAGAACTCCACGCTCGTCATGCCCTTCCCGGTGGAGTTGCTGCGCTACTTCGAGCGGGCGACCAAGCGGCTCGACCAGGAGGTCGAGAAGAACGAGCGGACGGCGGCGGACGAGCTCGGCACGGGTCTGAAGGCCGGGATCGAGCAGATCGCCGCCGTCGCCGACAAGTTCGGGCCGGCCGCGGAACTCACGGCTTCGCCGGAGCCGTCGCCGGAGCCGGTTCCGTCACCGGCGACGGAACCCTCCGCTCCCGCCGAGCGGCCGTAGCCAGCGACAGCGTCACCGCGAGGGACGCGGCCGCGACGATCGTCATCGCGCGGGCGGGCGAGGTGAGTTGCGCCACCGAGCCCGCCAGCGTGGCGCCGACGCCCTGCATGGTCAGCATGCCGGCCGAGTGCAACCCGAGGGCGTGGCCGCTGAGTTCGTCGGGGGTGAGAGACATCAGCCGCTCCTGCAGGACCAGGCTCGCGGCGAAGCCGACCGCGGCGAGGGTCACGCAGACCGCGGCGAGCGCGACGGGCGGGTGCAGGGCGAACACCAGGTACGGCGCGGCCAGCAGCAGCCGCAGCGGGATGTCGAGGCGGGGCCGCAGCGCGGGCGGCACGAACCGGCCGACGGTCACGTCACCGGCGAACATGCCGAGCGCCCCGCAGGCGAACAGGGCGCCGGCGGCGTGCGGGTCGTAGGAGACGTAGAGGGAGTCGCAGCCGACGACGAGCCCGTTGGGCACCCACAGGCCCAGGTAGGTGAGGCGGCGGGGGCGGGAGGACCACAGGAAGGCGTTGGTGCGCCAGGTCGCCGCGACGGACGGGCGGCCCGCGGCGCGCGGCGGCCGGGCGGTCAGCCCGAAGCGGGTGCCGAGGGCCGACGCGGCGTACAGGGCGGCCGACAGGAGCAGACAGGACCGCGGGGACAGGACCGCCAGCAGGGCACCGCCGGCCGCGAAGCCGGTGATCTGCATCAGCCCGTTGGCCATGTTGAACACCGAACGGCCCAGCAGGTAGCCGTCCTTGGAGAGGATCTCGTTGAGCAGTCCGCCGCGGACCCCGCCGCCCAGCGAGGCGACCAGGCCCTGCAGGACGACGACGCCGAAGACGGCGGCGACCGGCAGACCGGGCAGCGCCAGGGCCGCCGTGACGGCCGCGTAGGCGAGGCCCATGCCGGTGAGGGTGGCGCGCGGCGGCAGCCGGTCCGCGCCGGAGAGCAGGAACGTGGCGCCGAGGACCTGCGCGAGCTGCGGTCCGAACATGCTCACCGCCGACAGCAGGGGCGAGCCGGTGAGCCGGTAGACCAGGGTGCCGAGGGCCAGGGCTCCGATCGTCTGGGCCGCGGAGAAGGCGGCGAAAGTCAGTAAGAACGGGGGGAATTCGGGGGTGCGGAAGAGCTCGCGGTAGCTGCGCATGCAGGGAGTCTCGGAGCGGGCGGCACCCGGTCGTTAATGTTTCGCGCAGGCGCGAAAGGCCGATGCGGAGGGCCGACACGAAAGGGCCGGCGCCAAGGGCAGAAACGGGAGGTCGTCGTCATGGGCTGGTGGCTGGTCAACGCCGACACCCTGGCGCGCAGCCGGTTCGTGCTCTCGCCGTTCGCCGAGACCTTCGCGGCCCTGAAGCTGCTGCACGCGGGGGCCGGCGCGCACCCGGGCGAGGAGGCCTGGCTGCGCACGCACCTGCCGGGCTACCGCGCCTTCCTCGCGGCCGACCCGGTGACCGCGCGGCTGGTCCGCGCCGGGCTCGGCAGGGCCTGGATCGCCGACTTCCTGTCGCCCGCCCCGCGCGAGGGACAGACCGTCGCGGACGCCGCCGCCACGGTGCGCGCGACCGACCCCGCGCAGGCCCGCGCCGACCTGCGCGTCTCCCTCGCCGGACCGCTCCCGGCCGCCCTGGACCGCGACGACCTGCCCGAGCGGGCGGCCACGCTGCTGGAGTACGTCTGGGCCGAGACCGTACGGCCGGACTGGGACCGGCGCCGGCGGGTCCTGGCGGCGGACGTGGCCGCCCGGACCGCGCGGGCCAGCCAGGCGGGCTGGGCGGCCGTACTGGACTCGCTGAAGCCCGGCCAGACCCGCTGGCTCGGCGGCAACCGGCTCCAGGTGAACATGCACGAGTACCCGCCCCGCGAGATCTCCGGCGCCGACCTGCTCCTGGTCCCGGTCACACCGCAGCGCGGCTGGGTCTCCTGGCAGGAACCGGACCGGTACGCGCTGATCTACCCCTGTGCCGGGGCGCTCGCCGACCCCTCCGGGCGGGCGGTTCCGGCGGGTCTGGAGGCGCTGCTGGGGGCCGCGCGGGCCGGGGTGCTGGTGCTGCTGGACGCCCCGCTGAGCACCACCCACCTGACGGCGGTGACCGGGCAGGGCCTGGGTTCGGTCGGCCGGCATCTGCGGGTGCTGCTCGACGCCGGGCTGGTGGAGCGGCGGCGGGCCGGACGGTCGGTGCTGTACGCGCGGACGGCGGCCGGTGACGTGCTCGTGGAGGCCGGAACCCGGACCGCCACCCGGCGGGGTTAGCATCCGCTCATGACGACTTCTGAGAACAACGGGTCCGTGCTCGACGTGGAGATCGGTGCGCTGCAGGGCGGCTCCGCCGACCTGCCGGGCTACGGCGGCAAGGCCGTGCTCATTGTCAACGTGGCCTCCAAGTGCGGCCTGACCCCGCAGTACAACGGCCTGGAGAAGCTCCAGGAGCGGTACGCGGCGCAGGGCTTCACCGTGCTCGGGGTGCCCTGCAACCAGTTCATGGGCCAGGAGCCCGGCAGCGCCGAGGAGATCGCCGAGTTCTGCTCGGCGACGTACGGCGTGACCTTCCCGCTGACCGAGAAGGTCGAGGTGAACGGGGAGGGCCGGCACCCGCTCTACGACCGTCTGGTCGGGTTCGCCGACGGCGAGGGCCACACCGGGGACATCCGCTGGAACTTCGAGAAGTTCCTGATCGGCCGGGACGGACAGGTCGTCGCCCGGTTCTCGCCGCAGGCCGAGCCGGAGTCGGCGGAGGTCGTGGCGGCGGTGGAGCGCGCCCTCGGCTGAGCCGGGGCAGGGTGGCTGTCGGGGCGGTGGGCACAAGCCGAGCCCCCTCGGCAAGGACGGCGGGCTGGTCGAGAGGGCTCTGGGTAACGCTTGTGCAGTTGTGGTAGTCGGGAGCGTGAGCGGTGGGTCAGCGAGTGCCCCCCTACGCCTTGACCGAGGTCACGAAGGCGTTCCACGCGCCGGCCGGGAATGCGAGGACCGGGCCCTCCTCGACCTTGGAGTCACGTACGGCGAGTCCTGCGGTCGTCGGCGACTTGACCTCGACGCACGCCCCGTTCCCTGCGGAATAGGAGGACTTCGTCCACGTCTCCGTGGCGCCCTGAAGCAGTGCCATGTCCACTCCTGTAGCGAGTTGCTGTGGTGCTTGCTGTAGTGCGAATCACGCCAACCTTTCTGACCGGTTGGCGTGATCGACGCTACTAGCCAACTTCCTCGCCTGGAGTACCCGTTCACTCGTCCGGATGGCATATTCCGTTGGAGACTTCCGCTGGACCGTGTCCCTGCTGTACGATCCGGCGCTTCCTGCCCGAGAGGGCCGGAAGACGGCTCAGCGGGCGTACTCCTTGGCCGCGTCGGCGATGAACTGCCGGGACTGCTCGACGTTCAGCGACTGGGCGCGCAGGTGCTCGTACATCACGGCGTACTTCTGCACGTCGTGGGCCTTCTCCAGGTAGAGGTCGCTGGTCACGCCCTCCAGGTAGACGACGCTGGAGTCGGCCGCGTCGGCGAACTCCAGGATCGCGTACTGGCCGTTGAGGCCGGGATGGGCGCCGCACTCGAAGGGCAGCACCTGGACGGTGATGTGCGGCTGCTGGGACATCTCGATGAGGTACTCCAGCTGCTCGCGCATCACGAGCCTGTTGCCGACGAGCCGGCGCAGCGCGGCCTCGTCGAGCACCACCCACAGCCGAAGGGGGTTGTGTTCTGCGGTGATACGTTCCTGTCGCCGCATCCGGACCTGGACCCGCTTCTCGATGTCGGCGGCGGAGGTCTCCGGCAACGCGCCCTGCACCAGGGCCTCGGCGTACGCCCGGGTCTGCAACAGCCCGGTGACCAGCTGGGGTTCGTACACCCTCAGCGACTCGGCATCCGTCTCAAGACCGATGTAGACGCTGTACGGAATGTCCCCGAACGCATGCCACCATCCTTGCTGCCGCGAATCCCTGGCCATCTCCATCAGGGACTCGACGACCCGCTGGTCCTCGACCTCGTACACCCCGCACAGGTCGCGGACATCGCGCTGACTGATGCTCCGGCGCCCGTTCTCCAGCCGGCTGATCTTCGACTGGGAGACGAGCAACCGCTCCGCCACCTCCTCCGCCGTCATGCCCTTGAGCTCGCGGAGCCTGCGCAGCTCCTGGCCCAGCCGGCGTCGCCTGACGGTGGGATTGACATTGGACGCCACGGGACGTGCACCTCCGGCTGCCTGCCTGTAACTACCACTTTGCGTATCTGCTGTTGAGCAGACTGCCACCAAGGTGCTTCCTACCGCTGGGAAACAGTGGATATGCGGCGCGTACGCGTCAGTTCGGGCACGTTCCGGATACTCCGGACCCGGGGCGGACCCGGCGCGGACACGGCCGAGCGGGGCGACGAGGCGCGTACTGCTGCGTACGCCTCACCGCCCCGCTCGGACCAGCGGCTCCCGGAACCGGGTCTCAGGGGTGCTGTGTTGCTGCCGTGGAACTGCGGCTCAGTGCACCACGGCGCGGGCCATCGCACCTCGCCGCGGCTGCATCGGAACCCCGCGAGCGGGTTCCGGCGCACCGGGCCTGGTGCCTGGTCCGGCCTGCCGCCCGGCAGGGGCGGCGGGGTTGCGGCGTGGCTGTGCGGCCGCGCCGTTCTGCACGTCCATGACGGCGTGGGCGACGAGCCCGCCCATCGGGTCGTGCCGGATCAAGTCCCGCAGCCTGGAACGAGAGGACCGTCCCTCGTTGCCCGGATACAGGTGCTTGCCGAGACCGACCGCGTGGGCCAGGGCGGCGAGCGCGGCGGTCCGCGGGTCCGGCGGTACGCCGGTGCGGATCGCCGAATCCAGCCGGCCACGGATCTCCCGGGTGACGGCGTTGTCCGTCGCCTGGTACCGAGTGGTCGGCAGCACCCCGCACATCTGACCCGCTACGGCGGCGACCATGCCGCACCGCTCCAGATGCGCGAGATAGATCTGGCGAAGGCCCAGACGCGGCCCGCCGATCCAGTGAACAGCCCGTACGGGAGCGCCACGCCTTCGCAGCAACTCCAACGCACAGTCCAAAGTCGGATCTCCAGTCGGCCGTGGCTGCACCACGGCGATACGATCCCCGTCTGGGGCTATCCGTCCGGCCAGCGCCAGCTCTACTAGCTGTGCTCCGGCCAGACCGAGGTCGAGCGACTGCGGCTGTGCAGTGGTACCCGTGGCCGGGTCCAGTGCCAGCAGCAGAAGCTCCTCCGGAAGTGTTCTGCGGCTCCTGCCCATCCATGCCTCCCCGCGTGGATGAATGACAGGGTGACCCCTCTCACATTGGTCTGTCGAGGGTGCGTGACCGGTTCGTAAGGGAACCGGTAGGTATGTCGTTCTCGTCTACCGCAGGGGCTAAGCCCGCACACAGGACACTGGTACATGGTTCGGACAGCGCACGGCAACGTGCGAAGCGTGGAGGAGGCATCGGTGGCGGGCGAGTCCCCCGACAGGTCGAAGCAGCGCGAGTCGTCGGCAGAACCGACGTCGGGGAGCGCGGATTCGGTTCCCGAAGCACGCGATCCGCGACTGGCGGTGGCCGCCGGGAAGGAGACCGCCGGCGGCGTGGACACCGCCACCCGGGTCTTCTCGGTACGGGACCTGAAGACGGCCGAGGAGACCGGCGAGGACGACACGAAGCTCCGCGACGCGGTGGCGGCGTGGGTCCGCACGGGCGAGCCGGCGGAGGGCGCCACGGACCCGGAGGCCCCCGAGGCGGCCACGGAGGCCGAGGAGGGCCCTGAGACGCCCGAGGAGCGCCAGGAGACCCCGGAGGCCCCGGAGAACGCCGGCAAGACCGCTACGGCGCCCGAGGCAACGACCGCCCCGGAGACCGATCCGGACCCGGCGGACACCAACCCCGGCGACCCCGCCGAGCCCGAAGACGCCGCCCCCCAGGGCGAGTCGGCAACCACCACCGAGCCCGAGGACGCCAAGCCGACGACGACGGCCGAGCCCGAGGACACCAAGCCCGAGGCGACCACCGAGCCCGAAGACGCCACCCCCCAGGACAAGTCGGCGACCACCGAACCCGAGGACGCCGCACCCGAGGACAGGCCGAAGGCGACCGCCGAACCCGAAGACGCCGCACCCCAGGACGAGCCCAAGGCGACAGACGAGCCCCAGGACGCCAAGCCCGGCACCGAGCCCAAGGCGACCACCGAACCCGAGGACGCCAAGCCCGGCACCGAGCCGAAGGCGACCGCCGAACCCGAGGACGCCAAGCCCGGCACCGAGCCCAAGGCGACCACCGAACCCGAAGACGCCAAGCCCGGCACCGAGCCCAAGGCGACCACCGAACCCGAAGACGCCAAGCCCGGCACCGAGCCCAAGGCGAC
>NZ_JAGXJL010000044.1:0-16969 GCF_019091475.1 Streptomyces sp. GbtcB6 | reverse complement strand
CACCGAACCCGAAGACGCCAAGCCCCAGGACAAGCCGAAGGCGACGGACGAGCCCGAGGACGCCGCGCCCGGTGACGAGCCCCGGGGCGCCAAGTCCGGGTCGGTGGACGGTGGTTCCGGATCCGGTGACGGAGGCGCGGACGCCGACGGCGAGGAGGGACCGCAGGGGCCACCCGCGGCCGACGACGATGGCCGCACGGGTGGTGCGGGTGGGAAGACCGGCGGTGCCGAAGGCGAAGCCGAGGCCGAGCCCGCGGCTGCCGTCGACCAGCCCACGACCATGCTCAAGGCCCCCCGCCCCCCGCAGGTCGACCAGCCCACCACCATGCTCAAGCTGGGCGACGCCAAGCCCAAGCCCAAGCCGCAGCCGAAGACCCCCGAGGCCAAGGCCGACGCCAAGGCCGACCCCGAGGCCGACGCCGAGCGCACCAGCAGGTTCGTCGCCCTCAAGTCGGACATAAAGCAGGGCCCGAAGCCCGAGCCCGCCTCCACCACCCGCACCACCGTCCTCCCCCAGATCGGCCCCGAGCGCACCACCCAGCAGCCGCTTCCCCCGAAGCCCCCGCTGGACCTGCTCGCCGAGCTGACCAACACGCCCCCGCCGCCGGAGACCCCGGTCAGGACCCTCTTCCGCCGGGTCAAGATCTGGACGCCCCTGGTCATCGTCGCCCTGATCATCTTTGCGGTCGTACAGACTCTGCGCCCGCTCCCCCAGCCCACCCTCGGCCTCACCGCGAAGGACACGTACACCTTCGACGGCAGCGCGGTGGACATCCCCTGGCCGGCGGACGGCCAGGCCGCCCTCGACGTCCAGGGCATCGGCACGTTCGGCTCCTCCGGCGACCAGAAGCCGGTGCCGATCGCGAGCGTCGCCAAGGTGATGACCGCGTACATCGTCCTGCGCGACCACCCGCTGAAGAGCGGCGCCGCCGGCCCGAAGATCAAGATCGACCAGGCCGCCCAGGACCAGGCGAACGCCGGCCAGGAGTCGACCGTCGACGTGACGGCCGGCGACTCGATCACCCAGCGCGAGGCGCTGGAGAGCATCCTCATCGCCTCCGCCAACAACGTGGCGCGGCTGCTGGCGCGCTGGGACGCGGGTTCCGAGAAGGCGTTCGTGGCGAAGATGAACGCCACCGCGAAGAAGCTCGGCATGACGAACACGACGTACACCGACCCGTCGGGGCTCACGGACTCCACGGTGTCCACCGCCGTGGACCAGGTGAAGCTGGCCAAGGCCGCCATGGCGAGCGAGCCGTCCTTCCGCGAGGTCGCCGCGATGATGTCGTACGACGACTACAAGGGTGTCAACCACTCCAACTGGAACCAGCTGGTCGGCCACAACGACGTCGTGGGCATCAAGACCGGCACCACCACCTCCGCCCTCGGCAACCTGGTCTTCGCCGCGAAGAAGACGGTCGGCGGCGAGACCCGCACGATCATCGGCGCGGTGCTCCGCCAGCCCGCCAGCGCCGCCTCGGACAACAGCATCCTCACCGCCGCCCTGAACGGCGGCGACAAGCTGATCCGGGCGGCCCAGGCCGCGCTGAAGCCGGCGAAGATCTTCGTCAAGGGCGAAGTCGTCGGGTACGTGGACGACGGGCTCGGCGGCCTCACCCCGGTCGTGGCGACGCAGGACGTCACCGCCGTCGGCTGGTCGAAGCTGAAGGTGAAGGTGTCGTTCCAGGCGGACGACGTGCCGCACACCGCGAAGGCCGGCACCAAGGTCGGCACCCTCACCGTGGGTGACGGCTCCGGCTCCGCCGTCCAGGTTCCGGTCGCCCTGGAGAAGGACCTCGCCGAGCCCGGGTTCACGAGCAAGCTGACCCGCCTCGGCTGACCCATAACCGGCATTCCGTCACCGCACCCCGCCGATGGCGCCCCACCCCAGGGCCCCGCGGCGGGGTGCGTGCTAGCGTCGCGAATCGGGGCAGGTCGCCGGTCGCCGGGACACGGCCGCGAACTGGACGGAAAGCGGCCGGTAACACCGTGGAACACGGCCGAGAACAGAAGACGGGACACGGGGAGTGCCTTCAGGTGGCCACAGCGGAGCCGACACGCGCCGACAACGCCGATCCGAGCCCGGTATCGGGCCCGCGAATAGCCCTGCCGCCGGCAGCGGCGGACCATACGGAGCGTAAGCTCGGCGACCGGCTGCTGCGGGCCGCCGAGCCGCTGCGGCGACGCCTGCTGCGCCACCCGGTGCTGTCGGTCACGGCTCTCGCCGGCGTCCTGCACATCATCTGGTTCTTCACGTTCGCGAACAGCGGCGGCGATCTCGCGGCTCAGGACGCCTGGGCCGAGTTCGTCGGCCGGCACCCGGACTCGGCGTACAACCTCGCCTGGTACGGCGGCATGCACCCGGTGTCGTACAGCGTGGTGTCGCCGTACCTGATGTCGCTGATCGGTGTCCGTACGACGATGATGCTCGCCGGCACCGTCTCGGCCGGCCTGCTGACCCTGCTCCTCATCCGCAGCCGCGCGGTGAAGAACCCCCTGTGGGCCGCGCTCGCCGGGGTGTTCGCGCTGATCTGCAACGCGCTGTCCGGGCGGGTCACCTTCGGCCTGGGCACGATGTTCGCGCTGGCCTCGGTCGGGGCGGTGTTCTGCTGGCCGTACCGCTGGCGTCACAGGAGGTGGGCGAAGGCGCTCGTCGCGGCGCCGTTCGCCGCGCTCGCCACCATGTCGTCGCCCGTGGCCGGGCTCTTCGTCGGACTGGTCGCGGTCGCGCTGTTCCTGCAGAAGCGGCGGCCGGGCGCCTGGGCGCTCGGCCTGGCGCCCGCGGCCGTGGTGGCGGTCTCCGCCTGGCTGTTCCCGTTCTCCGGCACCCAGCCGATGGGCTTCGGCTCGGTGATACTGCCCCTGTCGTACGGCCTGCTCTGTCTCTTCCTCGTCCCGAAGGAGTGGAAGACGGTCCGGCTGACGGCGGCCGTGTACAGCCTCGGCGTGGTGCTGGTGTGGCTGGTCAGCTCGCAGATCGGCTCGAACATCTCGCGGCTGCCGATGCTGTTCGCGGGCGCGACGCTGATCGCGGCCCTCCCGTACACGGTCCCGCGCTCGCGCAAGTACTACGTGACCGTCCTGGCGTTCCTCGGCACCGTCGGCTGGATCGGCTTCAAGTCGGTCGACGACATCCTGCACACGACCCCGGCCGCGTCCTGGGCCCGCGAGCTCGCCCCGCTCGTCAACGAGCTCCAGCAGGTCGGCGCCGAGAAGGGCCGCGTCGAGGTGATCCCGGCCCGCTCGCACCGCGAGGCCTCCGCGCTCGCGCCGTACGTCAACCTGGCCCGCGGCTGGAACCGGCAGGCCGACATGGAGCGCAACCCGCTCTTCTACGACGACACCCTGAACTCCGCGAACTACCACGAGTGGCTGCAGCGCTGGGCCGTGCACTTCGTCGTCCTGCCGAAGGACGAGCCCGACGGCGACGGCGGGGAGCGGGAGCGGG
This sequence comes from Streptomyces sp. GbtcB6, assembly GCF_019091475.1. NCBI lineage: Bacteria > Bacillati > Actinomycetota > Actinomycetes > Kitasatosporales > Streptomycetaceae > Streptomyces > Streptomyces sp. GbtcB6. The sequence goes on along the minus strand of NZ_JAGXJL010000044.1, from coordinate 13,521 downwards.
CGCTGGTGCAGCGCGGGATGCCGTATCTGAAGCAGATCTGGGGCGACGCCAACTGGCAGCTGTTCCGGGTGACCGATCCGGTGCCGCTCGCCGAGCCGAACGCGGTGGTGGACAGCGCCGAGCAGGGCGAGCTGACCATCGAGGTCCGCAAGGCCGGCCGCATCCTGATCCGGATCCCGTACTCGCCCTGGCTGAGCATCGTCGACGCGGACGGCAAGAGCCTGAAGCCGCCCCAGGAGACCGAGGCCTCCAAGCACCGGGCCGACGGCAGTCCCAAGACGTACACCAACGTCAACGGCTGCCTGATGGAGACGCCGGAGGACGCGAAGGGGGACCAGTGGACGATGCTGCTGGCGCCGCGGTCCGGGACGTACCGGCTGGCGGCGCCGTACCAGCTGCCGCGGGGCACGCCCTGCCCCGACGAGCTGAAGTGACCCGCCCGCACAACTGACATGACTGGCTGCCTTACAGGTGGATTGACTCCCTGAGTCAATCCACCTGTTCTTTATATATTCCCAGCTCAGATACGCGATCCAGAGGGCTGCAGAGGCCCTTACCGGCTCCCGTTCGCCCATTTTCTTTACTTTTTACTTGACTCTCAATGACGGCCTCAGTTAACTGATTGGCATTGATTCGTCGGCCGAGGAGGCAGCGCAGTCATGGGGGACGAGACGTTAGGGATAATCCTGGCGGGAGGCCGGGGCGAACGCGCCAAGCCGCTCACCCTCGCCTCCTCGGACTACATCCGCAGCAAGGCGCTCATCCCGTTCGCCGGCCGGCCCGTCATCGAATGGCTCGTCGAGAACTGCCGGGACCAGGGCATCCACCGCTTCTACGTGGTCGCCCAAGGCGCCGAGAACCACAGCCAGATCAAGCTCGTGCTCGGCCGCGGCGAGCGGTTCGGCGTCGAGATCCACTACTCCCGGGCCCGGCTCGACCGCTACAACGTCGGCTCGGGCGCCGCCACCCTGCACAACCTCGAACAGTGGGACCTGACCGGCCGCGCCCTGGTCATGCCGGTCGACTCCGTCTTCGAGTTCTCGCTGCCCGTGCTGACCGAGGCGCACGACGCCGCCGACGCCGTCGTGACCGTCGCCTCGGTCGGCCGCACGGCCGAGGAGATCGCCGGCAAGTACGGCGTGATGCAGACGGCCGCGGACGGCACCGTCTCGGGCTTTCTGGAGAAGCCCGGCCTCGACCGCGTCCACCGCCTCTTCCCCGAGACATCGTTGCCAGGCAACGGCTTCACCCTGCCCACCAACGCGGGCATGTACCTGGTCGACTGCGGCCGCCTGCGGCTGGCGGCCCGCACCCCCGAGATGATCCGGCTCGCCCAGCAGCGCCTCGACTGGGGCGGCGACCTGCTGCCCTGGCTGGTCCGGCGGGGGCTGCCGGTCGCGGCCGCGCCCATCGACCGGCTCGGCGACCTCGGCAGCATCCCGGACTACCTGGCCACCCTCGGTGACGTGCTGCGCGGCCGCTACCGCTGGATGAGCCGGGCCATGGGCGCGCCGGTGAGCACCGACCCGCCGTACTGGATCCACGAGTCGAGCCTGCGCACCAAGGACAGCGTGCACGGCACCACCCTCGCCCAGAAGATCTCCGAGGGCAGCGTGGTGCTCGGCCCCGCCGTGCGCATCGGGCGGAACGCCGAGATCGGCCCCGGGGTGAAGCTGCGCTACACGGACGTCGGCGACGACGTCGACATCGACGAAGGCGCCCGGCTCAGCCGGACGGCGATCGGCGACGGTGCCGTCGTCGGACCGTACGCCCGGATCACCGACTCGTACGTGGGGCCCATGGCGCGGGTGCACTCCGCACGCGACAACCCCGTCCGGCTCGTCCACTCGGCGATCGGCGAGGCCGCCGACCTGCGTCCCGGCACCCGTCTTTCGGGGGTGAGCGTCTATCCGCGGCTGCGGGTCCCCGCCCTCACCGGTCTGCCCACCGGCACCCATCTGACCAGCTCCGACGACATCCTGCGCTGGATCTGACCGGATCCGGCCGCGCCCCGGCACCCACCCGCTCCTTCCCGCACCCCATACGTCCGGCTCGGCTACCGCCCTGGGGAGTTTTCTCGATGGACACGATGGACAGCCCGATCGCAGTCATAGGAGGGACCGGCCGGGTCGGCCGGCTCGTCACCCGGCAGTTGCTGGCCCGGGGCGAGACCGTCCGGGTCATCGGCCGCAGCACCCAGCGCGCCCGGCGGCACATGCCCGCGCAGGCGCAGTACTTCACGGCCGACGTACGCGACCCCGGCACGCTCCGCACCCCCCTGCACGGGTGCGCGGCCGTCGTCTACGCCGTGGAACCGGGCACCGACGCCGCCGGCCCGGACAGCCCGGAGTCGACCCTGCACGGCGGTGTCCGCCACGTCCTCGACGTGCTGGGCGCCGCCCTGGCCGGCCGGCACTTCGTGCTCGTCAGCCAGCGGCACGTCACCCGCCGCGACCACCCCATGAACGCCTACGGCAGGATGCTGGACTGGCGGCTGGCCGGCGAGGACGCGGTCCGCTCCTCGGGCCTGCCCTACACGGTGATCCGGCCGGGCTGGCTGACCGACGAGCCCGGACACGGCGTGCTGCACCTGGAACAGGGCGACGTCGGCGACGGGTTCGTGGCCCGCGCGCACGTCGCCGACGCCTGCGTCCGGGCGCTCAACTCGCCCGCGGCGCGCGGCGTGACGTTCGAGATGCGCAGCGAGACCGGCCCGGCCTCCGGCCCCGTGCCCTGGGGCGAACTCTTCGCCGGGCTGCGCGCCGACGCCCCGGCCGGGACCAGGGCGGTGTTCGCATGAGCGTCTCGACCGAGGCCCAGGACCAGCCGGCCGCCACCGCCACCGCCACCGCCACGACGGATGCCACGAACACGTACATGACCCTGCCCGCCGACCACGACACCGAGACCGGCACCCTCGACGTCCCCCAGCCCGGCGTCACCCCGGGCCACCCGCAGCCGCTGGGCAGCACCGTCGACGCCGACGGGGTCAACTTCTCGGTCTTCTCCGAGCACGCCACCCGCGTCGACCTGTTGCTGTTCGAGCACTGCGAGAGTCCGCAGCCCTACCGGACCATCCGGCTGCGCCCCGAGCGGCACCGCAGCTTCCACTTCTGGCACTGCCATGTGCAGGGGCTCGGCGCCGGCCAGGTCTACGCCTACCGCATCGAGGGTCCGCGCGACCCCGTCGCCGGGGGCAGCCGCTTCGACCACCGCAAGGTGCTGCTCGACCCCTACGCCCGCGCCAACGTCAACAGCCGCTGGGAGCGGACCCGCGCGATCGGCCCCGGGGACAACGTCGAGCACTCCATGCGCAGCCTGGTCGTCGACCTGGACGACTACGACTGGGAGGGCGACACCCCGCTGCGCACCCCGATGGCCGACACCGTCGTCTACGAGATGCACGTACGCGGCTTCACCGCCTCGCCGACCTCCGGGGCGGACCACCCCGGGACCTTCTCGGCCGTCATCGAGAAGATCCCGCATCTGCAGGAACTCGGCGTAACCGCCGTGGAGTTGCTGCCGGTCTTCGACTTCGACGAGACCCAGGTCCTGCGCACCGGCCCCGACGGCATCCCGCTGCGCAACTACTGGGGCTACGACCCGTACGGGTTCTTCGCCCCGCACACCGGCTACTGCTCCAGCCCCCATCTGGCCACCCACATCACCGAGTTCCGCGACATGGTGAAGGCGTTCCACAAGGCGGGCATCGAGGTCATCCTCGACGTGGTCTTCAACCACACCAGCGAGGGCAACGAGTTCGGCCCGACGATCAGTTTCCGGGGCGCGGCGAACGAGGCCTACTACCACCTGTGGCCGCAGGACCGCTCCCACTACATGGACTTCACCGGGTGCGGCAACGCGGTCAACGCCAACCACCCCATCGTCACCAAGTTCATCCTGGAGTCGCTGGAGTACTGGGTCTCCGAGCACCACGTCGACGGCTTCCGCTTCGACCTCGCCTCGGAGCTGTCCCGCGGCCCGATGGGCTACGAGATGGCGGTGCCGCCCGCGCTGTGGGCGATAGAGCTGTCGCAGATCCTGGCCGAGACGAAGATCATCGCGGAGCCCTGGGACGGCGGCGGGCTCTACCAGGTGGGCCGTTTCCCCGGTAAGCGCTGGGCGCAGTGGAACGGCCCCTTCCGGGACGACGTACGGCGGTTCGTGCGCGGTGACGCGGGCATCGCCGGCGAGGTCGCCTCACGGCTCGGCGGCTCGGCCGACCTGTTCGCCCCGCAGGAGGAACTGCCCACCAACAGCATCAACTTCGTCACCTGCCACGACGGGTTCACCCTCAACGACCTGGTCAGCTACGACACCAAGCACAACCACGCCAACGGTGAGGCGAACGCCGACGGGGCGAACGAGAACTACAGCTGGAACTGCGGTTCCGAGGGCCCCACGGACGACCCCGAGGTCGAAGGGCTGCGGGTGCGGCAGGTCAAGAACCTGCTGTCGGTCCTCATGCTCAGCCGCGGCGTCCCGATGCTCCTGGCCGGCGACGAGTTCCGCAACAGCCAGGCCGGCAACAACAACGGCTACTGCCAGGACGGCCCGCTCTCCTGGCTCGACTGGGAGCAGGCGGACACCGAACGGGAGACGCTCGGGTTCACCCGGGGTGTCATCGGGCTGCGCAAGCGCTACCGCACCTTCCGTGAGCCGCAGTTCTTCTCCGAGCGGCTCAACCCCCGGCTTCTGCCGGACATCACCTGGCACGGCACGCGGCTGCACCAGCCGGGCTGGGAGAACCCCGACGCCCATGTGCTGGCCTGCACGTACGGCGGTTTCGACGGTGACCCGGACCTGCACCTGGTCCTCAACATGTACCACCTGGGCCTCGACTTCGAGCTGCCCGTCCTTCCCGGCCACCGCTGGCACCGCGTCCTGGACACGGCCCGGCCGGCCCCGCACGAGATCCTCCCGCCCGGCGCGGAGGAACCGGTCGACGGTCCCACCTATCACGCCCAGGGCCGCAGCGTCGTGCTGCTGGCGGCCCTGCCCGACGAGAAGGGCACGCGACGATGAGCGCACTCTCCCAACGACGTATCACCTCCGACACCCTGGCGGGTTACGTCACCCACTACAGCCCCACAAGGCGCATGTTCGGTCTGCGCAGCCCGGACGGGCGTGAGTTCACGGTCCACCTGACCCACAACGCCGTCTCCCGCATCGTCCGCAACCTCGGCGACTCCTACCACGACACCACGGCCGACACCGTCGACATGCTGGCCGAGGGCCGGTTCCTGTTCGCGTACGGGATCCTCTACGAGTGGGAGGGCGGCGCCCGCTTCGACGCCAAGGAGATCACCTTCCCGGAGGAGAGCCGCGGCCAGTACGTCTTCGAGCACCCGAACTGGTGGGTGCAGCAGGCCGCCGCCATCGCCGACTTCTACCTGCGCGGGCAGTTCCCGGACGGGGTGTACGACTGGCGCAACTTCCGCACCCACCTCACCCTCAGCGGCACCCACTTACCGGACTTCCACGGCCAGGACGTGCGCCAGGAGACCGACACCATCTCCCGGCTGGTGTACGGGCTGGCCACCGCCTACCTGCTGACCGGCGAGGACCGCTTCCTGGAGGCGGCGGAGTCCGGCACCGAGTACCTGCGCGAGCACATGCGGGTGGACGACCAGGCGGACGGGATCACCTACTGGTACCACGGCATCGACATCACGGCCAACGGCCACCGGCCGGTCTTCGCCTCGGAGTTCGGGGACGACTACGACGCGATCCCGATGTACGAGCAGATCTACGCGCTCGCCGGCCCCACCCAGACCTTCCGGATCACCGGCGACCCGAAGATCCTGAACGACATCGACCGCACGGTCGCCCTGTTCCAGAAGTTCTTCCGCGACCCGGTCGAGGGCGGGTTCTTCTCGCACCTGGACCCGATCGCCCTCGACCCGGGCGCCGACTCGCTGGGCCGCAACCGGTCCCGCAAGAACTGGAACTCCGTCGGCGACCACGCCCCGGCCTACCTGATCAACGCCTATCTGGCGACCGGCCGTCCGGACTTCGCCGCGCTCCTGGAGGAGACCGCGGACACGATCGTCAAGCGGTTCCCGGACGAGCCCAACTCCCCGTTCGTGCAGGAACGGTTCCACGCCGACTGGAGCCCGGACCGCACCTGGGGCTGGCAGCAGGACCGCGCGGTGGTCGGCCACAACCTCAAGATCACCTGGAACCTGACCCGCATCAAGGCCCTGCACGACAAGCCCGAGTACGGCACCACGGCGGAGCGGATCGCCGAGTTGATGCCCTCGGTGGGCAGCGACGGGCTGCGCAGCGGCTGGTACGACGTGGTGGAGCGGCAGCCCGACCCGGACAGCGGCATCCACCGCATGGTCTGGCACGACCGCAAGGCCTGGTGGCAGCAGGAGCAGGCGATCCTCGCCTACCTCATCCTGGCCGGCACCACCGACGACCCCGAGCACCTGCGGCTGGCCCGGGAGGCGGCGTCGTTCTACAACGCGTACTTCCTCGACTACGAGGACGGCGGCGTCTACTTCAACGTCCTGGCCAACGGCATCCCGTACCTGCTGGGCACCGAGCGGCTCAAGGGCAGCCACGCCATGGCGGGCTACCACGCGCTGGAGCTGTGCTACCTGTCGGCGACCTACACCGGTCTGCTGCTCGGCAACGACCCGGTGACCCTGCACTTCCGGCCGCGCCCGGACGACCTCCCGGAGCGGCTGCTGCGGGTGGCGCCGGACCTGCTGCCGGCCGGCTCGGCGGAGCTGACCCGGGTGTGGGTGGACGGGCAGCCGTACCAGAACTTCGACGCCAAGGACCTGACGGTACGGCTGCCCGAGGGCACCGAACCGGTGCGGGTGCGGGTGGAGCTGGAGCCCGCGCAGATGCGGCTGCGGATGCGCAGCGAGTTCGACGGCGGCACCGCCCACATCAGCTGCCGCGGCGTGATCGACGCCGCCGAACTGGGCAAGTTCCGCAGGATCCTGGGCGAGGTCATGGCGGCCACCCCGGGGCGGGTGGAGTTCCACCTCTGCGAGACCAGCGAGATGTGCCGGTCCGCCATCAACGAGCTGCTGTTCCAGCGCACCAAGGCGGGGCTCGACGTCGACTTCGTGATCGTGGGCTGCGCCCTGCCGGAGGTCGCGGACGCGCTGCTCGCCACGGACGCCTTCCTGCTGGAGGGTGGTGACGACTGCAACCATGAGTGATCTCGCGACCATCGCACTCCCGTTACCGTCCGTGCGTACCCCGGGTGCCCCGCCCGGTGCCCGCGACCTGCCGGCCTATTGCGGCGAGCTGTTCGGCCAGTTCACCCGGGCCGACCAGCGGCGCTGGGGCGAGGTGTACCTGCGCGGCCTGCTGGCCGTGCCCGGCCGCAAGACGCCCGCCCGGATCACCGAGCAGGTGCTCGGACGGCGGGCGGTGCAGCAGATACAGCAGTTCGTGAACCAGAGTCCCTGGGCGTCCGCGCCGGTGCGCGGCCGGCTGGCCGGGCAGATGGTCCGGGCCTTCCGGGCCGAGGCCTGGTCGGTGGACGAGGTCGTCTTCGCCAAGAACGGCGACCGCTCGGTCGGCGTGGCCCGCCAGTACGCGGCCTCCCAGGAACGCACCGTCAACTGCCAGCTGGCCCTTGCGACCTCGCTGGTGGGGCACGCCGGCGGGGTCCCGGTGAACTGGCGGCTGGTGCTGCCGACCCGCTGGGACCGGGACGAAGGGCTGCGCGGCCAGGCGCACTTACCGGAGCAGGAGCGCTGCCGTCCACGGTGGAGCTACGTACTGGAAGCACTCGACGAGATGCTCGACGAGTGGTCCCTGGAACCGCTGCCGGTGCTGGCCGACTGGCGCGGCGACGGGGACCCGGACCCCCTGTTACGGGGGCTGGAGGCCCGCGGGCTCGGCTATGTGGTCCAGGCATCGCCGCACACGCCGGTGCTCCTCCCCCGCGGCCGGGCCGCCGCCCGGGGGGCCGGCGGCACCCTGGCCGAACTCGCCGCGCACGCCGTCCGGCAGACCGAGCGGACGTCGGTGACCTGGCACGACCCGGTGACCGAACGCATGTGGCACTCGGAGTTCCTGGCCGTTCCGGTGCTGCTGCGGGCCGAGCGCTCTCCCGAGGGCTTTCCGAGCGCGTCGCCGCGGCCGCGGATGCTGCTTGCGGACTGGCCCTACGGCCGGCCGCAGCCGCGGGCCTACTGGCTGACCAACCTGCCGGTGCGCCGGCTCGCGGAGATCGTGCTGCTGGCCCGGCTGCGCAGGTTCGCCGGGGAGGCGCTGGGCCGGATGCACGACGAGTTCGGCCTCGGCGACTTCGAGGGCCGCTCCTTCCGGGGCTGGCACCACCATGTGACGCTGGCCTCGGCCGCCCTCGGCTTCGACATGGTGCGCCAGCGGGCGGACGAGAGAGCCCTGAGCACACCGCATGCCTGAACAGCGCCACCGCAACGACCGGAACGGCCCCGTGCGGACAGCTCCGCACGGGGCCGCCGTGCGCGCGCTTCTACCTGGGGCCGCCGCCGGCTCGTCTCCGCCCGAGACCACCGTGCGTTCGAATCCGCCCCGCCCCGCACCGGACTCTCTTCCGCGTGCCGCCGTGCGCGCGCTTCCGCCCCCGGCCGGCCCACGCTCACTTCGCCCAGCCGACCTTCGTGAAGTCGATGTCGCCGAGGCCCGGGACGCCGTAGTTGGCCAGGCCCTTGCGGACGGCGAGGATCTGGGGGCGCTGGTAGAGCTCGATGTCGTGGCCGAGGCGCCAGATCTCGGTGTCCGCCGCGTTGTAGAGCCGTTGGGCGGCCCCGGTGTCGAGGGTGCCTGCCGCCTTGTCCAGCAGCTCATCCACCTGCGCCGAGCCGACCCGGCCGTAGTTCTCGAAGACCTGGCCGCCGGCCGGGCGCCGGTAGACGGCGTAGGCCGAGCTCGGGTACGTCAGCCCGGTGAACCGGAAGATCGCGAGGTCGAAGTTGCCCTTGTCCAGGTACTGCGGGCCGTAGGCGGAGGCGGGCACCTTCTCGATGTCGACGCGGACGCCGGCCCGGGCGAGCATCTGCTGGACGAGCTGGGCCAGGTCCTCGCCGAGCCGGTTGGTGCCCTCGCTCAGCACCAGGCGGAGGGTGAGGCTGTGGCCGTCCTTCGTCCTGGGTCTCCCGGCGCCCTGGCTGCGCCAGCCCGCTTGGTCGAGGGCGCGGTCGGCGGCCTTGAGGTCGAAGCGGCCGTAGGGGCCGGAGTCGTCGGCGTAGCCGGGCTGGTTGGTCATGTAGAAGTGGTTGCCGAGCAACGGCACCTTCACCGGCAGGCCCGCGGCCGCGACCTCGGCCAGCGCCGGGCGGTCCACGGCCTGCTGGAGGGCGTTGCGCACCGCCCGGTCGGCCAGCGGCCCGCCGGCGCCGTTCAGCGTGATGTGCACCTCGTCCCAGGCGGAGCCGATCCGGATCGCGGTGTCCTGCGCCTTCGCCAGCTGGGCGTAGGCATCGCTGGTGGCGGCGTTGACGACGTCGACCTCGCCGTTGAGGAAGGCCTGCAGGGCGGCGTCGGGGTCGAGGACGCGGAAGACGACGCGGTCGAGCCGGGGCCGGGTGCCCCACCACGCGGCGTCGCGGACGAGGGTGAGGGTCTGCGCCGTACGGTCGACGGAGGCGAGCTTGAAGGGGCCCGCGGTGACCGGGAGCCGGCCCTGCCAGTCGGAGTCGAAGTGCTGCGGGCTGTCGTAGGCGACGGCCGGGAAGAGCGGGGTGAAGAGCCTGCGCCAGTCGGCGTACGGCTTCTTGAAGGTGACCTCGACGTCGTGCGCGCCGGCGCCCCGGCGGACGTCGGCGATACGGTCGTAGCCGCTCGGGTCGGCGACCAGGTACCGGTCGTCGCCGCCGCCGACCGCGTGCCACTGGGCGGCGAAGTCCCGCCAGCTCAGGGCCCTGCCGTCGGACCAGCGGGCCTTCGGGTCGAGCCGGTAGGTGACGACCTGGCGCGAGCCGGCGGTGGAGACGGTGGCGGAGGTCAGGTAGTCCCGCACGATGCGGGGGACGCCCTCGGCGTCGCGGGTGAAGAGCCGCGGCTCCGTCATCGTGTCGACGGTCCACACGTCGTCCAGGGCGCCGTCGACGTGGTTGAAGTTGAACTGCGTGATCATCTGCGTGATCGGCACGGTCAGGGTCCCTCCGGAGCGGAGGTCCCCGGACGGCAGGGCGTTGATGTCGTAGGTGCCGTAGGTGGGAAGCGCACGGTCCCGGGAGTCGTCGTGCCCGCCGGACCCGGAGCATCCGGTCGCCGTGAGGACGACGAGCGCCCAGACGGCCAGCCACGCGGACCAAGCCCGTAATCGCTCCACCTGCCAGCCTCTCCGGCGTCCCGGCACCGCCAACTGCCTTGACTTTCCTGCGAATTGTGGCGACGGAGCTTAACATCACGATGTTTCCCTCAAATGAAGAGAAGGCAGACTCCATCCCCCGGCGGACGCCCGCGCTCCGCCCGGGCCGTCACCCTCCGTGCCCCGTCAGGAGTGCCATGTTCTTCCTGATCGCCAGGCGCCTGGTCCGCTGCATGGTCCTGTTCCTCGTCTCCCTGGTCCTCTCCTACGCGCTCGCCTCCACCGCGCTCGATCCACGCGCGTACTTCGAGGACCGCCGGCCACCGCCGTCGGCCCGGGTCGTCGACCGCGAGCTGTCCCGGCTCGGCATGGACGACCGCGCGCCGCTGCCGGAGCGCTTCGCGCACTGGGCGGACCGCGCCGTCCACGGCGACCTGGGCCGCACCGTCGACGACCAGTCGGTGAGCGCCGAGTTCGGCCGCCGGATCGGCGTGTCGGTACGGCTGCTGCTGGTGGGCACGCTGGCCGGTACGGCCGTGGGCACCCTGGCCGGGATGTGGGCGGCGGTCCGCCGCGGCGGGCTCGGCGACCGGGCGCTGGCCGGGTTCTCCTTCGCGGTGCTGTGCGTGCCCACCTTCGTGCTGGCGCTGCTCCTGAAGACCGGCGCGCTCGCGGTCAACCGGGCCGCGGGCGGCAACGTCGTCAAGTACACCGGCGAGCACACCCCCGGGCTGCAGGGCGACTGGACCGTCCACCTGCGGGACACGGCGGCCCACCTGGTGCTCCCGGCGCTCTGTGTGGCGCTCGCGGCGATCGCCCTGTACAGCCGCTACCAGCGGGCCGCCACCCTGGACGTGCTCGGCGCGGACCATCTGCGCACCGCCCGCGCCAAGGGGCTCACCCCGGGGCGTGCGCTGCTGCGGCACGGGCTGCGGATCTCGCTGGTGCCGATGACGGTCTTCTTCTCCTTCGGCGTCCTCACCCTGGTCACCGGGGCCGTGTTCACCGAGCGGGTCTTCGGCTGGCCCGGCATGGGCAGCTGGCTGATCGACTCGGTGGAGAAGGGCGACGTGAACTCGGTCGTGGCGGTCAACGGCTTCGCCGCGGCCGTCGTCCTGCTGGCGGGGCTGGTCGCGGACGTCCTGCACGCGCTGCTCGATCCCCGGGTACGGCAGCCGTGAGAGCGGGGCGGCGCGGGCGGGCCGTGCTCGGCCGGCTGGCCCGGCACCCGGGGGCGCTGTGCGGGTTCGCGCTGCTGCTGGCCCTGGTGGTGCTCGCGGTCGCGGGGCCGTACGTGTGCCGGTGGTCCTACCCGGACGTCGACTACACGGCGCTGCGGCAACCTCCGGACGCGCGGCACTGGATGGGCACCAACCGGATCGGGCAGGACGTGTTCGCCCAGGTCGCGCACGGGCTGCGGAAGTCGCTGCTGATCGGGGTGCTGGTGGCCGCGGTCGCCACCGGTCTTGCGGCGGCGGTGGGTGCCTGCGCCGGGTACTTCGGCGGCTGGACGGACCGTTCGCTGATGTTCGTGGCGGACCTGCTGTTGGTTCTTCCCGGCTTCCTGGTCCTTGTGGTGCTCGCCCCTCGGCTGCGGCGGTGGGGCTGGCTCGTGGTGGCCGCGCTGCTCGCCCTGCTGGGCTGGATGGTCACCGCGCGGGCGGTGCGCGGCATGACCCGCTCGCTGAAGGAGCAGCAGTTCGTGGTGGTGGCGCGGCTGATGGGGGTCGGACCGGTGCGGATCATCTGGCGGCACGTGCTGCCGCACCTGGCCTCGTTCCTGATCACCGACGCGACGGTCACGGTGGCCGGGGCGGTGGTCAGCGAGGCCGGGCTGTCCTACTTCGGCTTCGGCGTCCAGCCGCCGGACGTCTCCCTGGGCACGCTGATCGCGGACGCGTCCGACGTGGCCCTGGTGTATCCGTGGATGTTCTTCTTCCCCGCGGGTCTGCTGACCGCGTTCGTCCTGGCCGTCAGTCTCCTGGGCAACGCCCTGCGCGACGCCCTGGACCCCACGACGGTACGGCCGGCCGGGCCGCCCCGCGGTGTCGTGTCGGGGCTCGCCTGATGGGCGCGGGCCCGGCGGCGCGCGGACCGGCGAGCCCGGTCCTGGAGGCGCGCGGTCTGACGGTCGCCTTCGGGGGCGGGCGGCGGCGGGCGCCGGTGCCCGTGGTGCGCGGTGTGGATCTCGCGCTGCGCCGCGGCGAAGTGCTGGGTCTGGTCGGTGAGTCCGGCGCGGGCAAGTCGCTCACCGCGCTGTCGCTGCTCGGGCTGGCGCCGCCCGGTGCCCGGGTCGGCGGTTCGGTGCGGCTGCTGGGCGAGGAGGTGCTGGGGCGGCCGGAGCGGGAGCTGGCCGGCCTCCGGGGCCGCCTGATCGCCATGGTCTTCCAGGATCCACTGCACGCCTTCACCCCGGTGCTGCGCGTCGGCGACCAGATCGCGGAGGCCCTGCGCATCCACGAACGCCCCCGCCCGCGGCGCGAGACGGCGCTGCGGCGGGCGGTGGAGCTGCTGGACCTCGTCGGGGTGCCGCAGCCGTCCAGGGCCGCGCGCGCCCTGCCCCACCAGCTGTCCGGCGGGATGCCCCAGCGGGCCATGATCGCGATGGCGGTGGCGAACCGGCCCGCGGTCCTCGTCGCGGACGAGCCGGCCAGCGCGCACGACGGGACCGTGCAGGCCCAGGTGCTTGGGGCGCTCGCGGCCGCGGGGCGGGAAACGGGAGCGGCGGTGGTCCCCGTCAGCCACGTCCCCGGCGCGGTCGGCGGTGCCGCGGAGCGGGTCGCCGTCCTGTACGCGGGGCGGGTGGTGGAGGCGGGTCCGGTGGCAGCGGTGCTCTGCCGCCCCCGGATGCCGTACACCCTCGGGCTCGTCGGCTCCGTGCCGCGCCTCGACGCCCGGGTGCCGCCCACACCGGTGCCGGGCTCCGCCCCCGCACCGGGTACCGCCGGCCCGGGCTGCCCCTTCGCCCCCCGCTGCCCCCTGGCGGAACCGGGGTGCCCTACGGCCGAGCCCCCGCTCACCGGAGTGGACAGCCCGTCCCGCGCCGACGCCTCGGCGCCCGACGCCCACGAGGCGGCCTGCCGAAGGATCCCGGAGGTCCGCCGCTGGACCGCGGCCGAGCTGTTCGGCCGCCCGCCGGAGCGCGCGGACCGGGACGGCACACCGGGCGGCACAGCCGCCGAGCCGTCTGCACGCCCGCCCGGCCGACCGCCCGCGCCCCCGGCGGCCACGCCGGACGGCGCAGGCGCGGA
>NZ_JAGXJL010000414.1:0-243 GCF_019091475.1 Streptomyces sp. GbtcB6 | reverse complement strand
GCACTGGCGGCGGTGGGGATCGCGGCACTGGAGCGCACCAAGGCACGCCGGGGACCGGGGCGCGCCTCGCGCGGGGCGGGACCGCATCGGGTGGTGCGGTCCCGGCGCGCGGGCACACCGCCCGGCCGCGGCCGGCGTGCTGACGGCTTACCGATACCGCTGGGCGAGACCGCTTGCCGGTCACACTGCGGAGACAGGTACGGCGTGGTCGTGGTCAGGGCGTGGAAGCCCAGCCGCTCGAGG
>NZ_JAGXJL010000413.1:0-243 GCF_019091475.1 Streptomyces sp. GbtcB6 | reverse complement strand
GGTGCCGTACCGCACCGGTGAGAAGACGGCGTGGGCCCGCCTGACCGGCCCCGGCGGCACGCTCCCCGACACGCAGCGGCTGAAGTTCGCCGAGATCCACCCCCCCGGGCCACCTCAGCACGCGCACGCGGGCACGCGCCCGCACGCCCACGAGGCCGCGGCGGAGAGCGGGGCATGCTCCCACCGCCCCCGACGCGACCGGGACTGGCACAACCAGGGCGCGCAGTTCTTCCTCGCCCAGGC
>NZ_JAGXJL010000412.1:0-243 GCF_019091475.1 Streptomyces sp. GbtcB6 | reverse complement strand
CTCCCTCCTCAACCACCCGGTGGTGACAACCCCCAGCGCCCCGGCCGACAAGCAGGGGGCCACCTTCACGGTGGTCGTGGGCCTCGCCGACTCCAACGGCTACTCCTTCCGCGACGCCACCGGCAACTACCTGCGCCACTACGACTTCCGGGGCCGCTTCGTCGCCACCGTCGGCACGACGACGTTCGCCGAGGTCGCCACGTTCATCGCCCGCACGGGCACGACCACCGGCTCGGTCCGCCC
>NZ_JAGXJL010000411.1:0-243 GCF_019091475.1 Streptomyces sp. GbtcB6 | reverse complement strand
AGTAATCGTCGCGCTACCACTTTGGGGCTGTAGAAATCCCTCGACCGTCTCCTTGCGTGCGAAACTCGACAGGAAAAGCGTTGCCGTCACGGCGATAAGCAATGCGAAAATGAAGGCCACCACTAGCCAGCTCGAAATGCCGAACATCGGCACTGGACGCCCATGCCGTGACCGCAACCCCTGAATCGCTTGCGCTCGAAACAACGCCGAACCGGCAGGCAATTTTCCTGATCCGTTCGTACC
>NZ_JAGXJL010000410.1:0-243 GCF_019091475.1 Streptomyces sp. GbtcB6 | reverse complement strand
CGGAACCGGCCCTTGACCGTGGGCGGGACCCGCTCCGCGCGCAGTTCGGAGAAGGGCGTGATGGTGAGGTTGCCCTCGGGGACGGTGACGGCCGCGGGATGCTCGGTGGGCGTGATGCGGACCGCGTAGGGGTTGGGGCCGGCGGTGGCGGCCGGGGTGCGGGGCGGGGCGAAGGTGAGCTCCACCGAGCCCGTGGTCCCCGGGTAGAGGCGGAGGGTCTGCGGCTCGACGGTCGTCCAGGGC
>NZ_JAGXJL010000409.1:0-244 GCF_019091475.1 Streptomyces sp. GbtcB6 | reverse complement strand
AACTTTTACCAACGTATTTCGAAACTGCGCTGGCAAAGAGCTCAAGGTTTTACCAGCGTACATTTGCAGTGGCTAAAATCTAACTTTTACCAGCACATTTACGCGCTGGGAAAAGTCTTTTTTGCCAGCGCTTTTCATTTTATTCTGGCAAAAGTTCTTACTAATATTGATTTGCCAACCCTCTTTTGCCTACACATCATCGGTAAATAATATTTTACCAGCGCAATACCAATTTTTGCCAACA
>NZ_JAGXJL010000408.1:0-244 GCF_019091475.1 Streptomyces sp. GbtcB6 | reverse complement strand
TGGTTGATTTCGGGCAGCGCAATAATGGAGAATGATACTAAGCTAGACCGATTGGCAAAGTTTTGTTAATATGCAACGACTACTAAGGCCGCTAGGAAGGCTTTAAGGTGGAACAGGTATATTGTACAGAATGTAGATATTATGGTTAAATACCTAGGAGTTTTCTAGTTTTATGCTTAGGTGATTGAGCTAACCCTTACTGTTGAGGGTATAAGGATTAGATCACAAAGGAAATAATATGAAG
>NZ_JAGXJL010000407.1:0-244 GCF_019091475.1 Streptomyces sp. GbtcB6 | reverse complement strand
GGCCGCCGCCAGCCTGGTCGGCGACTAGGTGCTCAGCGTCGCCGTGAGGCTCGCCGCGGGCGCCGACGCGCTCGCCCCCGCCTTGCCGGCCGTCGCCCACGACAAGCTGGACGTCTGCCTGGCCGGCCAGGCCCTGCAGGCGGCGGTGAACCTGCGGGGCGCGACCGGGTGCGCGCGGGAGCAGAAGCTGCCGACCCTCCTGTACATCGTCTGGATCGTCGGTGTGATCCAGCTCGGCCTGCTG
>NZ_JAGXJL010000406.1:0-244 GCF_019091475.1 Streptomyces sp. GbtcB6 | reverse complement strand
CTTGAAGGCATGACAGATTCGACCTTTCCCAAACCCATTCGAACAGATGACTATGGTTTGTTTTTGAAGACAGAACGTGAACGCGAGGAAAGTGTCAGGATGATCAAGACAAAGTGTTGGCTCAATGGTGTTGTTGCCGGCCCTATTAGTTGGAGATCGTCCACTGGCTAAAAATGGGTGTATGGTTGTTAGTGCTTTATCAAATGGTGCGTCGAATAACGCCCAACACTAGAGAATCTAGTCA
>NZ_JAGXJL010000043.1:0-76119 GCF_019091475.1 Streptomyces sp. GbtcB6 | reverse complement strand
ACCCGGTCGCGGTGACCGGTGAACGACCAGCGGGAACAGTGCGAAGGCGTAGGCGCCCACGGCCACCGCGCCCGCCATGACCACCGGACGCCGGCCCCGCCGGTCGGACAGCGCCGACCAGCCGATGATGCCGGCCACCGCCAGCGTGGAGGACACCGCCAGGCTGTTGAGCACCGTCTGCCGGGGGAAGCCGCCCTGCACCGCGTAGGAAATGAGGTACGTGGTCACCGTGCCCTGGAAGACGAACGCGGACAGGCCGACCCCGATGCCCAGCAGCAGCACCCGGGGGTGATGGCGCAGCACGTCCCACAGAGGGAGCGACCGGCGTGGCGCCGACGCCTGCGTCTTCTGCTCCTTCTCCGCCCGGGTGAACACCGGAGTCTCGGTGACCCGCACCCGGATGAACAGGCCTATTGCCAGCAGCACCACGCTGAGCAGGAAGGGGATGCGCCAGCCCCAGGAGAGGAAGGCGTCCTCGCCGACCGCGGCGGACGTCGCCGACATGGCCACCGTGGAGACCGCCATGCCGAAGGGGGCCCCGGCGTTGGTGAAGCTCGCCCACAGCCCGCGCCGTCCGGTCGCGTGCTCGGCGGACAGGAGCACGGCGCCGCCCCACTCGCCGCCCACCGCCACGCCCTGGACGATGCGCAGGAGCAGCAGGCAGACCGGTGCCAGCGTGCCGGCCTGGCCGTATGTGGGCAGGACGCCGATGAGGAAGCTGGCGACACCCATGAGGGACATCGTCACCACGAGCATCCGCTTGCGGCCGAGCCGGTCCCCGAAGTGCCCGAAGACGATTCCGCCCAGTGGCCTGGCCAGGTAGCCGGTGGCGAAGGTGGTGAAGCTGGCGAGGGTGGCGGCCGTGGGGCTGAGGTCGGAGAAGAAGACGTGCGGGAACACCACCGCCGCGGCGGTGGAGTACAGCAGGAAGTCGTAGTACTCGATGACGCTTCCCAAGAAGCTGGAGGTCACCGCCCGGCGCAGTTGTCCGGGTGCGTGTGTCGTCTGGTGGGGAGAGGCGGCCTGCATGTCGTGAGCTCCCTTGCCGGCGCTGAGGTGGATCAGCCCGAAGCGGATGTGACATCGGTGGCGGGTGACGGGAGTGCCCGTCGTGCGCGGGGGCTCGCAGCGCGGAGCGGCGAGGGACTGGCGTCGGCCTCCTGACGGCCGACCCCGGAATGTGGGGCATATTTTTTGCCCGCGTCGAGATTCTGACCAACATTGGTCGACTCGTCTACCCTCCGGGCGAGACGTTCGAAGACGACGACGAACGGACCGCACCCCCCTCGGCCGCCCGCACCCGCCTCGGCCGCCGGGACCGCTCCGCTCCGGGCGTCGCCGGGGGAGTCTCGGGCGAGGAAGCAGCCGTTGGTGGTGAGACGGCGCCGGCGATACGGGCGCGCCGGTTCCGGTATCGGTGCAACCGTGTTCCGTCAGGGCTGGGCCGCGGTGTTCAGGGCGTGGTCCATGAAGCGGCGGGAGGCCGGGGGCAGGGTGCGGGAGGCCGGCCAGGCGATGCCGATGTCCCGGACGGCCTGCACGTCGGTGAGCCTGAGGTAGCGGACGGGGAGGTCCGGGTTGCTCTCCGCATCCGTGGTGGCGTCCGGCGCGGCCGGGATCAGGGAGACGCCGAGACCGGACGCGACCAGGCCGCGCAGGGTCTCCACCTCCTCGCCCTCGAAACCGACGAGGGGGCTGAACCCGGCCTGGCGGCACAGGGTCTCGGTGACGCTGCGCAGGCCGTAGCCGGGCTTGAGCACGATGAACTGCTCGTCCGCGACCTCGGCCAGCCGGACGCGCCGGCGCTGTGCGAGGCGGTGGCGGGCCGGGACGGCGAGCCAGAGGGGCTCGACCAGGAGCCGGCGCCAGGTGATCAGCGGGTGGCCGGGGTCCCTGCCGGTGATGATCAGGTCCGCGGTGGCGTCCAGGAGGTGCTGGGCGAGGCCGTTCTCGTCCGCCTGGTGCAGTTCGAACCGGACGGCGGCGAAGCGCTGCCGGAACCCGGTGACCAGCCTCGGTACGAGCCAGGTGCCCAGGGTGTGCAGGAAGGCCAGCGAGACCACGCCCGCGTCGGGGTCGACGACCTCGGCCACGGCCCGCCGCCCCCGGTCGTAACTGTCGAGCACGGAGTCGACGTACTCCTTGAACACCCGCCCGGCCGGGGTGAGCCGCAGCACCCGGCCGACCCGCTGGAGGAGTTCCGCGCCGACCTCGCTCTCCAGCCGGTTCAGGGCCCGGGAGAGGGCGGGCTGGGTGATGTGGGCGGCGGCCGCGGCCTCTGTGACCGTCATGCCCTCGGCCACGGCCTGGAAGGAACGGAGCACCTGGAGATCCATGCCCCCATTCTCGTGCCGCATGGGACGGGCCGTATCAAGGCGCCGGGGGCATGGACGACTCCCGGGGCGATGTCCCGGCCGGTCAGACGGCCTTGACCGGCGGGTACACCGGCTGCCACATGGCGGCCCTGACCTGCTTCTCGACGGAGTCGTCGACGGTCGTGCCGGCCACCCCGTCGGCGGCCGCGGCACGGGCCACCGCCACCGCGACCGCCACCGAGGTCTCGCGCAGCTGGTCGGTGAGGGGCAGGATCGGCGCGCCGGGGCCGTCGGTGTCCGTCTGGCCGGCGACGGCGTGCGCGGCCGCGACCAGCATGCCGTCGGTGACCCGGGTGGCCCGGGCGACGATCGCGCCCAGCCCGAGGCCGGGGAAGACCAGCGCGTTGTTGGCCTGCCCGATCAGGTAGCGGACCCCGTCCTGCTCGACCGGGCGGAACGGGCTGCCGGTGGCGATCAGGGCCCGGCCGTCGGTCCAGGCCAGCAGGTCGGCGGGGACCGCCTCGGCCAGGTCCGTCGGGTTGGACATCGGCAGGATGATCGGGCGCTCGGTGTGGGCGGCCATCGTGCGGACGATCTCCTCGGTGAAGGAGCCGCCCTGCCCGGAGGTGCCGATCAGGACCGTCGGCCGGACCCGCTCGACCACCTCGGCCAGCGCGATGCCGCCCACCTGCTCGTCCCGCCGCCAGTCGGCGACCTCGGCGGCCGGGCGGGCGTAGCGGACCTGGAAGTCGCGCAGGTCCTGCTGGTCCTCGGTGAGCAGGCCGTAGCGGTCGACGCCGAAGATGCGGGCGGTGGCCTCCTCGGCGGTCAGCCCGTCGGCGGCCATGGCGTCCCGCAGCTGGTCGGCGATGCCGATGCCGGCGGTGCCCGCGCCGAAGATCACCACCCGGTGGTCGCGCAGCGGAGTCCCGCTGGCCTTCACCCCGGAGAGCACGGCGGCGAGGTTGACGGCGCCGGTGCCCTGGACGTCGTCGTTGAAGGTGAACTCGGTCGGGCGGTAACGCTCCAGGATGCGGCGGGCGTTGGCGGGACCGAAGTCCTCCCAGTGCAGCAGGGCGTTCGGGAAGAGCCGGCGGGCGGTGGTGACGTAGGCGTCGATGAAGGCGTCGTACGTCTCCCGGTCCACGCGCGGGTGCCGGTTGCCGAGGTAGAGCGGGTTGTCGAGGAGTTCCTGCCGGTTGGTGCCGACGTCCAGCATCACCGCCAGGGTGCGGTTCGGGTCGATGCCCGCCGCGGCGGTGTAGACGGCGAGCTTGCCCACCGAGATGTCGATGCCGCCCACGCCCCAGTCGCCGATGCCGAGGATCGCCTCGCCGTCCGTGGCGACGATCAGGTCGACGTCGTCGGGGCCCAGACCGGAGGCCGTCAGCGCGCCCTCGATCTCCTCCGGGGTGTGCACCGACAGGTACACGCCGGCCGGGCGCCGGTACTCGTTGCTGTAGCGCTGGATCGCCTTGCCGACGGTGGGGGTGTAGACGATGGGCAGCATCTCGTCGAGGTGGTCGCAGAGCAGGCGGTAGAAGAGCACCTGGTTGCGGTCGTGCAGCGCGGTCAGGTTGACGTTCTTGGCCAGATCGGTCGGCTGCGCCGCGTACTGCCGGTACGCCCGCTCCGCCTGCTGCTCCAGGGTCAGCACCGCCGGCGGCACCAGGCCCACCAGGCCCAGCATCCGCCGCTCCTCCGGGGTGAAGGCGGTGCCCCGGTTGAGGCGGGGCTGGGAGAGCACGGCACGGCCGCGGGCGGTGGTCTCGATGCGCCCCTCTTCGGCATTCCACTGGGTCGTCATGATCGGCTCCTTGCCGTTTCCGTATCGCTTCCAGGATCGCGTCCGGGACGCTCCGAGTCGCTTCCGGGGAACTGGTGATGCCGGCAAGCCTCGGCCGTCGGACATGCATGCGTCCAATGCCTGGAACGCGGGTAATCCATGAGCCCCGCGCATGGGTGGCGGATCACCTGGGTGTTTCGCGGATTCCTGGCGGCGGACCACGGCCCTTCTGTGGCGCGCATCGCAGTCGTCGCCTCGCTGGCTCCCTGCCTCTCCGCCCTTCCGCCGCTACGCCGCTCCGGCCCTGTCGGCCGTCGCCGCCGGCACCGGGTGGCCGGGTTCGTCGTCGGTCAGCCGCGGCGGGCGGTGGCGTAGGCGCGTTCGAGTTCCGCGACCGTGCTGAGGAAGTCGGCACCCTTCAGCCGGTGCAGGGTCTCGGTGGCGAGGCGGTCGAGCGTGGTCCAGAGGTCGGCGAGCGGCTCACGGAGCGCCTCGCCGCCGGCGGCGAGCGAGACGATGAAGGCCCGGCGGTCGTGCTCGGCGCGGGCCCGGGCGACCAGGCCGGCGTCCTCCATGCGGCGGATCGACCGCGAGACCGTGGAGTGGTCCAGTCCGACCGCCTGCTGCAACTCGGCCTGGGTCTGGCCGTCCCGGTCGAAGAGCCGCATCAGGATCAGTTCCTGGCCCGGGTGCAGGCCGAGCTTCAGGAGGAGTTCGGCGCCGTAACCGTGCAGTTCGCGGGAGAGCGCGAAGAGCCCGAAGCTGACCGGGGCGCGCTCGACGAGGCTGGGCCGAGGCATCACCGGGTCGGGCTTCGCGGCTGGCATGGCGCTCCTCTTCTGACGGGCGGTGGTGGGCGACGGCGGGCGGCGGTGGGCGGAAACTCGCCGCCCGGCTGCTTCCGGGGCTGGGAATACCTTAGTCGCAGCGGGTGTTGAAGGCCGGTTCTCCGGCGGACTGCCAAGGGTCTGCGCATGTCCGGGGTCGCACTGCACCCGGAAACAAGTTGCTTGCTTAGGCAAGCTATTCGGGGCTACGGTAATCGCGTTGCGCCGGGCGGGAGCCGATGGGGCGGATCGCCCTGGCCTGCCCGGAACCGTTCCGAAAGGAATCGACATGTCATCCAGCTCCGCATCCGGAAGCGACCGCCGTTCGTTCCTCGCCAGAGTCGCCGCGGCCACCGCAGTGCCGGCGGCCGCGGCCCTGGTCGCCGGGGGCACCGCGACGACGGCCTCGGCGGCCACCGCGCACGCCTCGGCCGCCGGATCCTCCGATGCCGGTCTGCCGGACTACGCGCCGGTGCCCGCGGGCTCCCTCGGCCCGGCGGTGAACAGCCAGGGCTACTACGTGGGCCGCGTCCAGCGCAATCTCTACTGGGTGACCGACGGCGACTACCAGGCCGCCTTCCTCACCACCCGGGTCGGGGTCGTGCTGTTCGACGCCCCGCCGACCATCGGCCACAACCTGCAGCGCGCGATCGACGAGATCGCCGCCGCCAACGGCACCAGCAACAAGGTCACCCACATAGTCCACTCGCACCACCACTCCGACCACGTCGGCGCGTCCGGGCTCTTCGGGCGCCATGTGGTCCGGATCGGGCACGAGGAGAACCGCCGGCTGCTGCTGCGCGACAACAACCCGAACAAGCCCGCGCCCGACGTAACCTTCGCCGACCGCTACACCCTGCACGTCGGCGGCGAGCGGGTCGAACTCGCGCACCACGGCAGCAACCACGCGCCGGACAACATCTACATCCGGTTCCCGCACCACGACACGCTGATGCTGGTCGACATCAACATCCCGGGCTGGGCCCCGTTCGGCGCGCTCAACTACAGCGAGGACATCCAGGGTTACCTCGCCGCCCCGGCCAAGGCGCTGTCGTACCCCTGGAAGCACCACATCGCCGGTCACATGGGGCGGCTCGGCACCCGGGCCGACGTCACCGTGCACCAGCAGTACATCGACGACCTGACCACGTCGATCAAGCAGGCCCTCGGGACCGTCGACTACGGCGTCTACGCGGCGAAGTACGGCAACAACATCTGGGCCGTCGTCAAGACCTGGCTCGACGAGGTCTGCCGGCAGGCGGCGGCCCCGGTCGCGGCCAAGTACACCGGCACGCTCGCCGCGGCCGACGTCTTCACCGAGAGCAGCGCCTTCTCGCTGGTGGAGTCCCTCCGGCTGGACCTGGGCCTGGGCAGCGCCATCCACGACTGACAGGGTTTCGTGTCTCCAGATTGTTGCTTACGCGAGCAATAAAGACGGCCGGTGCGGTACGTCGACGGCAGGGGCAGCCGCCGACGTACCGCACCGGCGCATGCGCCGCCCGCACCCTCCCCCGCCCCACCCCCACCATCGTCAGGAGCACTTGATGTCTGAAACCCCCACCACCCCCAGGGTCGCCGTCGTCGTGGGCGGGGCCGGGGCCATCGGCGGCGCCATCGTGCGCGAGCTGACCGGGCGCGGCCATGTCGTACGGGTCCTGGACCGCGCCGGCGACATCGTCTGCGACCTGGCCGACGCCGAGGACGTACGGGCGGGCGCGCGCCGCGTGCTGGCCGAGAACGGGCGGTGCGACGTGCTGGTGCACGCGGCCGCCGCCACCGATCTGATGGACGTGGAGACCGTCGACCTGGACGCCTGGCGCCGGGTCCAGGCGGTCAACGTCGAGTCCGCGGTGCTGCTCGCCCAGGCGTTCATGCCGGGGATGCGAGAGCGCGGCTTCGGCCGGATCGTGCACATCGTCTCCGACACCTTCTGGAAGCCGCCGAGCCCGGATCTGCTGGCGTACGTGACCAGCAAGGGCGCGCTGATCGGCCTCACCCGGTCGCTCGCCGCCTCGCTCGGGCAGTACGGGATCGCGGTGACCGGAGTGGCGCCCGGGCTGACCCGGACCGCGTCCACCGCCTACCAGCCGGACGCCGCCTTCGAGGCCTCGCGGGCCGGGCAGGCGCTGCCCCGCGCGCTGACACCCGAGGACGTGTCGGCGGCGGTCGGCTTCCTGGCGAGCGACGCCGCCGAGGCGCTGGCCGGCCAGATCCTGACCGTGGACGGCGGCGGCCTGTTCACGTGAACCGTGGACCGCTTGACTTATGTGGCCGGCCAAGTAATTATGTGGCTAGCCACATTAATGCGTGGCCCACTCCGTATCACGATGGGAACGAACCATGAGCGAGACCCTTACCGCCGCCGACCTGGTGCGGCGCAGCCTCGACATCTTCCTCTCCAAGGACATGAAGGCCTGGGCGGACCAGTGCGACGAGAACGTCGTCGTCGAGTTCCCCTTCGCCCCCGAGGGCAGCCCCACCCGGCTGGAGGGCCGGGCGGCCGTCTACGAGTACCTGAAGGGCTACCCCGACCTCATCGACGTGCACCGGATCACGTCGGCGACCATCCACGCCACCGACGACCCTGATGTGGCCGTCGCCGACTGGAGCGTCACCGGCCGGGTGCTGGCCAACGGGAACCCGTACGACATGAGTTACGCGACGTTCGTGACGTTCAAGGACGGCAAGATCGTCAAGTACCGCGAGTACTGGAACCCGTTGGCGTTCATCAAGGCGCTGGGCGGCGAGAGCTTCTGAGCGTTCCGCTTGAAGTGCCGCGATCTGCCGTCTGCCGTCTGCCGTCTGCGGCGCCGTCGTGGCTGGTCGCGCCCACGCGGCGGAGCCGCATATCGGTAGGGCCCCGCGCCCCTTCGGGGTCGCTGCCGAACCGCTGCCGTCTGCGGCGCCGTCGTGGCTGGTCGCGCCCACGCGGCGGAGCCGCATATCGGTAAGGCCCCGCGCCCCTTTGGGGGCGCTGTCGCTCAGGCCGCCGGTCGGATCAGGCCCGACTCGTAGGCGAAGGTCACCGCCTGTACCCGGGCCCGGGCGCCGATCTTCGCGAGGACGTTGCTGACGTGGGTCTTCACGGTGGTCGGCGCGATGGACAGCCACTGCGCGATCTCGGCGTTGGTCCAGCCGGCGGCCACGGCGATCAGGACGTCGCGCTCGCGCTCGGTGAGGGTGCCGAGTCCCGAGGTGCGGGGGAGGGGGCGGACGGTGTGCTGCTGGCGGACGGCGTCGATGAGCGCGCGGGTCAGACCGGGCGTGATGACGGCGTCGCCGGCGGCCACCACCCGGATGGCGGCGGTCAGTTCGGCCGGGTCGGCGTCGTCGAGCAGGAAGCCGCCGGCGCCCGCCCGCAGGGCCGCCCAGGCGTCCGCCTCCTGCTCGGCCGCGGTCAGCACCAGGACCCGGGAGACGGCCGCCTCGCCGGTGAAGCCGGGGGTGCGGGTCCGGGCGGCCGGGCGGGCGATGCGCCGGATGGTGTCGATCGCGTCCGCCCGGGCGAGGTGGCTGTCCATCAGGACGACGTCGGGGCGGAGCGCGGCGCTCGCACGGATCGCCTCGTCCCCGTCCGCCGCCTCCCCGACGACCGTCAGGCCGGGCTCGGCGGTGAGGAGCATGCGCAGGGCGAGGCGCTGGAGGGATTGGTCGTTGACGACGAGTACGGAGACCATGCCTGTCTTCTCCATGCGAGGTCCGTTCCGTGAACGAAACAGTTTCGTTCACATGCTACGCCTGGAGACGCCGCACCGGGAGAGGGGGGTCCGACTGCTTGCCGGGCCGGTGCCGGGAGCGGCGGTCCGCCTACTTGGCGCGGACCAGTCCGGCGTCGTACGCCGTGATCACGGCCTGGATCCGGTCGCGCGCCCCGATCTTCGCGAGGACCCGGCCGACGTGCTTCTTGACGGTCGACTCGGTGAGGACGAGGCGCTCGGCGATCTCGGTGTTGTTCCAGCCCAGGCCGATGGCGACCAGGACCTCGCGCTCGCGGTCGGTCAGCGAGCGCAGCCGGGGGTCCTCGACGGCGGCGGTGGGCGCCAGCACCCGGTGGGCGTAGGCGTCCAGGAGGCGCCGGGTCAGCGAGGGGGCCACCACGGCGTCGCCGCTCGCCACCGCGTGGATGGCCGCGACCAGCTCCTCCGGACGGGCGTCCTTGAGCAGGAAGCCGCTGGCCCCGGCGCGCAGCCCGTCGTACGCGTACTCGTCGAGGTCGAAGGTGGTCACGATGAGGACGCGGGTACGGCCGCCGGTGGCGACGATCCGCCGGGTCGCCTCCAGCCCGTCCATGCCGGGCATCCGGATGTCCATGAGGACGACGTCGGGCCGCAGTTCGGCGGCGAGCCGCACGGCCGCCGCGCCGTGCTCGGCCTCACCGACCGGCTCCAGACCGGGGGTGCCCTCCAGCAGCATCCGCACACCCATCCGCTGGAGCGGCTGGTCGTCGGCGATCAGTACGGTCGTCACAACTGCTCTCCCGGAGCCGGCGCGGTAGGGGGTGCGGGCGGGGCCGAGGGCACGTCGAGGACGACGTCGACCAGCCAGCCGGGGCAGCCCTCGCGCGGCCCGGCGACGACCGTGCCGCCGTACATCGCGGCCCGCTGCCGGATGCCGACCAGGCCGTGACCTGCGGTGTCGTCGGACGGCTCCGGCTCCGGTGCCGTGCCGGTGTCCGCGACCTCGACCCGTACCTCGCCCGGCGTGACGGCCACCGTCACCTCGGCGGACGCGCCCGGACCCGCGTGCTTGAGGGTGTTGGTCAGCGACTCCTGGACGATCCGGTAGACGGTGAGCTGGACACCGTCGCCCAGCGCGTCCGGGTCGCCCATCGTCCGGTACGTCACCGGCAGTCCCGCCGCCCGGACCCGGGCCAGCAGCGGGTCCAGGTCCCCGATCCCCGGCTGCGGCGCGAGCGGCCGCTCCTCGTCGGCGCCCTCGCGGAGCACGCCGAGGACCCGGCGCAGTTCGCTCATCGCCTGCCGGCCGGTGTCGCCGAGGATCCGCAGGGCGTCCGCGGACCGCTCGCCCCGGTTGCCGGCGAGGACCGCCGCGCCGTCGGCGACGCTGACCATCACGGAGAGGTTGTGGCCGACGATGTCGTGCATCTCCCTCGCGACCCGGGAGCGCTCCGCGGCCGCGGTGAGCCGTACCCGCTGCTCCTGCTCGATCTCCAGCTGCCGGGCGCGGTCCTCCAGGGCCGCCAGATAGAGCCCCCGGATCCGGACGGTCAGGCCGACGGCGACCGCCGCGGTCAGCGAGCCCAGCAGGAAGAAGGTGCCGAGCAGCGGATGGTCGATCGGCGCCAGGACGTTGGCAGCCAGGGCCAGCGCAACGACGCTCAGCCCGACCGACCAGCCCAGCACGCGCAGGGAGCCGTTGCGGGCCAGGGTGTAGAGGGCGACGAGCGTGGCGGTGCCGGCCCGCAGCCAGAGCCCCGCCGACCACTCGACCAGGTTCACGGCGAGGATCGTGAAGTACACGACGGCCGGGGCCCGACGGCGCCACCACAGCGGAAGGACCAGCGCGGCGATGAAGGCGCACAGGACGCCGGTCGGCAGCGTGTCCGGGGCGGTCGTGTGCGCGAAGGGGGAGTTGTGGTCGACCATCAGCAGGTCGGGCAGGCTGACCAGCAGCATGAACAGCACCAGCGCGGTGTCCAGCAGCCACGGATGCCGCCGGTCCAGCTGCCGCCGGCGGCTGCGGTCGCGCAGCATCCGGCCCAGCAGCGGATGCGCCCAGGCGTGCGCCCAGGCCGCGTCGAACCTGGGGGACGGCGCGTCGGCCGTCCCCCGGGCGGTGTCCCCGGCGGCTGCCGCGCGGTGCGGCGGACTCATGCCGACCATTGTCCTCGGGTCCGGTGTCCTCGGGGCTGGTGCCCTCGGGGTCGGGGGTGTCCGGTGCGTCCGGCGCATCCGCTGCGTCCGCCCCGGCTCAGACGTCGGTCCTGGCCAGCCGGTACGCCGCCGCGGCCAGGGTCAGCGCCACCCAGCCGGCGAAGACGGCGAGGCCCGCCCCGGACGAGAGGGCGTCGGAGGACTGGTGCAGGGCGTACACCGCCTGGCCCGCGTTGCTCGGGAAGTAGGGGCTGAGGGTGTCCTGCCAGGAGTTGGGCAGCAGCGTGGCCAGCCCGGGCAGGATGAGCAGGATGCCGACCAGTGACGCGATGGCCCCGGCGGAGTTGCGCAGCAGCACACCCAGGGCCACGCCGAAGACGGCGACCAGACCGAGGTAGAGGCCGGCCCCGGCCAGGCTGCGCAGCACCCCGTCGTCGCCGAGCGACAGGGAGATCTTCTCGCCGTCCAGACCGGGCGAGCCCAGCCCGAACGCGGCCAGCGCACCGAGCGTGGTGAGGACCAGGGCGATCGGACCGAGCACGGCGGCCTTCGCCCACAGCACCGGGAGGCGGCGCGGGACGGCGGTGAGCGTGGAGCGGATCATGCCGGTGCTGTACTCGCCCGCCGACAGCAGCACCCCGAGCACGCCCACGGCCAGCGACGCGAAGGTCACACCGGTCAGGGCCAGGCTGACCGCGTCGCTCGCGCCGCTGCTCCGGCCGGGCGGGCCGCCCGGCGTGGTGCCCGCGCTGTAGGTGTAGCTGGCGATCGTCCCGAACAGGACCAGCAGGAAAACGGCGACCGCGAGGGTGATCCAACTGGAGCGCAGCGACCAGAACTTGGCCCACTCCGAGCGCAGCACCCGGCGGCCGGTCACCTTGTACGGCGTCGGGCGGGCGGTGGCGATGCTGGTGACGGTCATCAGGCGGCCTTTCGCGCGGTGCCGGCCGGAGCGCTCTGGTACTCGACCACGTCCCGGGTGAGGTCCATGAACGCCGTCTCCAGGGAGACGGCCTGCGGGGTGAGTTCGTACAGCGGTACGCCGTGCTGGGCGGCGATCGTCCCGATCTCCCGGGCGTCCCGGCCCCCGACCAGCAGCTCCTCGGCGGACGAGGAGGTGATCGTGACGTCGGGTCCGGCCAGCAGCGAGCGCAGCTTCGCGGGCTCGCCGGTGACGACCTTCACGCCACCGCCGCCCGCCTCCCGGGTGAAGTCCTCGACCGTGGTGTCCGCGAGCAGCCTGCCCCGACCGATGATCACCAGATGGTCGGCGATCAGCGCGGTCTCGCTCATCAGGTGCGAGGAGAGCATCACGGCCCGCCCCTCGTCGGCCAGTTGACGCAGCAGGTTGCGGACCCAGAGCACGCCCTCGGGGTCGAGGCCGTTGACCGGTTCGTCGAGCATCACGATCGCCGGGTCGCCGAGCAGCGCCGAGGCGATGCCGAGCCGCTGGCCCATGCCGAGCGAGAAGGCGCCGACCCGCTTGCCGGCCACGCTGGTGAGCCCGGCCAGCTCGATGACCTCGTCGACGCGGCTGCGCGCGATGCCGTGCGTGTACGCGAGCGCCAGGAGGTGGTTGACCGCGCTGCGCCCCGGGTGGACGGACTTGGCCTCCAGGAGGCTGCCGATCTCGTGCAGGGGCGCGGGGTGCCCGGCGTAGGAACGGCCGTTGACGGTGACCGAGCCGTGGGTGGGGGCGTCCAGGCCGACGATCATCCGCATGGTCGTGGACTTGCCCGCGCCGTTGGGGCCGAGGAAGCCGGTCACCTCGCCGGGCTTCACGGTGAAGCTCAGACGGTCGACGACGGTCTTGTCGCCGTACCGCTTTGTCAGTTCGCGCGCTTCGATCATGGAGCTGGGCCTTCCTGCCTCGCACTGGGCCGCGGCCGGACTCGTCGCGGTGTCTGCTGTCGAAGGTAGGAGCGGGACGGCCCCGGGCCCTGGGACCCCGGGGGAATCTTCGGCGGGCGACTGGTACCGGGGTACCAAGGGCCGGTCATCCCCACGGGCGACGGCACGCCGACCGCCCTCACCCCGGGCACCACCTACACGGGCGCGCTCGCCCTCACCCCCGCGTGAGTGCGGCGAGGACGATCCGCTCGGCGACCGGGTTCGTGTCCACGCCCTTCGCGTCGGTCGCGCCGACGGAGTAGACGAGGGTCCGGCTCAGGTCCCGGGTCCCGGCGATGGCCGCGCTGTAGCCGTACCGGGAGCCCGACTTGACCCAGTACACCCGGCCCTCGTACGCGAAGCGCTGCAGCCCGGCGCTGTAGGTGGCGCCCTCGATGTTCGCCGGGACCGTGAACATCTCCTCCAGCTGCGGTCCCGGCGGCACGATCCGCCCCCGGAAGAGGGAGGTGAGCAGCCGTTCCAGGTCCGCGGTGGTGGAGATCATGTCCCCGGCCGCGAACCGGTCCGCCTGGTTCCACTCGGTGACGTCCAGGAACTCCGTCGTCCCGTCGGCCTTCGTCACCTTCTGGTAGCCGTGGTTGTGCGGGCCGCGGATGCGCGGGTCGGTGCCGGGGAAGTAGGTGTCCCGCATCCCGGCGGGACGCAGGACCAGCCGCTCGGCCACCGAGGCGTACGACCGCCCGGTCACCTTCTCGATCAGCAGCCCGAGCACGGTGTAGTTGATGTTGAGGTAGTCCTGCCGGGTGCCCGGCGCGAACTCGGGCCCCTTCGCCACCGCCGACCGCACGACCTGCTGCGGGGTGAGCGTGTCGAAGCGGTGCGCGTACTGCGCCTCGAAGGAGTTGCCCCAGCCGTCGCCCTCCGGGATGCCGCTGGTGTGGTTCAGCAACTGCCGCACCGTGATGGGCTGGAAGGCCGGGGTGAACATACCCGGGAGGTACTGCTGCACCGGCCGGTCGAGGTCGATCCGCCCTTGCGCCGCCAGTTTCAGTACGGCCGCCGCGGTCACCACCTTCGTCGTGGAACCGGCGCGGAAGCGGGCGTCCGGGTCCGCCGCCCGGCCGCTCGCCAGGTCGTGCACGCCCGCGCTGCCGCGCCAGACGCCGTCGGTACCGCCCACCCGGACGAGCGCGGCGGTGGCGTCCGCGTCGGGCAGCCCGGCGATCGCGGCGCGCAGCGCGCCCGCGTCCGGGCCCGTGGAGGTGGGAGCCGAGGGAGCGGCCGGCGCGGAGGCGCGCGCGGGGGTGGCCGCGGCGAAGGCGGGCGCGGCCAGCGGCCCGGCCGTGAGGGCCAGGACGAGGGACGCGGCAAGGGCGGTGCTCCGGGTCTGGACACGCATACGTGAGCTCCAGGAGAGAGGTTGGGAGAAGGGACCCGGACATCCTCCGGGGGGACGGCGGCCGGCCGGATCGTCGGTGAGGAGGGCCCGCCCCCCTGAGCCGTCACCCATCAACTGGCCCGACAAATAGGGGAGTTGAGAGGGTTCACCCCTAGGGGGGGGCGGGCCGCGGGGAACCTAGGGCGAAAAAAGTGTTATCCCGGAACCCCGCGCTCCGTCTCCACACTGTGATCCCCGACATTGCCAAAGCCACCGCCCCGGCTGAGAAGGTGCGGTTATGAGGACGGACGTGCAGCTGTCGCGGCAGTGGCGGGCCACGGTCGCGGCCGCGCAGGCGGGCGACCGGCGTGCGCTGGACGAACTGGTCGAGGGCTGGCTGCCGTTGGTCTACAACGTGGTCGGGCGCGCCCTCAACGGCCACGCCGACGTCGACGACGTCGTCCAGGAGACCATGCTGCGCGCCGTCGACAACCTCGGCACCCTGCGCGACCCGGACAGCTTCCGGTCCTGGCTGGTGGCCATCGCCATGCGGCAGATCCGGGACCGGGCGCGCCGCAGACGGGACCGGAAACTGGACGAGGCGGTCCCGGACGGCACCGCCGACTTCGCCGAACTCACCGTGCTGCGCCTCCAGTTGGAGGGCCAGCGGCGGGAGGTCGCGGAGGCCGTGCGCTGGCTGGACGCCGAGGACCGGCAGCTGGTGTCGCTGTGGTGGCTGGAGGTGTCGGGCGAACTCACCCGGCGTGAACTGGCGGCGGCCGTCGGCATCAGCCGGCAGCACGCCGCCGTCCGCGTCCAGCGGATGAAGGAGCGGCTGGAGACCTCGCGCGGCATCGTGCGCGCCCTGGACGGGGCCTGCCCCGAACTGCGCGAGCTGACCGCCCGCTGGGACGGGCGGCCCGACTCCGTCTGGCGCAAGCGGCTGGCCCGGCACATCCGGGGCTGCGGCTACTGCGGAGACACCCGTGACTCCGTCGTACCGGCGGACCGGCTGCTGGTCGGGATCGCCCTGGTGCCGGTCCCGGTCGGTTTCACACTGTCGCTGGTGCTCGGCGGCAAGACGGCGGCCGCGGCCGGTTCCGCGTCCGCCGGCTGGTCGGCGAAGGTGCTGGGCGCGCTGACCAAACCGGCGGTGGCGGTGACCGCCGGGGCGACGATCGTGGCGGGCGGCGCGTATGTCGTCGTACAGACGCCGCACGACCCGGCACCGCGGACCGCCGCCGTGTCGCCGACGGCGGCGGTCACGAGTGCGGTACCGCAGGCGCCGGTCACCACCGCCTCGCCGTCCCCTTCCACCTCGCCGTCCCCGTCGGCTTCGGCGAGCACGGCGGTCTACGGCTCGGTCGTCGACGCGGTCGACACGGCGCCGGCCCCGGACACCAGGCCGGGTGCGCTGCCGCACCGGCCGGAGGGCGGGATCACCAGCAGCGGCGGGGCGCACGCGGTGCTGAACCACCGCGGCGACAGCGTGACGCTCCGCGGACAGGGCTATGTGCTGGTCCGCTGGCAGATCTCACCGCAGTACCGGGCCGGGAGCCTGGTCATGCCGTCCTGGACCGGGCTGAAGGGGAAGATCTTCCATGTGGCGTCCGGGGGCGGGCGGCGGATGGACGACCGGGTGAGTACGACGGACACGTCCGCGACGGGGATGGGGAACTCGGCGGTGGGGTACGCGGTGCTGCCGTCGGGGGCGCAGCAGATGTGGCAGAACGAGTACTACTACGTCGACGGCAGCGTGACGTTCACGCTGAACGAGCGGGGGGCCGACTACGGGGTGAGCGTCTTTCCGTCGTCGTGGGACGCGGTGGAGAAGGACGTGCTGTACGGGCCTCCGGACGGGGCGACTCGGTATGGGCTGGTGCGGGACGACGGGAAGGATTCGGCGCCGGTTCCGCAGTATGTGACGCGGTCGGTGCCCAGTGATCCGGCGACCGTTGCGCAGCGGTCGCGGGTCTAGTGCGGCTGGGTGGGGGCTGGTCGCGCCCACGCGGCGGAGCCGCATATCAAATACAGCCCCGCGCCCCTTTCGGGGCGCGTTCAGCGGAGGGCGTTGAGTACGTCGACCCTGTTGGTCGTGATCGAGTCGACGCCCGTGTCCAGCAGGCGGCGCAGGGAGCGGCGGGTGTCCGGGGTCCAGCAGGAGATCAAGTAGCCGCTGTGGTGGATGTGCTCGACCAGTTCGGGGTCGAGCAGGCTGAAGCGGTAGTTGAGGTAGCGGGGGCGGATCGCGTCCAGGAGCGCGGGGCGGGCCGGGGCCAGGGTCTTGCGGGTCAGGGCGATCTCGGCGGACGGGTCGGCGGCCCGGACCGCCAGCATCGTGACGGCGTCCCCCGTGTAGTAGACGCGCTCCGTCGCACCGCACTCCCGGGCCACGGCCACGATCCTCGCCACCGCCCGCTCGCTCGGGTCCCCGGGCAGGTCGAGCATCACCCGGCTGCCCTCCGTCGCCGCCAGCGCCTCGGCGAGGGTCGGGACACCGCCCGCGGTGAGGCCGCGCACCTCGTCCGCCGACAGGGTGCGCAGCGGGCGGTCGTGCTCCCACAACCGCTTGAGCGTCTCGTCGTGCAGGAGGACGGGAACACCGTCACGGGTGAGCCGTACGTCGGTCTCCACCGCGTCCGCGCCCCGGCGGAGCGCGGAACGCAGGGAGTCGAGCGTGTTCTCGCGGAAGCGGTAGGGGTCGCCGCGGTGGGCCACGGCGGTCACGGTCTGCATGAGCCCATGGTCTCAGGGCTCCGCAGCGGTTCCGCAGGGGCTCGTCAGGGGGCGAGCCACGCCTTCGTGTACGCGTCGATCTCGGCCGAGACCGACGCCTTGCCCGCCAGGTCCAGGAAGGACGCCTCCACCGCGTTCTTCGCGAGGTCCGCGATGCCGCGCTCGTCGAGACCGAGGAGACGGGCGGCGACCGCGTACTCGCTGTTGAGGTCGGTGCCGAACATCGGCGGGTCGTCGGAGTTGACCGTGACCAGGACACCGGCGGCGACGAAGTCCCTGATCGGGTGCTCCTCCAGGGTGCGGACCGCGCGGGTGGCGATGTTCGAGGTCGGGCAGACCTCCAGCGCGATGCGGTGCTCGGCCAGGTGGGCGAGGAGCTTCGGGTCCTGCGCGGAGCTGGTGCCGTGGCCGATGCGCTCGGCGCGCAGGTGGGTCAGCGCGTCCCAGACCGTGCCGGGGCCGGTGGTCTCGCCCGCGTGCGGGACGGAGCGCAGGCCGGCCGCGATGGCCCGGTCGAAATACGGCTTGAACTGCGGCCGGGGCACCCCGATCTCGGGGCCGCC
This sequence comes from Streptomyces sp. GbtcB6, assembly GCF_019091475.1. Lineage (NCBI taxonomy): Bacteria > Bacillati > Actinomycetota > Actinomycetes > Kitasatosporales > Streptomycetaceae > Streptomyces > Streptomyces sp. GbtcB6. The sequence goes on along the minus strand of NZ_JAGXJL010000043.1, from coordinate 58,829 downwards.
GAGACCGAACGAGACCAGGCCCTCCGGGCGGAGCCGGTCGTCCGTCGCCAGCCGTGCCGTCTCCTCGGCGGCCTCCAGACCCGCCTCGCCGGGGATGTCGAAGCACCAGCGCAGCACCGTGCCGAACTCGGCCTCCGCCGCCTTCCGCGCGTCCTCGATGGCGTCCATGAAGGCCCGCTCGTCGATCCCGCGCCGGGTGGACGAGAACGGGGTGATCGTCAGCTCGGCGTAGCGCACCTGCTGGCGGGCCAGGTCACGGGCCACCTCGTAGGTGAGCAGCCGCACGTCCTCGGGTGTGCGGATCAGGTCGACCACCGACAGATAGACGTCGATGAAGTGGGCGAAGTCCGTGAACGTGAAGTAGTCGGCCAGGGCCTCGGGGTCGGTCGGGACCTTGGAGTCGGGGTGCCGGGCGGCGAGTTCCGACACGATGCGGGGGGAGGCGGAGCCGACGTGGTGGACGTGCAGTTCGGCCTTGGGCAGTCCGGCGATGAAGGCGTGCACATCGCGCGGGGCGGCGGGTTCGGCGTGGCGGTCGGACAAGGGTTCCTCCCCGGAACGGCGCGGGCCGCCTACGGCGGGGTACGGCCGTGGGGCCCGACGCGGTGATCGGCTGATCGGTGACTCGTGGTCATCGTAGGCCGGGCCGGGATCCGGCCGGGGGCCGGGACGTAGCATGGCGGCGGCATGCGTGCAGGAGAGGGGACATCACACGATGGCTGACGAGGTGCCGGAGGCTCCGAAGGTACGGCTGGACAAGGGGGAGGACGCCGGGGAGGGGGCCGGGGCGGAGGCGCCGGTGATACCGCCGGCGGTTCATGACCAGCGGACGGTCGCGGCGATACCGGGGCCGGACGCCCCCGCCGGCGCACCGCCGCAGGGCTGGGCCAGCCCCTTCGCCGCGCCGTCCGACACGCGCCCGGCTCCGCCGGCGAACCCCTTCGCGGCGCCGGATCCCGCCGCACCGCCGCCCAACCCCTACGCCCCGCCCGCGCCGCAGCAGCCTCAGCAGCCGCAGAGCGCGGCGGTGCCTCCGCCGCCGATCGCCCCGAACGGGCCCGGTCAGGTTCCCTACGGCTACCCCGGTGGCCCTGCTTCCGCCCCGCTCGCGCCCGGATACGGCTATCCCGGCCAGCCGCTGCCGTCGTATCCGGCGGCCGGGCCCGGGGGGTACGGCGGCTGGCCCGGGATGCAGCCGGCACCCGACAACGGGCTGGGGACGGCCGCCATGGTGACCGGGATCATCAGTGCGATCGGGTTCTGCGTGGCGCCGGTCGCGTTGGTGATGGGGGTGCTGGCCATCGTGTTCGGGTCGATCGGGCGGGCCCGGGTGAAGCGGGGCGTGGCGACGAACGGCGGGCAGGCGCTCGCGGGGATCATCTGCGGGTCGGCGGGGCTGGTGCTCGCCGCGGCGTTCATCACGCTGATCGTGGTGGCGGGGAGCCAGGGGAGCCAATAGCTCGGGCGGACCGGTGGGTGGTCGGGTGCGGCGCGGTGGGGGCCGGTCGCGCCCACGCGGCGGAGCCGCATATCGATACAGCCCCGCGCCCCTTTGCGTGGGACCAGTTCCGTCGGTCAGAAGCCCCACCCCCTCATCGTTCTACGCCCCCGCCACCCGCAACCGCTCCCGCGCCTCCATCAACGCGAACCCCAGAAGGTTCAGCCCCCTCCACCGTGCCGGATCCTCCGCCGCCGCGTCCGTCGCCGTCAGGCCGATTCCCCATACCCGGTCCACCGGGCTCGCCTCCACCAGGACCCGGTCGCCGGTCGCCAGCAGGAAGGCCCGTAGCCCGGCGTCGGCGGCGAACTTGTGCACGGTGCCCTCGGTCACGATCTCGAAGCGCTCCCGCTCCCATATCGCCTCGTCGAAGCCCCGGACCAGTCGGCCCGCCTTCTTCGCCTCGGCGGGGTGCCCCGCCGCCAGGACCGCCCGCTCCGCCTCCGCGTCCCCGAAGAGCCGGGCCTTTCCTGCCATCATCCAGTGCTCGGCGGTCGCGTACTCCACACCGTCGACCACGAAGCGTGACGGCCACCACTGGCTCAGACAGCTCGCCGAGACCTGCCCGTCCGGCCTCGGCCGGTGGCCCCAGAAGTGCAGGTACCTGATCCTGGCCCCCGTCTGGACCACCCTGATCAGGGTCTCCACAGAATCGATCTTCGCCATGCACGCCAGTCTGGCAGCCACCACTGACACTCCGTCCCGCCTTTTCCCTGCTGACTCGACACCTGGTCGACAGATTCCGTCGCGTAACCAAAAGGCAACAACGGAATCACTTGTTGGTCGCCCCCTGCTCTGTCAGGATCGGCAGTCAAATCCAGCTGGAGCTACGCCACCCGCCTCTCGGGACGGGGTGACGGCGGAGGAGAACCGACATGGACAACCCGGGCACCGCCACCCCGGATACCTTCCCCGCGCAGGAACGGCTCGCGGGCGGCGCGCAGTACATCGCGGGACGGTTCGCCAAGGGCACGTCGGGCCGTACGCACGCCGTCGTCGACCCGGCCACCGGCGCGGACGTGTACACGTACGAGCTGGCCGGCCCGGAGGACGTCGACCGGGCCGTGGCCGCCGCGCGGGACGCCTTTCCCGGCTGGGCCGCGACCACCCCCGGCGACCGCTCGGACGCGCTGCACCGGTTCGCCGCCGTGCTCGCCGACCGCGCCGAGGAGTTCGCCCGCGCCGAGTCCCTCCAGTGCGGCAAGCCGCTGAAGCTCACGCGCGAGTTCGACGTACCGGGGACCATCGACAACACCGCGTTCTTCGCGGGGGCCGCCCGGCATCTGCAGGGGCAGGCCGCCGCCGAGTACTCCGGTGACCACACCTCCTACATCCGCCGCGAGCCCATCGGTGTCGTCGGCTCCATCGCGCCCTGGAACTACCCGCTCCAGATGGCCGCCTGGAAGATCCTCCCGGCGATCGCGGCCGGCAACACCATCGTGCTGAAGCCCGCCGAGCTGACCCCGCTGACCTCGCTGCTGTTCGCCGAGGCCGCCACTCTCGCCGGTATCCCGGACGGTGTCATCAACATCGTCACCGGGACGGGCAAGGAGGCCGGTGAGCACCTCGTCGGGCACCCCGACGTGGCCATGACCTCCTTCACGGGGTCCACCGGCGTCGGCAAGCGGGTCGCCGAGGTCGCCACCGCGACCGTCAAGCGGCTGCACCTGGAGCTCGGCGGCAAGGCGCCCTTCGTGGTCTTCGACGACGCCGATCTGGAGGCGGCCGTGCACGGGGCCGTCGCGGGGGCGCTCATCAACACCGGGCAGGACTGCACCGCCGCCACGCGCGCGTACGTGCAGCGGCCGCTCTACGAGGCGTTCGTGGAGGGGACGGCCGCCCTGATGGAGACCGTGCGGCTAGGGGACCCGTTCGCTCCCGGTACCGACCTCGGGCCGCTGATCTCGCACGCCCAGCGGGACCGGGTCGCCGGGTTCGTCGAGCGGGCGCGCGGCTACGCGCGCGTGGTGACCGGCGGGGAGGCTCCCGGAGGGGAGCTGAAGAGCGGTGCGTACTACCGGCCGACCCTGGTCGCCGACGCGCCGCAGGACAGCGAGATCGTCCAGTCCGAGATCTTCGGTCCGGTGCTGGTCGTTCTCCCGTTCGACAGTGATGATGAGGGCATCCGGCTGGCCAACGACACCCCGTACGGTCTGGCCGCCTCCGCGTGGACCGGCGGTGTCTACCGGGCCAACCGCGCGACCCGCGAGATCAAGGCGGGGTGCGTGTGGGTCAACGACCACATTCCGATCATCAGCGAGATGCCGCACGGCGGCTACAAGGCGTCCGGCTTCGGCAAGGACATGTCGGCGTACTCGTTCGAGGAGTACACCCAGGTCAAGCACGTTATGTTCGACAATACGGCGGTGGCGCGGAAGGACTGGCACCGCACGATCTTCGGGGACCGATAGTCACATCTTCGGCCGTTCGTCACGGCCCCCTTCCCGAAAGGGCATCAAGCGCATGAGGCAGTACGAGCCCGACCGCCCGACCCCGGTAGAAGTGGCCGCCATGCGGCGCAGCCTCCGCACCGGCCGGGCCGCCCTGGCCCGCCGGTCGTTCCTGGGCGGCGCGCTCGCGGTGGGCGGCGTCGGGGCGCTGAGCGCCTGCGGCATCCCCGCGGCCGGCAAGTCCCAGGGCGGGGTCTCCGCCGACGACCACTCGGCCACGGAGAAGGTCGTCAACTTCTCCAACTGGCCCGAGTACATCGACGTGGACGACAGCGGGAAGAACCATCCGACCCTGGACGCGTTCCGCAAGCGGACCGGCATCACGGTGAAGTACACCGAGGACATCAACGACAACGACGAGTTCTTCGGCAAGATCCAGCCGCAGCTCGCCGCCGGCCAGGACACCGGCCGGGACCTGATCGTCCTCACCGACTGGCTGGCCGCCCGCATGATCAGGCTCGGTTACGTCCAGAAACTGGACGCGTCGAACCTGCCGCATGCCTTCGCCAACCTGTCGGACCAGTTCCGCAGCCCCGACTGGGACCCGGGCCGGGCCTACTCGTACCCCTGGCAGGGCATCTCGACGGTCGTCGCCTTCAACAAGAAGGCGCTGAACGGCGTCGAGGTGAAGTCGGTCTCCGACCTGCTCGACAACCCCGCGCTCAAGGGCCGGGTCGGCCTGCTGACGGAGATGCGGGACACCATAGGCATGACCATGCTCGACATGGGCATCGACCCGGCGAAGTTCACCGACGACAACTACGACTCGGTGATCGCCCGGCTGCAGAAGGCCGTCGACAAGGGCCAGATCCGCCGCTTCACGGGCAACGACTACACCTCGGACCTCAGCAAGGGCGACCTGGCCGCCTGTGTCGCCTGGGCCGGCGACATCGTGCAGCTCCAGGCCGACAACCCGGACGTCTCCTACGTCATCCCGGCCAGCGGCTACATGACGTCGACCGACAACATGCTGGTCCCGAACAAGGCGCGCCACAAGACGAACGCCGAGCGGCTCATCGACTACTACTACGAGCCCGAGCCGGCCGCGGAACTCGCCGCCTACATCAACTACGTCAGCCCGGTCGCGGACGTGCAGCCGTACCTTGCCAAGATCGACAAGTCGGCGGCCGACAACCCGTTGATCGTGCCCGACAAGGCCATGCAGGCCAGGTCCCACGCCTTCCGCTCGCTGAGCTCGAAGGAAGAGACGGCCTACCAGCAGAAGTTCGCGAAGCTCACAGGGGCGTGACGACACAATGACGACAGACAACAGCGGCGACGTCCGCCTCACCGGCATCGGCAAGACCTACGACAACGGCTTCACCGCCGTACATCCGATGGACCTGACCGTGCCGCAGGGCTCCTTCTTCGCCCTCCTCGGTGCCTCCGGCTGCGGCAAGACCACCACCCTGCGGATGATCGCGGGGCTCGAGGAGCCGACCAGCGGCACCGTGCACCTCGGCGACCAGGACGTGACCCATCTGCCGCCGTACCGGAGGCCGGTGAACACGGTCTTCCAGTCGTACGCCCTCTTCCCGCACCTCGACATCTTCGAGAACGTCGCCTTCGGCCTGCGCCGGCGCGGCATCAAGAGCGTGAAGAAGCAGGTGGAGGACATGCTGGAGCTGGTCCAGCTGGGCGAGCAGGCGCGCAAGAAGCCGCACCAGCTCTCCGGCGGCCAGCAGCAGCGTGTCGCCGTGGCCCGCGCGCTCATCAACCACCCGAAGGTGCTCCTCCTCGACGAGCCGCTCGGCGCCCTCGACCTCAAGCTGCGCCGTCAGATGCAGCTGGAGCTCAAGCGGATCCAGACCGAGGTCGGCATCACCTTCGTCCACGTCACGCACGACCAGGAGGAGGCCATGACCATGGCCGACACGGTCGCCGTGATGAACGCGGGGCGCGTCGAGCAGCTCGGTTCCCCGGCCGACCTCTACGAGAACCCGAACACGACCTTCGTCGCCAACTTCCTCGGCACCTCGAACCTCATCGAGGCCGAGGTCGACACGAAGAACGGTGACGACATCATCCTGAAGGCCGGCGGCGGGAAGCTGGTGCTGCCCGAGGCGCGATGTTCGGCGCCGACCACGACCGGCGGCAAGGTGCTGGTAGGGGTCCGGCCCGAGAAGATCTCCCTCACGCACGCGGACGACGCGGGCTCCATCCCCGAGGGCCGCAACCGGATCACCGGCAAGGTCGTCGACGCCAGCTTCATCGGCGTCTCCACGCAGTACGTCATCGACAGCCCGGTCTGCGACGAATTCGCGGTGTACGTACAGAACGTCGAGCGCGACGGACGGCTCGTCCCCGGCGCCGACGTCGTCCTGCACTGGAGCCCGGCCCACACCTTCGGCCTCGACGCCGCCCAGGACATCGACGCCGGCACCGAGGAGGAGGCCGCCTGATGGCCACGCTCTCCGAGGCGCCCTCGCCGCCGGCGGCCGCCGAACCCGAGACGAAGAAGGCTCCGCGCAAGCGCGGCAAGTGGACCCCCTACTGGCTGCTGCTGCCCGGCATCCTCTGGCTGGTCGTCTTCTTCGCCCTGCCGATGATCTACCAGGGGTCCACGTCGATCCAGACGGGCTCCCTGGAAGAGGGCTACAAGGTCACCTGGCACTTCGTGACCTACTGGGACGCGCTGAGCGAGTACTGGCCGCAGTTCCTCAGGTCCGTCTTCTACGCGGCCGCGGCAACCGTGCTGTGTCTGCTGCTCGGCTACCCGCTGGCGTATCTCATCGCCTTCCGCGCCGGCCGCTGGCGGAACCTGATCATGATCCTGGTGATCGCGCCGTTCTTCACCAGCTTCCTGATCCGCACCCTGGCCTGGAAGACGATCCTCGCCGACAACGGCCCGGTCGTGCACGTCCTGAACTCGCTGCACATCCTGAGCGTCACCGACTTCCTCGGCTGGACGGCCGGCGACCGCGTGCTGGCCACACCGCTCGCCGTCGTCTGCGGTCTGACGTACAACTTCCTGCCGTTCATGATCCTGCCGCTCTACACCTCGCTGGAGCGGATCGACGGACGGCTGCACGAGGCGGCCGGCGACCTGTACGCCAAGCCGTGGACGACGTTCCGGAAGGTCACCTTCCCGCTGTCGATGCCGGGCGTGGTCTCCGGCACGCTGCTGACCTTCATCCCGGCGGCCGGTGACTACGTCAACGCCGAACTCCTCGGCTCGACCGACACCCGCATGATCGGAAACGTGATCCAGACGCAGTTCCTGCGGATTCTCGATTACCCGACGGCGGCCGCCCTTTCCTTCATCCTCATGGCCTCGATCCTGCTCATGGTCACCATCTACATTCGCCGGTCCGGGACGGAGGACTTGGTCTAAATGCCCTTCGTCAACTGGTTCAAGAAGCGTCTCGTCGTCATCGCGGGACTGCTGACCCTCGGATATCTCCTCCTTCCGAACGTCATCGTCACGGTGTTCTCCTTCAACAAACCGAAGGGGCGCTTCAACTACGAATGGCAGCAGTTCTCGCTCGACGCCTGGAAGCAGCCGTGCGGGGTCGCCGACATGTGCGGCTCGCTCTCCATCAGCCTCCGGATCGCCACCCTGGCGACGATCGGCGCCACCGTCCTCGGCACGATGATCGCCTTCGCACTGGTCCGCTACCGGTTCCGGGCCCGCGGCGCCGTGAACTCGCTGATCTTCCTGCCGATGGCGATGCCCGAGGTCGTCATGGCGGCCTCGCTGCTCACCCTGTTCCTCAACATGGGCGCCCAGCTGGGCTTCTACACCATCCTGATCGCCCACATCATGTTCTGCCTCAGCTTCGTCGTCACCGCGGTCAAGGCGCGCGTGATGTCGATGGACCCGCGCCTGGAGGAGGCGGCCCGGGACCTCTACGCCGGACCGGTGCAGACGTTCGTCAGGGTCACCCTCCCCATCGCGGCCCCCGGAATCGCGGCGGGCGCGCTGCTCTCCTTCGCGCTCTCCTTCGACGATTTCATCATCACCAATTTCAACGCGGGCTCCACCGTCACCTTCCCCATGTTCGTCTGGGGTTCGGCACAGCGCGGCACGCCCGTCCAGATCAATGTCATCGGTACGGCCATGTTCCTGGTCGCCGTACTGTTCGTCCTGGCATCGATGCTCATCAACAACCGCCGCAACAGGCAAAAGGCATAACCACTGATTGACTCTGTAGGGAGTTGAAAATCATGGCCCCAAGCGCCATGAGCCGTCAGGCAGATTGGACCAGGTCTCTCTCCGAAGCACAGCCGGTCCCGTACTGGCTCGAAGACCCCGGCAAGCCCCACCCCGAGCCCGCGCTGACCGGCGCCGACACCTGCGACCTGCTGGTCGTCGGCGGCGGCTACAGCGGACTGTGGACCGCGCTCAACGCCAAGGAGCGCGACCCCGGGCGCGATGTGGTCCTGCTGGAAGGCCACGAGGTGGGCTGGGCCGCCTCGGGCCGCAACGGCGGCTTCTGCGCCGCCTCCCTCACCCACGGGCTGCCCAACGGCCTCGCCCGCTGGCCCGAGGAGATCCACCGCATCGAGGAGCTGGGCCGGCGCAACCTCGACGAGATCGAGGCCGCCGTCGCCCGGCACGGCATCGACTGCGAGTTCGAGCGCACCGGCGAGATCGACGTCGCGACCGAGACCTACCAGGCGTGGGAACTGCGCGACTGGCACAAGGACCTGGAGCAGCGGGGCCTCGCGGAAGACCTGGAGTTCCTCGACGCCGACGCGGTGCGCGCACAGGTGAACTCGCCGACCTTCGAGGCGGGTCTGTGGGACCGCCGGGGCGTGGCCATGCTCAACCCGGCCAAGCTCGCCTGGGGCCTCAAGCAGGCCTGCCTCGCGCTGGGCGTGCGGGTGTACGAGCACACGCCGGCCCTCGCCCTGAAGGCCTACGGCGCCGGCATGGCCGTACGCACCCCGTACGGGGCGGTCCGCGCCCGGCAGGTCGCGCTCGCCACCAACATCTTCCCGAACCTGCTCAAACGGGTCCGCGCCTACACCGTCCCGGTCTACGACTACGCCCTGATGACCGAGCCGCTCACCGCCGAGCAGCTCGGCGCGATCGGCTGGAAGAACCGGCAGGGCCTCGGCGACTCCGCCAACCAGTTCCACTACTTCCGGCTGTCCGCCGACAACCGCATCCTGTGGGGCGGCTACGACGCCATCCACCACTACGGCGGCCGGGTGCGCCGCGAGTACGACGACCGCCCGGAGACCTACGCCAAGCTCGCCGAGCACTTCTTCACCTGCTTCCCGCAGCTGGAGGGCGCCCGCTTCACGCACGCCTGGGGCGGCGCGATCGACACCTGCTCCCGCTTCTCGGCGTTCTTCGGCACCGCGCACCAGGGGAAGGTGGCGTACGCGGCGGGCTACACCGGCCTCGGCGTCGGTGCCACCCGCTTCGGCGCCGACGTGATGCTGGACCTGCTGTCGGGGGAGGAGACCGAGCGCACCCGCCTGGAGATGGTCCGCAAGAAACCGCTGCCGTTCCCGCCCGAGCCGTTCGCCTGGACGGGCATCGCCCTCACCAAGTGGTCGCTGGCCCGCGCCGACGCCCACGGCGGCCGCCGCAACCTGTGGCTGCGGGCGATGGACCGGCTGGGTCTCGGCTTCGACAGCTGAGCCGGTTCATTATGTGATCCAGCTCACTTCAACGCGGCGCTGAAACCCGCGTAATGCCCCTGGAAGACCTCCCTCTCTCCCCGTGACGCGACGCCCGCGTCGACGAGTGGGACGGGGAGGTCTTCTGATGACTGGGGCGAAGACGGCGGTCGAATGGCTGGCATCCGTCGCACCGGATCCCGAGGCCTGCCGCTGGGAATGGGAGCGCAACCCCCTGGGGCGCGCGCTGCTGCCAGCCGGCAGGGCCTGGGACGTACTGATCCTGCCGGGTGAGCTCGGCTATCCGACCCTCGACGTGCTCACCCGCGTCCTCGACCAGCCAGGGCCCGTCCTGGTCGACTTCGGGGACGACCGGGTGGGCTTCTTCGTGCCGCCCGGCACGGCCGCCCGGTGGCTCGGCACGGGGATCCGCACGGCGGGGGCCGGCACCTGGATCGTCGTGCCGTATCCCGGGCGGTCGACGCAGGGGGTGCGGTGGCTGGTGGTGCCGGACGGGTCGGGGACGCTGACGGATCCGGGGCTGCTGGAGCTGGCCATGCACGAGGCTGCCGCCGGCTTGGCCGACGGTGACTAGGCGCCGCGGTGGGTGCGGCCGGCGGTCGGGTGCGGCGCCGTTGTGGCTGGTCGCGCAGTTCCCCGCGCCCCTTTGCGGGGTGGCAGGGCTGTGCGCCGGATCGTTGCCGTAGGCCTTGACAAGCCAATTGGTCTGGACCAAATTGAGCGAGCACCCCACCTCCAATTCCCCCACCACCGGAGGCACTTGTGGTTCGCGCGAGACCTGTTCTCACCATGCTCACGGCCCTGCTGTTGGCCGTACCCGGTATCACCGCGCTCTCGTCGGCCGCCCGGGCGGCCGACGCGGACCTCGCCGTCAACGGCGGATTCGAATCCGGCCTCTCCGGCTGGACCTGCACGGCGGGCAGCGGTACGACGGTCAACTCACCCGTGCACAGCGGGGCTTCCGCGCTGCAGGCGACCCCGGCCGGCAGTGACAACGCCCAGTGCGCGCAGACCGTGACCGTCAAGCCGAGCTCGCAGTACACCCTGTCCGGCTACGTCCGCGGCTCCTACGTCTACCTCGGCGCGAGCGGCACCGGCACCACCGACGTCTCCACCTGGACCCAGTCCGCCCCCGACTGGCAGAAACTCACGACCACCTTCACCACCGGCGCCTCGACGTCCAAGGTCACGATCTACACCCACGGCTGGTACGGCACCGGCGCCTACTACGCCGACGACGTGTCGCTGGTCGGACCGGGCGCCTCCGCGGGCCAGCCGCCGGCCGCGCCCACCGGCCTCACCGCCGGCACGATCACCTCCTCCAGCGTGGCCCTCTCCTGGACGGCGGCCACCGGCGCCACGAGCTACGCGGTCTACCGTGACGGGGCCAAGGTCCAGACGGCGACCGGGACCTCGGCCACCGTGACCGGGCTGTCCCCGTCGACGGCGTACAGCTTCCAGGTCACCGCCGTGAACGATGCCGGCGAGTCCGCGAAGTCGGCCGCGGTGACGGCCACCACGACCGCCGGTTCCTCCGGCGGCTCCACCGGCCTGCCCACGCACGCCCTCGTCGGCTACCTGCACTCCTCCTTCGCCAACGGCTCCGGCTACACCCGGCTCGCCGACGTCCCCGACAGCTGGGACGTCATCGACCTGGCCTTCGGTGAACCGACGTCGGCCACCTCCGGGGACATCCGCTTCAACCGCTGCCCGGTCACCGAGTGCGCGAACGTCGAGAGCGACGCCGACTTCAAGGCGGCGATCAAGGCCAAGCAGGCGGCCGGCAAGAAGGTGCTGATATCGATCGGCGGCGCCAACGGGCAGGTCCAGCTCACCACGACGGCCGCCCGGGACACCTTCGTCTCCTCCGTCTCGAACATCATCGACACCTACGGCCTCGACGGCCTGGACATCGACTTCGAGGGCCACTCGCTCTCCCTGGACACGAGCGACACGGACTTCAAGAACCCGACGACCCCGGTGATCGTCAACCTCATCTCCGCGCTGAAGACGCTGAAGGCGAAGTACGGGTCGAAGTTCGTGCTGTCGATGGCGCCCGAGACCTTCTTCGTGCAGATGGGCTACCAGTTCTACGGCACCGGCAAGTTCGGCGGCCAGGACCCGCGCTGCGGGGCGTACCTCCCGGTCATCTACGCCCTCCGCGACGACCTGACCCTGTTGCACGTCCAGGACTACAACTCGGGCTCGATCATGGGCCTCGACAACCAGTACCACTCCATGGGCGGCGCCGACTTCCACATCGCCATGACCGACATGCTGCTCACCGGCTTCCCGGTGGCGGGCGACGCGAACAACGTCTTCCCGCCCCTGCGCCCGGACCAGATCGCCATCGGCATGCCGGCGTCGACCAACGCGGGCAACGGCTACGTGGCCCCGTCCGAGGTCACCAAGACCCTGGACTGCCTGACGAAGAAGACGAACTGCGGGTCGTACGCCACCCACGGCACCTGGCCGGCCCTGCGCGGCCTGATGACCTGGTCGATCAACTGGGACCGGTTCTCGAACTGGGAGTTCCAGAAGAACTTCGACGCGTACTTCGGGTGAGCAGCAGCCCCAGTGACGTCAGCAGGACGGTGGCCAGGCACCAGCTGGCCACCACGTCCAGCGGCCAGTGATAGCCGCGGCGGACCAGGCCGTAGGAGACGCCGAGGACCAGGGCCGCGCAGACGGCGACGGTGGTCAGGCGGGCGGCGGCGGACGTGAGCCAGGGGAGGAGGAGCAGGGTCGCGGAGCCGTACGCGATCGCCGCCGTCGCCGTGTGGCCGGAGGGGAAGTAGCCGACCGCCGGGGGCACCACCGGGGTCCCCGGACGGGCGGTCCAGTCCTTGACCGGCACGATGATCGCCGGGACCAGGGCCATCAGGACGGCGGCGGCCGCGGGCGGCAGCCACCAGCGGTCTGTACCAGTGGCATGGCCGCGCCGGGCGACGTAACCGATGACGAGCACCAGGACCGGGACCGCGACCTGCACGTTCCCGAGGTCGGAGAGGAGCTCGGAGAACCGGTCCGGGTGGACGAGTGCGCTGCTCAGGCGGCTGTCCAGGCGGAGCAGCGGGCCATGGGCCACGACCTGCCAGGTGATCAGCGCGAAGAGGAGGGCCGGCAGGCCCAGAAGCGCCAGGAGTCCCACGAGGGGAAGGCGAAGGAAGGAGGTCGGCCGCCCCGGAACAGGGGGGGTAGTTCCGAGGCGGCCGTCCGGATCGGAACGCCGCGCGCCCCGGGGGGTTTGGGGCGGGCGACCGTCCGATCGGTGAGGAGATCCGGAGCCGGAGGCCCCGGTTGTGTGCGCGAGGGCACGACCAGGTCGAAGCTGGGGAGGCCCCGGCCTGAAATCGCCCACAGTCCCCTGTGGGCGGGGTGTATCTCTCATCTGGGTAGAACCTACGGCAGGGTCCGGTGCGGCGACAGGCGGAATCGCGTCCCGTCATGCACCTCGCACACCTTCTTCACACGGCCTGACGGGGGCCGCCCCAGCCCCCCGCATCACGCCAGGTGGGAGGGGTGGGGCGGATGTGACACATGGGTTCGAGACCCTTTGCGCGGGCTGGGAGAAGCCTGTGGCTCAGATCCGCGCGAAGGCCTGCTCGATGATGTCGAGGCCCTCGTTGAGGAGGTCCTCGCCGATGACGAGCGGGGGCAGGAAACGGAGCACGTTGCCGTAGGTGCCACAGGTCAGGACCAGCAGTCCCTCCTGGTGGCAGGCCTTGGCGAGGGCCGCGGTGGCCTCCGGGTTCGGCTCCTTGGTGGTGCGGTCCTTGACCAGCTCGATGGCGATCATCGCGCCCCGGCCGCGGACGTCACCGATGACGTCGAACTTCTCGGCCATGGCGGACAGGCGCGGCTTCATGATCGCCTCGATGGCCTTCGCCTTGGCGTTGAGGTCGAGCTCCTTCATGGTCTCGATGGCCCCGAGCGCACCGGCGCAGGCGACGGGGTTGCCGCCGTAGGTGCCACCGAGGCCACCGGCGTGGGCGGCGTCCATGATCTCGGCGCGGCCGGTGACGGCAGCGAGCGGGAGACCGCCCGCGATGCCCTTGGCGGTGGTGATCAGGTCCGGGACGATCCCCTCGTCCTCGCACGCGAACCACTGACCCGTACGGCAGAACCCGGACTGGATCTCGTCCGCGACGAAGACGATCCCGTTGTCCTTGGCGAACTGGCTGATCGCCGGCAGGAAGCCCTTGGCCGGCTCGATGAAGCCGCCCTCGCCGAGCACCGGCTCGATGATGATCGCGGCGACGTTGTCGGCGCCGACCTGCTTGCTGATCTGGTCGATGGCCTGGGCGGCGGCCTCCGGGCCGGCGTTCTCCGGGCCGGTGAGCCAGCGGTAGGCGTAGGCGACCGGGACGCGGTAGACCTCGGGGGCGAACGGACCGAAGCCGTGCTTGTACGGCATGTTCTTGGCGGTGAGCGCCATGGTGAGGTTGGTCCGGCCGTGGTACCCGTGGTCGAACACGACGACGGCCTGGCGCTTGGTGTAGGCACGCGCGATCTTCACGGCGTTCTCGACGGCCTCGGCGCCGGAGTTGAACAGCGCGGACTTCTTGGCGTGGTCACCCGGGGTGAGCTCCGCGAGGGCCTCGGCGACCTCCACGTAGCCCTCGTACGGGGTGACCATGAAACAGGTGTGGGTGAAGTCGGCCAGCTGGGCGCTCGCCCGGCGTACGACGGCCTCGGCGGAGGCGCCGACGGAGGTCACGGCGATGCCGGAACCGAAGTCGATGAGGCGGTTGCCGTCGACGTCCTCGATGATGCCGCCGCCCGCGCGCGCGGTGAAGACGGGCAGCACCGAGCCCACACCCTGCGCCACCGCGGCCAGACGGCGGGCCTGCAGTTCCTGCGACTTCGGGCCGGGGATGGCGGTGACGACGCGACGCTCCTGCGGAAGTGCGGTCATGGGGGCTCCCTGATGAGTGGTGCGAACCGATGCGTGCCGGGCGCGTCCCGTCCGGTTGCTCCGGTGGTGCGTTTTCGGACGCTTTCCTTCTTTCTTCGCAGGCTAGGGCCGGGTGTGGGAGGTGGGGATGCTCCATGTGGGCGTTGTCGGGGAGTGCCATTGTCCGTGGTGGACATAGTGCGGGCAGGGTGCCGCTGCCCGGCCGGACGGATCCTCGGCCGCGTAAGCGGTGAACTCCCCTTGTGAGGGCGTTAGATTGGCCGCTGACGGTGGACGGAACGGCTGGTCAGGGAGCGAGAGCGATGGACAGCGACGGGACGTGGGACACGCGGCGTACGCATGCGAATCCTGTGCCGCGCCCGGCGGGGCCACAGGACGCGGAGGCGGTGCCGACCGAGGCGCCCGCGCTGCCGCCACGGCCGACGGCACCGCCGACGGTGCCCCCGCTGCCGGACGGCTCGGCCTTCCTGACCTGGCTGCGCACCCCACGCCCGGAGACGGCACCGGGGGTGTGGCGGTTCGGGTACCGGGCGCGTCCGGCGGAGGAGCCGGTGCGCACACCGGCCCAGCAGCTGCTGGGCGGAGCGCTGCTCGCCTTCCTCTGCGGCTGGCTCCTGTGCTCGCTGCTGTGGAACGGGTACCTCGGCGACTTCTGGCAGTGGCCCTGGTACGTGCTGGCCCCGAAATCGTGGACGCACGGCACCGGCGGCGTGATCGGGGGCGTGTCCTCCTGGATCTACATCGGCCTCGTCTTCGGTGCCATTTTCCTGGTTCTCGGGAAAATCGGTCACTGGTCCGAACTCTGGCAGCGCTTCGGTCCGCCTGCCTGGGTATCGGCCGTTCCCACCCCTGAGCGGCCGCCCGCCCCCGAGCAGGACCCCGCCGAATTCCTGTATCTCCGCCAGGCCGGCGCCGACGACGCCGCCGACCGGCTTGCCCGTGAGGCGCGGAGCGGGCTGATGCGGGACGTGGACCACGCCCGGATCGCCCGCGCCTGGCAGGGCGTACGGAGCGGCCGGCACGGCATGGCCACCTTCACCGCCGCCGTGGTCAAGGACGGCGCCGCCGCCTGCCTGCACCCCTCCGGCGAACGCGACCTGCCCGCCCGGCACGCCCGGCACGACCTGGTCACCGGCCAGGTGCGGCTCGGTACGACGGCCGACGACCCCCGCAACCCCTACCAGTACCGGGGCACCGGCCTCGCCCTCGGCCCCGAACTGCTCGGCACCTCGCTGCTCGCCGTCGGCCCGGCCGGCTCCGGCAAGACCGGCTCCCTGATCCGCCCGCTCGCCGAGTCGCTCTGCCTGCACGCGCTCGCCGGCCGCGCCTCCGTGGTCGTCGTCGGCGCGGCCGGCGCCGGCCTCGGACCCGCCGACGCCTACGACGTCGTCGTCCGCATCGCCCACCCCGAGTCCGTCTACGACCTCGACCTGTACGGCGGCACCACCGACCCCGACGAGGCCGCCGCCATACTCGCCGAGGCCCTCGCCGGCGACCTCGCCGACCCGCACCCCGGCAGCGACAGCCGCCGCTCCACCACCGTCCTCGCCCAGCTGCTCGGCCCGTTCAGGGCGGTCCACGGCCGCTTCCCCTCCGTCCCCGAACTCCGCCAGCTCCTCGACGGCGCCACGGGCCCGCTCGCCGCGCTCCGCAAGGCGCTGACGTCGACCGGCCACGAGTCGCTGCTGCGCGAGCTCGACGCGCGGGAACGCCAGATGGGACACCCGGGGGACGTCGGCGCGATCCTGGCCGACCGCATCGCCCTCCTCGACCGCCCGGCCTTCGCGGGCTTCTTCGACACCTCCGGCCAGTCCCGCCCCTTCTCCCTCAAGGCCCTCGACCACCCGGTCCGGGTCCGCATCGACCTGCCCGAGCGCGGCCACGCGGACGCCTCCCGCATCCTGGCCCGCCTGGTGCTCGCCCAGTTCACGGCGAGCGTGACGGTACGGGACGACCGCTCGCTCTTCTCCTGCCTGCTCCTGGACGACGCCACGGGCGTGGTGACACCGGAGGCGGTCCGCGGCATCCAGCGGCTGCGCTCGGCCAACGCGGGCGTGGCGCTGACCCTGCGCACCCTGGACGACGTGCCCCGCCCGCTCCGCGGTCCCCTGCTCGGCGCCACCGGCTGCCGGATGGCCTTCGCCGGACTCACCCCCTGGGACGGCCAGGACTTCGCGGAGGTCTGGGGCAAGGAGTGGACCGAGGCCCGGGACGTCACCGACCGCCAGATCATCGCGGAGACCCCGGCGGGCAAGGCACTGCACGTCGTACGCCGGGTGATCACCGGCAAGGCGCCCACCGCGCGGGCGGTCACCGTCCGGCAGGTGGAGCGCGAGCGCTGGTCGGCGTCCGAGCTGGCGCACGGAGTTCCGCCCGGGCACGCGGTCCTGTCCCTCACGACGGTCAAGGGCGAGCACGCGCCCCCGCTGCTGGTGGACCTGAGGGGCGGCGGCCGGCTCTGAACACGGGGGCACAGGCGACCGTACAGTGAGGCAGAATCGATAGAGGCCGTTCATACGGGACGGCCAAAGACCACTGCCCTCGCTCACGACGCTCATGTCGCTCGCGATGCTCACCACGTTCACGACCGAAGAGAAGACCTGACGGCCCCATGCCACCGACGCTCGCCTCGCTCGTCCACCACTCCGCGCTCAAACTGACCGTGCGCGCGGGCGAGGACCGCCTCGACGTGCCCGTGCGCTGGGCCCATGTCAGCGAACTCGCCGACCCCGTGCCGTACATGGAGGGCGGGGAACTGCTTCTGATCACCGCGCTGAAGCTGGACGCGGAGGATCCGGAGGCGATGCGGAAGTATGTGAAACGCCTGGTCGGAGCGGGTGTGGTGGGCCTCGGCTTCGCTGTCGGGGTCAACTACGACGAGATCCCGAAGGCCCTCGTCGACGCGGCGGAACGCGAGGGACTGCCGCTGATCGAGGTGCCGCGCCGCACCCCCTTCCTCGCCATCAGCAAGGCGGTCTCGGCGGCGATCGCGGCCGACCAGTACCGGGCGGTGACGGCGGGCTTCGCCGCCCAGCGCGAACTGACCAGGCAGGCCCTGAACGCCGGTCCTGAGGGGGTGCTGTCCGCGCTCGCGGCGCAGGTGGACGGCTGGGCGGCGCTCTACGACGCGTCCGGCGCGGTCGTCGCGACCGCGCCGGAGTGGGCGGGGCGCCGGGCGGCGCGCCTGACGGCGGAGGTCGAACGGCTCCGGGAGCGCCCGGCACCGGCGTCCTCGGTGGTCGGCGGCCCCGACAACGAGGACCGGGTGGAACTGCACTCCCTCGGCACCGGCCGCCGCCCGCGCGCGGCCCTGGCGGTCGGCACGGCGTCGGCGCTCGGCACGGCGGAGCGCTACGCCGTCCACTCGGCCATCGCGCTCCTCACCCTCACGACGGAACGCTCCCGCTCGCTCCACGCGGCCGAGCAGCGGGTCGGGGCGGCGGTGCTGCGCATGCTGCTCGCCGGGCAGCCGGACCATGCCCGCGGAGTCGCCGGGGACCTGTACGGCGGGCTGCTCGACGCCCCGTTCCGCATGATCGTCGCGGACGGCGGGGGCGAGTTGCTGGCCGGCCTCACCGAGGCGGTGGAGTCGGCCGCGGCCCGTTCCGGGGAGGCGGTGCTGGTGGTGCCCGAAGGGGAGCGGCTGGTGGTGCTGGCCGCGGACGGGGGTGCGGCGGTGGCGGCGTGCGTGGAGTACGCGGCGGCGCGCGAGGCGGCACGGGCGGTGCCGGAGCAGGGGGCCGCGGAGGACGGCGACCAACCGGTCATCGGGCTGTCGGCCCCGTCCGGTCCGATCGGGGCGGCGGCCGCCTACAAGCAGGCCGAACAGGCGCTGTCCGTGGCCCGGCGCAGGGGCCGGATCCTGGTCGAGCACGAACAGCTGGCGGCGGGCTCGGTCCTGCCCCTGCTGGCCGACGACGCGGTGAAGGCGTTCGCCGACGGTCTGCTGAGGGCGCTGTACGAGCACGACGCGACCGGCAGGGGCGACCTGGTGGCGTCCCTGCGGGCCTGGCTCTCCCGGCACGGCCAGTGGGACGCGGCAGCCGCCGACCTGGGCGTCCACCGCCACACCCTCCGCTACCGGATGCGCAGGGTGGAGGAGATCCTGGGCCGCTCCCTGGACGACCCGGACGTACGGATGGAGCTGTGGCTGGCCCTGAAGGCGACATCGCCGGACTGAGCGTTCCCCGCCCGCCCGCCACCGTGCCAAACCGGCGCACCCTCCACCCCCACCACTACACCCCGGCCAAACACACCCCCGCCCCCGCGGACCTACCGTGGAGGCGAACACCCTGCACACACCACCCTCAACGCGGAAGGGCCGGGACTCGCACATGACCTCCATCCACGCCTTCTGGCTCGCCGGCCGCCAGGTCACCGGCGAGGACACCTTCGACGTCACCAACCCGTGGGACGCCCGTCTCGTCGGCAAGGTCAGCGTGCCCACCGACGCCCAGGTCGAGGAAGCCGTCGCCGCCGCGTACTCCGTACGGGACGAGTTCGCCGCCACCCCGGCCCACGTACGCGCCGCTGCCCTCGACCACGTCAGCCGCCGCCTCGCCGAGCGCACCGAGGAGATAGCCCGGCTGATCTCCGCCGAGAACGGCAAGCCGATCAAGTGGGCGCGAGGGGAGGTCGGGCGTGCGGTGTCCGTGTTCCGGTTCGCCGCCGAAGAGGCCCGCCGCTTCAACAGCGGCGAGGCCCAGCGCCTCGACACCGACCTCGGCGGTCAGGGCCGCCTCGCGCTGACCCGCCGCTTCCCGAAGGGCGTCGTCCTCGGCATCGCGCCGTTCAACTTCCCCCTCAACCTGTGCGCCCACAAGATCGCCCCGGCGATCGCGGCCGGCGTGCCGATCATCCTGAAGCCGGCCCCCGCGACCCCGCTCTCCGGCCTGATCATCGGCGACCTGCTCGCCGAGACGACCGGTCTCCCGGCCGGCTCCTGGTCGGTCCTCCCGGTCGCCAACGACAAGATGGCCGCCCTCGTCCAGGACGAGCGTCTCCCGGTCATCTCGTTCACCGGTTCCGAGAAGGTCGGCTACTCGATCATGGACTCGGTGCCCCGCAAGCACTGCACCCTGGAGCTCGGCGGCAACGGCGCGGCCGTCGTCCTCGGCGACTACGCCTCCGACGCCGACCTCGACTGGGCCGCGACCCGCATCGCGACCTTCTCCAACTACCAGGGCGGCCAGTCCTGCATCTCCGTGCAGCGGGTCATCGTGGACGCCGCCGTCTACGACCGTCTCCTCCCGCGCATCGTCGCCGCCGTCGAGGCCCAGGTCACCGGTGACCCCGCCGACGACAGGACCGACGTCGGCCCGCTGGTCAGCGAGGCGGCGGCCGAGCGCGTCGAGGCATGGGTGAAGGAGGCCGTCGAGGACGGCGCCACCCTGGTCACCGGCGGCGACCGCGACGGCGCCAGCTACGCGCCGACCGTCCTCACCGACGTCCCGGCCGACGCCACGATCTCCTGCGAGGAGGTCTTCGGCCCCGTCCTCACTGTGCAGAAGGTGAACGGCGAGGACGAGGCCTTCGCCGCCGTCAACACCTCCAAGTACGGCCTCCAGGCGGGCGTGTTCACCCACGACCTCCAGCTCGCCTTCCGCGCCCACCGCGCCCTCGAGGTCGGCGGCGTCGTGATCGGCGACGTCCCCTCCTACCGCGCCGACCAGATGCCGTACGGCGGCGTGAAGCAGTCGGGCGTCGGCCGCGAGGGCGTCAAGTTCGCGATGGACGACTACACCTACGAGCGCGTCCTGGTCCTCACCGGCCTCGCCCTCTGACCTGCCACGGACGGGCCCGAGAGCGACGAGACGGCCGCAGCCCGCTGTGCGGGGGCTGCGGCCGTTCGCGTACCAGCTGCCGGTGCCCGCTGTCCGAGCGGGTAGCTAATGGGAACCATTTTCATGTATCGTCGTCCGTGACGCTGGATCGTCGTCCCCTCGAAGGGGCCCGGCACCGATGCCTTCCGGTGCCGGGCCCCTTCTCTGTGCCGGCCGCTCCGGACCCTCAACCGGAGAAGCCGACGTGCGCGAGCCGCAGCGGGCCGCGCAGTGCGATGCGGACGTCGTGGACGCCCTCGGTGACGATGCCGGCGGTGAGCGAGGTGTACGTGTACGGATCCGGCGTCGGCTCGGCGAGCGTCAGCGCGGCCAGCGACGGGCCGCCGTCGAGGGAGAGCTCCAGCGTGCCGGTGCCCGACACCCGCACGGTCACCTCCGTGACCCCCGCGCCGAAGTCGCAGTCCCGGTAGACGAGTTCACCCGGGCCGTCGCCCCCGGGGGTGACCGCGTCGCCCTCCGTCCTCGTACGGTCCACGATCGCGATGCCCGACTGCTCGTCGAAGTCGGCCGCCGCCAGGCCGTGTTCGGCGGCGGGCCGGGGTGCCGCCGGCTCGCCGTCCAGGACCACGGTCGTACGGAGCCGGATGTCCTCGCTGGACGCGCCGGCCAGCACGTCGTACGCGCCGGCCTCCAGGCGCCGTCCGCCGCGTGCCACGTCCCAGAACTCGAAGGCGGAGAGCGGGACGTCGAAGGTCAGGCCGGTCCGCTCGCCGGGGCGCAGGGTGAGCCTGCGGTGGGCGAGGAGTTCGCGGCGCGGGCGTACCGACGAGGGTTCGACGGCCCGGGTGTAGAGCTGGGCCACCTCGTCCGCGGTCGCATCGCCCGTGTTGGCGACCGTGAAGGAGACCCGGAGCGATCCGTCCGCCACCTCGGTCTCCAGGTCCGTGTAGGAGAAGGACGCGTAGGACAGGCCGTGGCCGAACGGGAAGAGCGGGGTGCCCTCGAAGTAGAGGTAGGTCTGGCGGGCGCCGAGCACGTCGTAGTCGAGCAGGTCGGGCAGGTCGGCGTCGGCCGCGTACCAGGTCTGCGGGAGGCGGCCCGCGGGGGAGACGTCCCCGGCCAGCACGCGGGCGAGCGCGGTGCCGGCCGCCTGGCCGCCGTGGGCCGTCCAGAGCACGGCGGGCAGCCGGGCCACGTCCACCGTGTACGGGTACGACGACACCAGCGCCAGCACCGTGTCCGGGTTCGCCGCGCGGGCGGCACGCAGGAGGCGCTCCTGGTGCGGGGGCAGGGCCAGGGTCGTACGGTCCTCGGTCTCGCGGCCGTTGATGTGCGGGTCGTTGCCCGCGACCACCAGGACCGCGTCGGCCGCGGCGGCCACCCTGGCGACGGCGTCCGTACCGCGTTCGACGATGATCAATTCGAAGATCGAGGCGTTTTCGGCGGCAACCTTCACCCCGTCGGCGGCGACAGAGACGTGGCGACCCGTACCGAGGTGCCGGAGGAGGTGACCGTTCTCATGGGGTTCCAGGCGGAATGTCTCCTGGACGACCCAGCCGCCGGGCTGGTCCGCGGCGGCGCGGACGAAGCCGTCCTCGGCGACGGAGAGATAGCGGCCGTCCGGGGCCCGCAGGGTGAGGACGCCCTCGCCCCAGTGGACCAGGGCGAACTCGGTGCCGGTGGTGTCGGTGGTGAGCGGCGGGAGGTCGGTGCGGCCGGCGAGCAGCGCCGGGTCCAGGGCGCCCTCGGCGCCGCGCACCTCCTCGGCGGCCTCGGGAGCGGTCGGCACGTGCAGGAAGGCGCCGTCCGCGAGCCGCAGCCTGACCCGGTCCACACCCTCCGCGAACTCCACGCGCTCCGCGCCGAACCGCTCGTACAGGCCCTCCAGCGGAGTGGAGCGGTGGATCAGGGTGCCGCTGTACCAGTCGAGTTTGCACTCGTCGGCGAGCAGACCGACCACGGCGATCCGGGCGTCGGGCGCGAGCGGCAGCAGGTCGCCGTCGTTCTTGAGCAGGACGACCGCCTGCTCGGCCGCCTCCTGGGCGAGGGCGCGGTGCGCCGGGGTGTCGAACGCGGCGACCTCGTCAGGGCTCGGGTACGGGTCGCCGTCGGGGCCGTCGTGCGGGTCGAACTCGCCGAGGCGGAACCGGACCGAGAGCTGGCGGCGGACGGCCGTGTCGACGTCGGCCTCGGTCAGCAGGCCCCGCGCGAGAGCGCCCTGGATCCGGGCGACGATGATCGAGCCGTCCGTGCCGTGGTCGGTGAAGCTGTCGACACCGGCGAGGAGGGCGGCCGCCGTGGCCTCCTCGTGCGTGGCGAAGTAGTGCTCGTGGTCGACCAGGTTGCTGGGCGCGCCGGCGTCCGAGCAGACCAGCAGCTCCTCGTCGGTCCAGGTGCGCAGCTGTTCGCGCAGGTACGGGGAGACGTGGTTGGGGCGGCCGTTGACCAGGTTGTACGCGGGCATCACCCCGGCCACCGCACCGGCCTCCACGGTCTCCCGGAAGGCGCGCAGGTCGTACTCGTGCAGCACCCGCGGGCGGACCGACGAGGAGGAGGTCGCCCGGTCCGTCTCGTTGTTGTGGGCCAGCCAGTGCTTCAGGACGGGGGCCGTGCGCCAGTACACCGGGTGGTCGCCGCGCAGACCGCGGGTGTAGGCGGTGGCGATGGCGGAGGTGAGCTTCGGGTCCTCGGAGTAGCCCTCCTCGTTGCGGCCCCAGAGCGGGTGGCGCAGCAGGTTCACCGTCGGGGCCCAGACGTTGAGGCCGACCCGGTCGTCACGGGCGCGCATTGCCCGGACCTCCTTGGACACGGCCTCCCCGACCCGTCGTACGAGATCGGTGTTCCAGGTCGCGCCGAGCCCCACCGCCTGCGGGAACACCGTCGCCGGGCCCATCCAGGCCACCCCGTGCAGGGCCTCCTGACCGGTGCGGAAGGCGGCGATGCCCAGGCGCTCGACGGCGGGCGCGAACTGGTGCAGGAAGGAGACCTTCTCGTCCAGGGTGAGCCGCGCCAGCAGATCGTCGATGCGCTTCGCGAGCGGCAGGTGCGGATCGCGGAAAGGCGGCGCGGGCGGCGTTTTTGCGGTCACGTACGGTTCCCCTTGCGATGGAGCGGCGAGGCCCTTTCGAAGCGCTTCGATGCTCATTCGACGCGGGGGTGGGTGTCAAGAGAGGCTCATCGATATTTCAAGTGGCGCATACGAAGAGGTCACCCCCCATACCTCGGAGGAATCTTGGGAGCGACCCTTGTGTACCCCCGGGTGTTCACTTAACCTCGCAGCAACATCGAAGCGCTTCGACTAGTCAAATGGCCGGTCAGTCGATCAGCCGGTCAGCCGGTTCCTGCCAGGGACGCATGACATGGGTCGGAGGATCGCTTCAGCTCAGCCAGTTCCACTCAAGACACCGCAGCCGACGGCCACCGCCGGGTGTCCTGGTGCGCCATGAAGGGTTGACGCAATGACGCCGAACGCCGCTTCCGCCCCCTCCGGGCCGAGCCGGAGAAGTTTCCTCGCCTCCACGGCAGTCGCCACCGCAGCGGTGGCGGGCGGCATGCCGCTGCTCGCCGCCTGCGGGGCGTCGGACAGCGGTTCGGGAGGGGGCTCCTCCTCGGGCAAGGACGCGAAGAAGCTGCTGCCGTCGTACGTCGCCAACAACGTGGTGACCCCGGACATCCCGTCGAAGAACGGCTCGTCGATCGGCTTCACCAGCAAGCTCGACCTGGCGACCCTGAAGACCTCGGTCCCGAAGAAGCTCGGCAAGGGCGGCAAGGTCACCGTCATGGCGCCGTTCTGGGGCTCTCCGCCCAAGCAGGACAACCCCTACTACAACGCGATGAACGACATGATCGGCGTCGACGTCGAGTGGCAGAACCAGGACGGCAACACCTACGACCAGAAGCTGGGCGCGGTCCTCGCCTCCAGCGACGTACCGGACGTCGTGGTCATCCCGAACTGGAACATGGGCGGGAAGATACCCACCGCCATCATCAGCAAGTTCGCCGACCTCGGCCCGTACCTGTCGGGCGACAAGGTCAAGGACTACCCGAACCTCGCAGCCATCCCGACCGACGCCTGGCGGCGCTGCATCTTCGGCGGCAAGCTGCGCGGACTGCCGATGCCGTCCTCGTACGTGACCAACATCGTGCCCCTCTACCGCAAGGACATCTTCGACAAGGAGGGCTACGAGGTCCCGCGCTCGGCGGACGAGTTCCTCTCCCTCGCCAAGGAGATCACCAACGCCAAGGCCAAACGCTGGGCCTGCATGGACATGAAGTGGACCGCCTGGCAGATGTTCAGCGTCCTGTCCGGCAGCGAGAAGCCGCTCGGCTGGAACCTCGTCGACGGCAAGCTGATCAACCGCATCGAGACCGACGAGTACCTCGAAGCGCTGGAGTGGACCCGCAAGCTCTTCGCCGCCGGGGTCGTGCACCCCGACGCCAAGCTGGGCAAGAACGCCCCCGACCCCGGACCCAAGTTCGCGGCCGGCGAGTTCCTCATCTACGCCCAGGACATCAGCCAGTGGTGGAGCCGCACCGCCGAACAGGCCACCCAGAACCCGGACTTCAAGATCTGGGGCATGGACGTCTACGGACACGACGGCGGAGACCCGCAGGTCTGGGCCGAACAGCCGGCCGGCATCTTCGCCTTCGTCAACAAGAAGGCCTCGGCGTCCGTCATCCACGACGTGCTGGCCGTCGCCAACACCACCGCCGCGCCGTACGGCACCAAGGAGTACATGGCCACCAACTACGGCGTCGAGGGCACCCACTACACCGTCAAGAACGGCGTGCCCACCAAGACCACCCGGGGCAACAACGAGGTCATCAACGCCTACGTCATGGTCGCCAGCCCCGCCGCCACCATCGCCCACCCCGACTTCCCCGACGTCGCCAAGGCGCAGGTCGAGTGGCAGCAGCGGATGGGCTCCTTCACCAGGAAGTCCAGCTTCTTCGGCCAGATGATCACCGAGCCGTCCCGCTACACCAACCTCATGGACAACTTCGAGACGCTCGAAGACGACATCACCCGCGGCCGCAAGAAGATCAGCGACATGCAGCAGGCCGTCTCCGACTGGAAGAGCAAGGGCGGCGACAAGCTGCGCGACTGGTACCAGAAGCTGCTCGACGACAACGGTTCGGCGAGCTGACCGGGCACTGAGGCAAGGAGAACGGCCGTGTCCCACAGCACGGTGCCTCGCAGCAGGGCCGAGGCAGACGACGACGGTACGGGGAGGACCCCGGTGGAGTCCGGCGACGCCACCGGAACCGGGAAGAAGACGAAGACCGGGAAGCTGAGCCTGCGCGTCAGATTCAGACGCGACCGCACCCTGATCCTGATGACCCTGCCGGCGGTCCTGCTGCTCCTGGTCTTCAACTACCTGCCGATCCTCGGCAACATCGTCGCCTTCCAGGACTACGACCCGTACGTCAGCGACAACGGCATCGTCTCCATGCTGCACAGCGCATGGGTGGGCATCGAGAACTTCCAGCAGATCTTCGCCGACTCCGCCTTCTGGAACGCGGTGAAGAACACCCTGGTGCTGTTCTTCCTCCAGCTCGTTCTCTTCTTCCCGATCCCGATCGGCCTCGCGCTGCTCATCAACAGCGTGCTCCGGCCCCGGGTGCGGGCGATCGCCCAAGCGGTCCTGTACCTCCCGCACTTCTTCTCCTGGGTGCTGGTCATCTCCGTCTTCCAGCAGATCTTCGGCGGGGCGGGCCTGTTGTCACAGCTGCTGCGGCAGCACGGCTACGACGGTCTCGACATCATGACCGACCCGTCGACCTTCAAGTTCCTGGTCACGGCGGAGGGCGTCTGGAAGGACGCGGGCTGGGGGATCATCGTCTTCCTGGCGGCGCTGGCGTCCGTGAACCCGGACCTCTACGAGGCCGCGGCGATGGACGGCGCGGGCCGCTGGCGCCGCATCTGGCACGTCACGCTGCCGGCCCTGCGCCCGGTGATCGCCCTGCTGCTGGTGCTGCGCGTCGGCGATGCCCTGACCGTCGGCTTCGAACAGATCCTCCTCCAACGCGACGCCGTAGGACCGGGAGCCTCGGAGGTCCTCGACACCTTCGTCTGGTGGAACGGCGTCCGAAACCAGGACTTCGGCTACGCGGCCGCCGCAGGCCTCATCAAGGGCGTGGTCAGCCTCGGCCTGGTCCTCGCCGCGAACAAGGTGGCCCATCTCATGGGCGAGCAGGGGGTGTACAAGAAATGACCGCCGTCATCGACGAACCGCCCACGCGGGAGCGGCCGCCGTCCCGGTGGGCCGCGCCGCCCCGCCCGGTGTGGGAGGAGGAACCGAGCGCGGCCGGCGTCGCCGGCAAGGGCCTGGTCCTGACCCTGGCCTGCCTCGGCGTCCTCTTCCCGCTCTGGATCGTGGTCGTCACCAGCCTGTCCTCCCGCAAGACCATCGACGAGGCCGGCGGACTGGTGATGATCCCCAAGGGCATCACCTTCGTCGCCTACCGGGAACTCCTCAGCGGCGGCCAGGTCACCCGGGCCACCGTCATCAGCGTCCTGATCACCCTCGTCGGCACGGTGTTCTCGATGACCGTGTCCGTCCTGTGCGCCTACGGCCTCTCACGCATCGGGTCGCTCGGCCACCGCTGGTTCCTGATGCTGCTGATGGCGACGATGTTCTTCAGCGCCGGCCTGATCCCGACCTACCTGCTGGTCCAGTCCCTGGGCCTGACCGACAGCTATCTCGCCCTGATCCTCCCGAGCGCGGTGAGCGTCTTCAACATCCTCGTCCTGCGCGGGTTCTTCATGGGCATCTCGCCGGAACTGACCGACAGCGCGCGCATCGACGGCGCCGGCGACTTCCGGATCCTTTGGCAGATCGTCATGCCGCTGTCCCGGGCGGTCCTCGCGGTCATCACCCTCTTCTACGCGGTCGGGTACTGGAGCGCGTGGTTCAACGCGTCCCTGTACCTCAACGACCAGGACAAGATGCCGCTGCAGAACGTCATGATCCAGCTGGTCCAGAAACAGCAGGCCCCGGTGGGACTGGCGCAGTCCATCAAGACGGGCGAACTGTCCGGGCTCGCCGTGCAGATGGCGGTGATGGTGATGGCACTGCTGCCGGTGGCGGTCCTGTCCCCCTTCGTCCAGAAGCACTTCAAGAAGGGCATGTTGACCGGGGCGGTGAAGGGATAGCCGACGTCGCCTTCTGGAGGGGGTGGCGGGGGAGCGTCGGCGACTGCGGGTGGTTCGTGGCCGGTCGCGCAGTTCCCCGCGCCCCTTACGGGGCGCTGTAGTCGCGTCGGCTGCATAGCTGCGGGCAGTCGTGCCGCTGGGGCGGCACGGGTGGGCGCAGCGGCACCCTGCCAGCGCCGGTAAGCGTCCCCCCCCGCCCAGCCCCACCCCCGGCCCACACACCAAACCCACCGAAGGTTCCCCATGCCCACCCTGAGCCGCAGAACCGTCCTCGCCGGCACCGCAGCGACCGCCGCCCTCACCGCCCTCCCGATGCCCACCGCCCATGCGGCCGAGCCCCGGCCGCAGGCGTACCGCTGGCGCAACGCAGTGATCGGCGGCACCGGATTCGTCACCGGCGTCCTCTTCCACCCCACCACCCCCGGCCTCGCCTACGCCCGCACCGACATCGGCGGCGCCTACCGCTGGGACGCCCGCACCGCCCGCTGGACCCCCCTCACCGACCACCTCGGCTGGGACGACTGGAACCTCCTCGGTGTCGAGGCCCTCGCCGTCGACCCCGCCCACCCCGACCGGCTCTACCTCGCCCTCGGCACCTACGCCCAGTCCTGGGCCGGCAACGGCGCGGTCCTGCGCTCGGACGACCGCGGCGCCACCTGGACCCGTACCGACCTCACCGTGAAACTCGGCGCCAACGAGGACGGCCGGGGCATGGGCGAGCGCCTCCTCGTCGACCCGCGGGACAGCGACACCCTCTGGCTGGGGACCAGACACGACGGGCTGCTCAAGTCGACGGACAGAGGTGCCACCTGGGCGGCGGCCGACGGCTTCCCGGCCACCCCGTCCGCCTCCGGCCAGGGCGTCAGCCTTCTCGTCGCCGTCGGCCGTGCCGTCTACGCCGGCTGGGCGGACGGGGACGGCGGCGCGAGTGCCGTCAACCTGTACCGCACCACCGACGGGACCACCTGGGAGGCCGTCCCCGGCCGGCCCACCGGCACCTTCGCCAAGGTCCCGGTCCGCGCCGCCTACGACCGCCACGCCCGCGAGCTGTACGTGACGTACGCCGACGCCCCCGGCCCCAACGGCCAGTCGGACGGCAGCGTGCACAAGCTCGCCGTGGCCACCGGGCAGTGGACGGACGTCACCCCGGCCACGCCCGGCGGCAGCGACACCTTCGGCTACGGCGGGGTCGCCGTCGACGCCCGCCGGCCCGGCACCGTCGTCGTCTCGACGAACAACCGGTGGACGGCCGTGGACACCCTCTACCGGACCACCGACGGCGGCCGCACCTGGACGTCCCTCAAGGACTCCGCGGTCTTCGACGTGTCGGAGACTCCTTTCCTGAAGTGGGGCGGCGACCAGCCCAAGTTCGGGTGGTGGATCCAGGCCGTGGCCGTGGATCCGTACGACTCGAAGCACATCGTCTACGGCACCGGCGCCACCCTCTACGGCACCCGCGACCTCGTCCACTGGGCCCCGCGGATCCGCGGCCTGGAGGAGACGTCCGTACTGCAGCTGGTGTCGCCCCCGGTCGGGGAGGCACACCTGCTGAGCGGCTCGGGGGACATCGGCGTTCTGTACCACGAGCGGCTCACGGCGTCTCCGTCCCGCGGTATGGCCACGAACCCCGTGTTCGGGTCGGCGACGGGGCTCGCGCAGGCCGCGGGCAGGCCGGCGTACGTGGTCCGCACCGGCTGGGGCGACAACGGCAACGGCGCCTTCTCGGACGACGGGGGCCGGACCTGGGCGCCCTTCGCCGCCCAGCCCTCCCTCGCCCACGACGCACCGGGGCCGATCGCCGCCAACGCCGACGGCAGCGTGCTGCTGTGGTCCTTCGTGCACTGGGACGGGACCAAGTACCCCGCCCACCGGTCGGACGACAACGGCGCCACCTGGACCGAGATCTCCTCCTTCCCGAAGGGCGCCACGCCGGTCGCCGACCCGGCCGACCCGACGCTCTTCTACGCGTACGACACCGATACAGGAACGCTACAAGCCAGCACTGACAGTGGCCGGGCGTTCACGGCGCGTGCGACCGGGCTGCCTGCGGGAGACAACCAGTTCCAGCTGGTCGCGGCCCCGCACCGGTCGGGTGACCTGTGGCTGAGCGTCAAGTGGAACGGGTTGTACCGGTCCACCGACGGGGGCGTGAGCTTCACCAAGGTCGCCAGCTGCTGGGCCGCCTACACCCTCGGCTTCGGCAAGGCTGCCGACGGCGCCGGCTACCCGGCGATCTACCTAGTCGGCTCCACCGAGTCCATCACCGCCGTATACCGCTCCGACGACGAGGCCGGCACCTGGGTCCGCATCAACGACGACCGGCACCAGTGGGGCTGGATCGGACAGGCCGTCACCGGCGACCCGCGCGTGTACGGCCGGGTCTACCTGGCCACCAACGGGCGCGGCATCCAGTACGGGGACCCCGTCCGATGACCGCCGGACGAAAGCCGCCGAGCCTCTCCGACGCCACCCGCGGGCGAATTCTCTTCGGCGGCGACTACAACCCCGAGCAGTGGCCCGAGGAGACCTGGCAGGAGGACGTCCGGCTGATGAGGGCCGCCGGTGTCAACTCCGTGACCATGGGCGTCTTCTCCTGGGCGAGGCTCGAACCGAAGCCGGGGGAGCGGGACTTCGGCTGGCTGGACCGGCTCATGGACCTGATGCACGACCACGGCATCGGCGTCGTGCTCGCCACCCCCACCGCGTCACCGCCGCCGTGGCTCGGGCGGCTGCACCCGGACACCCTGCCCCGGGACGCCGAAGGGCGCACCGAGTGGTGGGGCGGCCGCCAGCACTTCTCGCACTCCAGCGCCACCTACCGCCGGTACGCCGCCGCCATCACCGAGGACCTCGCCGCCCGCTACGCCGGCCACCCCGCCCTCACCCTGTGGCACATCAACAACGAGTACTGCACCTTCGACTACGGCGACGAGGCCGCCGCCGCCTTCCGCCGCTGGCTGCGGAAGCGCTACGGCACCCTCGACGCCCTCAACTCCGCCTGGGGCACGGCCTTCTGGAGCCAGGGCTACGACACCTGGGACGGCATCCTGCCGCCGCGTCACGCCCACTACATGAAGAACCCCACCCAGGTGCTGGACTTCCGCCGCTTCACCTCCGACATGCTCCTGGAGTGCTACGCGGCCGAACGGGACATCGTCGCCCGGCACACCCCGCACATCCCGGTGACCACGAACTTCATGCCGCTCTGGATCGGCCAGGACGCCTGGCGCTGGGCGGCCGAGGAGGACGTCGTCTCCGTCGACCTCTACCCCGACCCGCGGGATCCGCTGGGCGCCCAGCACGCCGCGCTCGTCCACGACCTCACCCGCTCCCAGGCGCGCGGCCCCTGGATGCTCATGGAGCAGGCCGCCGGGCCGGTCAACTGGCGCGGGGTGAACCACCCCAAGCCCCGCGGCCTGAACCGCCAGTGGTCCCTCCAGGCCGTGGCCCGGGGCGCGGACGCCGTCTGCTACTTCCAGTGGCGGCAGTCGAGGCAGGGCGCGGAGAAGTTCCACTCCGGGATGGTCAGCCACGCGGGGGAGGAGGGCCGTACATACCAGGAGGTCAAGCAGCTCGGCTCCGAACTCGCCCGCATCGGCGACGAGGTGACCGATCGTCACGTCGGCGCGGACATCGCGATCCTCCACGACTGGCACTCCTGGTGGGCCGGCGCCCACGAAGGCCGGCTCTCCACCGAGGTGGACCTCCCCGACGTCCTGCACGCCTGGCACCGGGCCCTGTGGGAGTCGAACCTCACCACCGACTTCGCCCACCCCGAACACGACCTGTTCTCCTACAAGTTGGTGGTCGTCCCGCAGCTCTACCTCCTCACCGACACCGCGATCGGCAACCTGCTCGGCTACGTCCGCGGCGGCGGCACCCTGGTCAGCGGCTTCCTGACCGGCATCGCCGACGAGGACGACCGGATCCGCCCCGGCGGCATGGACGCACGGCTGCGCGAGCTGTTCGGCATCCGCACCCTGCACGAGTGGTGGCCGCTGGACGCGGGGGAGAGCGCCGCATGCGAGGGCTTCCGGGGGACCCTGTGGTCGGAGGAGATCGAGGCCGCGCCCGGCGTCACGGAGACCGTGCCGTACAAGGGCGGGGAACTCGACGGCCTGCCGGCCGTCCTGCGCACCGGACGGGCCTGGTACCTCTCCACGCTCCCGGAGCCGGAGGCGCTGCGAAAGCTGCTCGGCCGGATCGCGGCGGACGCGGGGGTACGCCCGGTGCTCGACGGACTGCCCGCGGGCGTCGAGGCGGTCCGCCGGGGCGAGTTGCTGTTCCTGTTCAACCACGGCCGTGAAGAGGTGAAGATCCCCTTCATGGGAACACAGAGAGACCTGCTGACCGGTACGACCGTCACGGACGAGGCCGTCCTCGGCCGCTACGGAGCGGCGGTGCTCAAGCCATGACCGCCACCGACGCAGCCACCGGCCCCGTCCACGGCACCTGGGAGCCCGCCCCGGCCGCCCGCTGGGAGGACGCCTTCCTGAGCGGCAACGGCCATCACGGCGCCCTCGTGTTCGGTGACCCGAACGACGACCGTGTCATCGTCACCCATCACACCCTCGTCCGCCCGAACGGCGGCGAACACGCCCGCCCGCCGCACCTGGCGGCCGAACTCGCGGGCGTGCAGGACAGGTTGCTCGCCGGGGAGTCCGGCGCCGCCGAGAGCCTCACCGACGGCCGCCCGCTCCAGTGGGTCCAGCCCTTCCACCCCGCCTTCCAGATCCGGCTGCGCAGGCCGCACGGCCGCCCCGACGGCTACCGCCGCGCCGTCGACTTCACCACCGGCGAGGTCACCGCCACCACCGCCGACCGGACCAGCAGGGTCTTCGTCTCCCGCGCGGACGACGTGATCGTGCAGCAGATCACCGGAACCGCCGACCTCGGCATCGCCCTCGACCACCAGCTCCCCGGCGCCCCGTCCGGCCTGGGCGTCGGCCACGGCGCGCTGCGCACCCCCGAGGGCGCCCTGCTCAGCCTCCGCGCCCGCTACCCCGGCAGCGACCGCGCCTACACCGGCGTCACCCTCGTCGCCGTCACCGGCGGCACCACCGAACTCGCCCCGCCGGGCGTCCGCGTCACCGGCGCCGAGTCCGTCCTCCTCCTCACCCGCGTCCGACGCCACACCGGCGAGATCGACGTGACCGCCGAGGCGCGCGAACTGGGCGACCTGCTCGCCGGCCGGCCGTCGTACGACGCACTGCTCGCCCGCCACCTCGGCCCGCACCGCACCGCCTACACCCGCGTCACCCTCGACCTGGCCGCCGACCCGGCCGAACGCGCCCTCCCCGGCTCCCGGCTGCTCGAAAAGCCCGCCGAAGCAGCGCTCCTGGAAAGGCTCTTCGCCGCCGGCCGCTACCACCTGCTCTCCGCCTCCGGCCTCAACCCGCCCCGCCTGACCGGACTGTGGACCGGCGACTGGGACACCGCCTGGTCCGGCGCCTTCACCAACGACGCCAACGTCAACCTCCAGACTGCCTCGGCCGCGGCCGCCGCCCTTCCCGAAGTCACCCGGGCCTGCGCCGCACTGATCGAGCGCCAGCTCGGCGACTGGCGGGAGAACGCCCGCGCGGTGTTCGGCGCCCGGGGCGCGGTCGCGCCCGCGCACAGCGACGGCGAGTCCGGGCTGGCCTACCACTTCAGCCGGGAATACCCCCTGCACCTGTGGACGGCCGGCGCCGACTGGCTGCTCAAGCCGCTCGTCGACCACGACGAGATCCGCGGCGAGCGCGATCCCCGTACGGCGGCGGCGCTGGCCGAAGTCGCCCGGTTCTACGAGGACTTCCTCACCCGCACCGACGCCGACGGCCACCTCGTGATCGTTCCCTCCTACTCGCCCGAGAACCGGCCCGCGAACGCCGGCTGGGGCGCGGTCAACGCGGCGATGGACCTCTCCGCCGCCCGGCACGCCCTGCGCACCGCGGCCGACTACCGCCCGGGCCCGGACGCCGACCGCTGGCGCGCCCTCGCCGACCGGCTGCCCCCGCACCGGACCAACGCCGACGGCGCGCTCGCCGAGTGGGCCTGGCCCGGCCTGGACGACACCTACGACCACCGGCACCTCAGCCATCTCTACGGCGTCTGGCCGCTCGAAGAGATCAGCCCGTACGACACCCCGGAGCTCGCGGCCGCCGCCCACCGCGCGCTCGAACTGCGCGGCGCCGAGAACGACTCGGCCCACGGCCACCTCCACCACGCGCTCGTCGCGGCCCGCCTGCGCGACGGCGCACGGGTCGCCGCCGCCCTCGCCCAGGTCCTGGACGGCGACTTCTTCCACGCCTCCCTGATGAGCGCCCACTACCCGGACCGCGACGTCTACAACGCCGACGCCGCACACGCGCTGCCCGCCGTGCTCATCGAAGCCCTCGTCCAGTCGACCCCGGACCGCCTGGTCCTGCTTCCGGCGCCGCCGGCCGCCCTGAGAACAGGCCGGCTCCACGGCATCCGCACCCGCTTCGGCGCCGGACTCGACCTCTCCTGGACCCCCGACGGCGCGCGAGCCGTCCTCACACCGCACCGGTCGCTCCGCATCGACCTGTGGACTTCCTCCGGCAGTCGGCCGCTCGACCTCGTCGCCGGAGAAGACCACGTCCTCACCCTGGGGACGTGGTAGCCACCGCACCTCCCCCCACCCATGGAAGGGACACCATGGCAACACGCACGCTCAGCAGGGTCGCAACCGCCCTGATCGCCCCCGCGCTCGCGCTCGGCGCCACCGTCGGCCTGGCCGCGGCCCCCGCCTCGGCCGCCGTCTGGAGCTCCTGCGACCAGTGGGGCAACACCACGCTGAACGGCTACACCCTCTACAACAACATCTGGGGCTCCGGCGCCGGCACCCAGTGCATCTGGGCCAACTCCGGCACCAACTGGGGCGTCAACGCCAACCACCCCAACACCGGCGGCATCAAGTCGTACCCCAACTCCAAGAAGGTGATCAACAAGACGATCACCTCGCTCGGGTCACTCACCAGCAGCTACAACGTGACCGTGCCGTCGTCCGGCGCCTACAACACGTCGTACGACATCTGGGACACCGGATACGCCAACGAGATCATGCTCTGGGTCAACAAGACCGGTGCCGTCGGGCCGCTCGGCACCTCGCAGGGCAGTCTCACGCTGGGCAGCAACACCTGGACCGTCTACAAGGGCAACAACGGCTCGAACAACGTCTATTCGTTCGTCCGCAGTTCCAACTCCACCTCCGGCACGATCGACATCCTGCCGATCCTGAAGTGGATCAAGGACACCAAGGGCTGGTTCGGCAACGTCACCGTCGGGGACTTGCAGTTCGGCTTCGAGATCACGTCCTCGTCCGGCGGGCTGGACTTCACCGTCAACAGCGAGAGTGTCAGCAGCAGTTGAGTCATCGGGGCGGCTCCGCCACAAGCGGGGCCGCCCCGTGCGCCGTCACGCCCGGTCGACCTCGGCGCGCAGCGCGTTGTAGTCCGCGAAGGCCGCGTCGACGTCCGCGCGGGTCAGGCCGTAGCGGGCCAGGTCGTAGCTGTGCACACGCGTCCCCTTGGGACGCGCGGCGACCGCCGGGAGACGGGCCGCGTCGGCCTCGGTCCAGCGTGCGCCGACGGCCGCGTAGAGCTTCGGGGCGCCCGCGGCCGGGTCGGCGCCCAGCCAGGAGTACGGCACGTCGACGAGGGACTCGCGGGGGATGCCGGCACGGGACGCGAGGCCGCGGGCGGCGGAGCGGGCCAGCAGCTCCAGCCAGGTGGCGCCGATCCAACCCAGGTCCAGGGGGCGGGTGTTCACCGCCATGCCGTGCTCGACCAGGCTGCAGAACGAGGCCACGGCGGTGGCCGGATCGCGGTGTGTCCACACGATCACGGCGTCCGGGAAGACCGCGCGCAGCGCGTCCAGGTTCTCCAGGTGCAGCGGTGACTTCAGCACCCAGCGGCGGCGCGGGCGGCCGTACTGGAGCACCTGGTAGATCTGCTTGAGGTAGCGGTAGTCGGCGCCGAAGTCATGGGTCTCGTGCCAGGGCAGGTACTCGGGGATCACCGCCTGGGACAGCGGCATCACCGTGTGCGGCAGTGCGAAGGTGCACTCCTCCGGGCCCTCGGGCCGCAGGTTGTGGATGTGCCGGAAGCGCGGGGAGAAGAGGTTGATGCCGCCGACCAGGCGACGGGCGGTCGTGATCGCCTTCTCCCGCTCCTCCGGCGGGAGTTCCAGGTCGGGGGTGAGCAACTCCCAGAGCAGCGGGCAGCGGTGGTCCGCGGAGAGGGAGAGGATGCCGTGGGTGAGCGTGGTGGCGGTGCGCGGCAGGCCCACCACGAACACCGGTCGCTCGACCGGCTCCCGCTCGATCTCGGGGTGTTCGGCGAGCAGCCGGCGGATCCGGGCCCGGTTGGCGAGATGCCGGCCGACGTGTCCGCGCGCGGACAGCCAGCCGACCGGGGTGAGATGTTCGGCTCCCGCCCAACATCGCAGCAGATGACGGAAGCCGTCGGTGAACCGCTCGTCGTCCTCCGCGGTCCCGGCCGCGTCGAGCAGCCGGTCGAAGGCCCGGTCCGGCGTGCGGCGGGCGCGGAAGTCGGGTCTGAGGAGCAGGTTGGCGAGCGTGAGGGGGAACGGACCTGAGGGCACGGCAGCGGAACCCTTCGTGGGGGGACAGCGGAGGGGATACTGACTACCCCCTCCAACTGCCCGACCACACCGCCGAGTTGAGACATTTACCGGCAGGTAACGAGAGGCGTCGTAATCCGGCCGGACTACTCCGTGACCGGTAGTTCCGCCCCGTCCCGCAGGAACAGCGGGATGCGGTCCAGCGGCGCGTCCACGGTCACCGCCGCACCGCCCTCGTACGACTCGCCCGTCCACGCGTCCGTCCACCGGGCGCCCGCCGGCAGATACGCCGTCCGGGCCGTGGCACCCGCCGTCAGCACCGGCGCCACCAGGAGGTCCCGGCCGAAGAGGTACGCGTCGTCGACCGCCCAGGACGCCTGGTCCTCGGGGAACTCCAGGAACAGCGGCCGCAGCACCGGGAGGCCCTGCTCGTGGGCCTCCCACATGACCTGGAGGACGTACGGCTTCAGGCGCTCGCGCAGCCGCAGGTACTTCTCCAGGATCGCGCCGGCCTCGTCGCCGTACGACCACACCTCGTTCGGGCCGCCGGTCATGTCGGGGCCCAGCGGCATGCCCGGGTCACGGAAGCCGTGCAGGCGCATCAGCGGGGAGAGCGCGCCGAACTGGAACCAGCGGACCATCACCTCGCGGTAGGCCGGGTCGTCCGGGTCGCCGCCGTGGAAGCCGCCGATGTCGGTGTTCCACCAGGGGATGCCGGACAGTGCCGTGTTGAGGCCTGCCGCGATCTGGTGGCGCAGGGCCGTGAAGTCGGTGCCGATGTCGCCGGACCACAGCGCGGCGCCGTAGCGCTGACTGCCCGCCCACGCAGAACGGTTGAGGGTGACGACCTCCTCGCCCCGGGCCCGCAGGCCCTCGTAGAAGGTCCGGGCGTTCTCGGCGGGATAGCTGTTGCCGACCTCCAGGCCCGGGCCCGTCCAGTAGCGCAGGTTCTCCTGGAAGCCGGGCTTCAGCTCGGGCTCGCAGGCGTCCAGCCAGAAGGCCGTGATGCCGTACGGGTCCAGGTAGTTCTCCTTGACCTTCGACCACACGAACTCCCGGGCGTCCGGATTGGTGGCGTCGTAGAACGCCACCTGGACGGTCGACGCCACCCCCTTGTCCGGCCAGTCGGCGTGTGCCGTCGGGCCGTACTGGGTGCCGATGAAGTAGCCGCGCTGCTCCATCACCGGGTGGTTCTCGCTCAGCGGGGACACTGACGGCCAGACGCTCACCACCAGCTTGACGCCCAGCTCGTCCAGTTCGCGGACCATCGCCGCCGGGTCCGGCCACTCCTGCGGGTCGAACTTCCAGTCGCCCAGGTGGGTCCAGTGGAAGAAGTCGCAGACGATCGCCGAGAGGGGCAGGCCGCGTCGCTTGTACTCCCGGGCCACGGCGAGGAGTTCGTCCTGGGTGCGGTAGCGCAGCTTGCACTGCCAGAATCCCGCCGCCCACTCCGGCAGCATCGGCGAACGGCCGCTCACCGCACTGTAGTTGCGCTGCCCGTCGGCCGGGGTGCCGACGGTGATCCAGTAGTCGAGCTGGCGGGCCGAGTCGGCCACCCAGCGGGTGCCGTTGCCGGCCAGTTCGACACGGCCGATCGCCGGGTTGTTCCAGAGCAGGGTGTAACCGCGGCTGGAGACCAGGACCGGGACCGAGACCTCGGCGTTGCGCTGGACCAGGTCCAGGACCAGGCCCTTCTGGTCCAGGCGCCCGTGCTGGTGCTGGCCCAGGCCGAACAGCTTCTCGCCCTCGTAGGCGGCGAACCGCTGCTCCAGGCGGTGGTGGCCGTTGCCGACCGCGGTGTAGAGGCGCGAGCCCGGCCACCAGAAGTGGGCGCGCTCCTCGGCCAGCACCTCCGAGCGGTCGTCGGTGCGCAGGAACCGGACCAGGCCCTCGGCGGACACCTCGACGGTCAGCCCACCGACCGTCAACTGCCCTTCGCTGTCACCGATCTTGACGGTCGACCCGGTGGCGGGAGGCTCGTCGAGCAGGGCCCCCGGCAGGCCTTCGAGGACCGGCCCGCCGAGCCGGGCGCGCACCCGGACCGCGTCCGGCCCCCACGGCTCGATCCGCAGCGTCTCCTGACGGCCGCTCCACTCCAGGGCACCGTCCCGCTCACGGAAGGTGCCGACGGTGGGGGAGGACTGCGCGAGGCTGACCTTGGGCCGGTCGTCCGCGGTCTGGATTTGGGCAGACTGATTCATGTCACGTGCTCCTGAAGGAGTGCAGACAGGGGGTGCCCCGGAACGGCGGGGCACTGCAAAGGGGTCAGGACCCGGCCGGCGCCGGTCCCGTGCTCGCCCGTACCGTCAGCTCGGGTGCGATCAGCACGACTTCGTCGCTGCCCCGGCCGTCCAGCTTGGCGACCAGGTGTTCCACGGCGTACCGGCCCATCTCCTGGGCGGGGATGGCGACCGAGGTCAGCCGCACCGAGGCCTGGACGGCGACCTGGTCCGGGCAGATCGCGACCACGGACACGTCCTCCGGCACGGCCCGGCCCTGCTGGCGCAGCAGCGCGAGCAGCGGCTCCACCGCGGATTCGTTCTGGACGACGAAGCCCGTGGTGCCGGGGCGTTCGTCGAAGATCCGGGCCAGCGTGACGGCCATCGCGTCGTACCCGCCCTCGCACGGCCGGTGCAGCACCCGAAGGCCCAACTCCCGTGCGCGGGACCGGAGTCCGCCCAGGGTGCGCTCGGCGAAGCCGGTGTGCCGCTCGTAGACGGCCGGGGCCTCGCCGACGACAGCGATGTCACGGTGACCGAGCTTCGCGAGGTGCTCCACACACAGTGCGCCGGTCGCCCCGAAGTCGAGATCGACGCAGGTGAGACCGGAGGTGGAGGCGGGCAGGCCGATGAGCACGGAGGGCTGGTCGGTCTGCCGGAGCAGCGGCAGCCGCTCGTCCTCCAGCTCCACGTCCATCAGGATCATGGCGTCGGCGAGCCCGCTGCCGGTGACCCGGCGTACCGCGTCCGGGCCCTCCTCGCCGGTGAGCAGCAGGACGTCGTAGCCGTGCAGGCGGGCCGTGGTGGCCACCGCGATCGCGATCTCCATCATCACCGGCACGTACATGTCCGTACGCAGCGGGATCATCAGCGCGATGATGTTCGACCGGCTGCTGGCCAGGGCGCGGGCGCCCGCGTTCGGGTGGTAGCCCAGCTCCCGGATGCTCTGCTCGACCCGCTGCCGGGTGGTGGTGGAGATGGACCGCTTGCCGCTGAGGACATAGCTCACCGTGCTCGCCGAGACTCCGGCGTGCTGGGCGACCTCGGCGAGGGTGACCATCCAGCTCTCCAAGCTTTGTGAAGCGCTTCGACAGTGCGCGTTGCTGACAAGGGCGAGTGAGGGTGGTTCGACAGTAGCTTCAGTGCGGGTGGGTGTCCATAGTCTGTCGAAGCGCTTCGACAGCGAATTGATGAGACAGCCTCGGCAACCATTCCGGGGGGCGGCGGCCACAAGGAGGTCGTACGGCCGTCCGACGGGTCGTACCGCGAACCGTCCCCCGGAAGGACCCCTTGATGCAACACCGCAGACCGCGCCTGTCCAAGACGGCGAAGACGCTGCTGGCCGCCTCGGTCGCGCTCGCCGCCGCCGCGGGTGTCACCGTGGCGCAGGCCGGCGAGTCGAGCAAGAAGTGCACCGCCTTCGACACCGTCACGCTCGGCAAGTATTACCTGAACAACAACCTCTGGGGTCAGGACAAGGGCACCGGCACCCAGTGCGTCTGGGACGACTCCCAGTCGGGCTCGACCATCTCCTGGGGGACGTCCTACACCTGGGCGAACAACAGCAAGGGCACCGACTCGGACGTCAAGTCGTACGCCAGCACGGTCCTCGGCTGGCACTGGGGCTGGAAGGTCGACAAGGCCTCCACCGGACTGCCGATCCGGGTCGGCGACCGCAAGAAGGTCACCACCAAGTGGAACTTCGCCCTCAGCTCCAGCCCCGGGACCCTGGACGTGGCCTACGACCTGTGGCTGCACGCCAAGAACACCGCGGACTGGCAGGACCAGCCCACCGACGAGATCATGATCTGGCTCAACCGCCAGGGCGGCGCCGGCCCGCTGGGCACCAAGTACGGCAGCGTCAGCCTCGACGGCGCGATGTGGGACATCTACCAGGGCGACATCGGCTGGAACGTCTACTCCTTTGTCCGCCGCGCCAACACCACCAGTGCCACGCTGAACATCGACGACTTCACCCAGGCCCTGGTCCGCCGCAAACTGCTCGGCAACGACAAGTACCTCTCCGGCATCGAGTCCGGCACCGAGGTCTTCAAGGGCTCGGGGCGGCTGGACACCAAGTCGTACTCCGTCGACATCGGCTGAGAAGCGCATCGCGCCGGCCGGCCCGTCAGCCGATCGGACCGCGAGGACTGGTGGGGGCGGCCCGTTTCGGGTACCAACGATCCAGTAGCACTGGTCGGTAACGAACGGTCCTCAACAACCCCTTTTGTGGCGAGGTGAGCCTTAATGTCCGCCCCCACCGCCAAGAAACCCACCGTCACCGAGCGGGAGGCCCGCCAGGTGGCGGAGGCCGCCCGGGAACAGGACTGGCGCAAGCCCAGCTTCGCCAAGGAACTGTTCCTCGGGCGCTTCCGGCTCGACCTCATCCACCCGCATCCGCTCCCGGCGGACGAGGACGTGCAGCGTGGCGAGGAGTTCCTGGCCCGCCTGCACGAGTTCTGCGAGACGAAGATCGACTCGGCGCTCATCGAGCGCGAGGCGCGCATCCCCGACGAGGTGATCTCCGGCCTCAAGGAGATCGGCGCTCTCGGCATGAAGATCGACACCAAGTACGGCGGCCTCGGCCTCACCCAGGTCTACTACAACCGGGCCCTCTCCCTGGTCGGCTCCGCCAACCCGGCGGTCGGCGCGCTGCTCTCCGCCCACCAGTCGATCGGCGTGCCGCAGCCGCTGAAGATCTTCGGCACCCAGGCGCAGAAGGACGCCTTCCTCCCGCGCTGCGCCCGCACCGACATCTCGGCGTTCCTGCTCACCGAGCCGGACGTCGGCTCGGACCCGGCGCGCCTGGCCACCACCGCCGTACCGGACGGGGACGACTACGTCCTCGACGGGGTGAAGCTCTGGACCACCAACGGCGTGGTCGCCGACCTCCTCGTGGTCATGGCCCGCGTGCCCAGGACCGAGGACAGCAAGGGCGGCATCACGGCCTTCGTCGTCGAGGCGGACTCGCCGGGCATCACCGTCGAGAACCGCAACGCCTTCATGGGCCTGCGCGGCATCGAGAACGGCGTCACCCGCTTCCACCAGGTCCGGGTCCCGGCCGCCAACCGCATCGGCGCCGAGGGCGCGGGCCTCAAGATCGCCCTCACCACGCTCAACACCGGGCGGCTCTCGCTCCCCGCGATGTGCGTGGGCGCCGGCAAGTGGTGCCTGAAGATCGCCCGCGAGTGGTCGGCGGTCCGGGAGCAGTGGGGCAAGCCGGTCGCGCTGCACGAGGCGGTCGGCTCCAAGATCAGCTTCATCGCGGCGACCACCTTCGCCCTGGAGGCGGTCGTCGACCTGTCCTCCCAGATGGCCGACGAGAACCGCAACGACATCCGCATCGAGGCCGCCCTCGCCAAGCTCTACGGCTCCGAGATGGCCTGCCTGATGGCGGACGAGCTGGTCCAGATCCGCGGCGGCCGCGGCTTCGAGACCGCGGAGTCGCTGGCGGCCCGCGGCGAACGCGCCGTCCCCGCCGAGCAGCTCCTGCGCGACCTGCGCATCAACCGCATCTTCGAGGGCTCCACGGAGATCATGCACCTGCTGATCGCGCGCGAGGCCGTCGACGCCCACCTCTCGGTCGCCGGCGACCTCATCGACCCCGACAAGTCCCTCCAGGACAAGGCGAGGGCGGGCGCGAACGCGGGTGTCTTCTACGCCAAGTGGCTGCCGAAGCTGGTCGCGGGACCGGGCCAGCTCCCCACGTCGTACGGCGACTTCAAGCACGGCGTGGACCTCGCCCCGCACCTGCGCTACGTGGAGCGGCACGCCCGCAAGCTGGCCCGGTCCACCTTCTACGCCATGTCCCGCTGGCAGGGCAGGATGGAGACCAAGCAGGGCTTCCTGGGCCGCGTCGTGGACATCGGCGCCGAGCTGTTCGCGATGAGCGCGGCCTGTGTGCGCGCCGAACTGCTGCGCCGCCAGGGCGACCACGGCCGCGAGGCCTACCTGCTCGCCGACGCGTTCTGCAGGCAGGCCCGCATCCGCGTCGACGAGCTGTTCAACCGCCTGTGGTCGAACACCGACGACCTGGACCGCAAGGTCGTCAAGGGCGTGCTCGGCGGCTCCTTCGAATGGCTGGAGCGGGGGATCGTCGACCCGTCGGGCGAGGGCCCGTGGATCGCCGACGCGACGCCGGGACCGTCCGCGCGGGAGAACGTCCGCCGCCCGTTCGGGTGAGGACGGCTGCTGCTACAGGCTGCCCGGTGGCATGAGCCACTGGGCGGGCTGGCCGGTGACCGACGTGATGGTCTCGAAGTCGTTGTCGTAGTGCAGCACGGTGAGGCCCTGTATCTCGGCGGTGGCGGCGACGAGCAGGTCGACCGCTCCCGCCGAGCGGTGCTGGCCCTTGACGGTCAGCTCCTCCTGGACCTGCCATGCCCGCGTCACCGCGCGGTCGTCCATCGGTGTCCAACTGAACAGGGTGTCCAGACGCTGGATCGTCTGCTCGCGATCCTCGGCGTTCTTGGCGCTGTAGAGGAACTCGATCTCGGTGACCGGGCAGCGAGCGATGAGCCCCTCGGCCAAGGGCTTCTGCCAGTCGGCACGTGCCGGGTCCCTGAGGATGCGGACCAGGGCGCTTGTGTCGATGAGGAATTTGGCTGTGCTCATCGCCGATAGTTCGCCTTGTCCAGAAGGACGTCGAAGTCGCCCGCGTCGGCTTTCGCGGCCAGCCAGGCCAGCGCGAGAGCGCGCTTCTTGCGCTCGACGCCATCCCGCAGGGCCGCGTTGACGGTGTCCTTCTTCGTCTTGGTCCCGAACGCTATGGCCGCCTGCGCCAGCAGTTCCTCGTCGATGTCGATCAAAGTCTTGGCCATGGCGACACTCCTCGTATATCAAGCCGAGTCCTGCGTATATACAGTACCGCACCGCACATGAAGGGGACGCGCTGTCCTCCCGGCCACCGGATGCGGCCACAATGGGGGGATGACCGACAGTCCCGCCAGTCCGGCACCCCTCGCCGACCCGCACCTCGTGTACGACCCGCTCGCGGGCGACGGCCCGAAGGACGTGGTGATCCTCGGCTCCACCGGATCGATCGGCACCCAGGCCATCGACCTCGTCCTGCGCAACCCCGACCGCTTCCGGGTCACCGCCCTGTCCGCCCACGGCGGCCGGGTCGCCCTCCTCGCCGAGCAGGCGCACCGGCTGCGGGTGCGGACCGTCGCGGTCGCCCGCGAGGACGTCGTACCGGACCTGCGCGAGGCACTCACGGCGCTCTACGGCCCCGGCGAGCCGCTCCCCGAGATCCTCGCCGGACCCGACGCGGCCGCCCAGGTCGCCGCGTCCGACTGCCACACCGTCCTCAACGGCATCACCGGCTCCATCGGCCTGGCGCCGACCCTGGCCGCCCTGGAGGCGGGCCGCACCCTCGCGCTCGCCAACAAGGAGTCGCTGATCGTCGGCGGCCCGCTGGTGAAGGCGCTGGCCAAGCCCGGCCAGATCATCCCGGTCGACTCCGAGCACGCGGCGCTCTTCCAGTCGCTGGCGGCGGGGACCCGGGCCGACGTCCGCAAGCTGGTCGTCACGGCGTCCGGCGGGCCCTTCCGCGGCCGTACCAAGGCCGACCTGGCGCACGTCACCGTCGAGGACGCCCTCGCCCACCCCACCTGGGCGATGGGACCGGTCATCACGATCAACTCCGCGACCCTGGTCAACAAGGGGCTGGAAGTCATCGAGGCGCACCTCCTCTACGACATTCCCTTCGATCGCATTGAGGTGGTCGTGCACCCGCAGTCGTATGTCCACTCGATGGTCGAGTTCACGGACGGATCCACGATCGCGCAGGCGACGCCCCCCGACATGCGGGGGCCGATCGCCATCGGTCTCGGCTGGCCCGAACGGGTCCCGGACGCGGCGCCCGCCTTCGACTGGAGCAAGGCCTCCACCTGGGAGTTCTTCCCACTGGACAACGAGGCCTTCCCGTCCGTGAACCTGGCACGGCACGTCGGTGAGCTCGCGGGCACGGCGCCGGCGGTGTTCAATGCGGCCAACGAGGAGTGCGTCGAAGCCTTCCGCGGTGGTCTGCTGCCGTTCAACGGCATCATGGAGACCGTGACGCGGGTGGTCGAGGAACACGGCACCCCTCGTACGGGAACTTCACTGACCGTGCCGGACGTCCTCGAAGCGGAGACCTGGGCACGGGTCCGGGCCCGGGAACTGACAGCGCAGAAGGCGACCGCGGAGGCGCGTGCATGACAGCCCTGATGATGATCCTCGGCATAGTCGTCTTCGTGATCGGCCTGCTGGTCTCGATCGCCTGGCACGAGCTGGGGCATCTCTCCACCGCCAAGCTCTTCGGCATCCGCGTCCCGCAGTACATGGTCGGCTTCGGCCCGACCATCTGGTCGCGGCACAAGGGCGACACGGAGTACGGGATCAAGGCCGTCCCGCTGGGCGGCTACATCCGCATGATCGGCATGTTCCCGCCGGGCGCCGACGGCCGGGTCACCGCCCGCTCCACCTCCCCCTGGCGCAGCATGATCGAGGACGCCCGCTCGGCCGCCTTCGAGGAGCTCCAGCCCGGCGACGAGACCCGCCTCTTCTACACGCGCGCCCCCTGGAAGCGCGTGATCGTGATGTTCGCGGGCCCCTTCATGAACCTGATCCTTGCGGTCGCGCTCTTCCTCACCGTCCTGATGGGCTTCGGCATCAGCCAGCAGACCACCACGGTCAGCTCGGTCTCCCAGTGTGTGATCGCGCAGAGCGAGAACCGC
The DNA here is from genome assembly GCF_019091475.1 of Streptomyces sp. GbtcB6. Lineage (NCBI taxonomy): Bacteria > Bacillati > Actinomycetota > Actinomycetes > Kitasatosporales > Streptomycetaceae > Streptomyces > Streptomyces sp. GbtcB6. The sequence continues at coordinate 13,908 of NZ_JAGXJL010000043.1, read as the reverse complement.
GACACCTGCAAGAAGACCGACGAGGCCTCCCCGGCCGCCGCCGCGGGCCTGAAGGCCGGCGACAAGATCGTCTCCTTCAACGGTGTGCAGACGACCAGCTGGAACCAGCTCTCCGACCTGATCCGGTCGACCCCCGGCAAGGAGGTCGCGATCGTCGTCGACCGCAAGGGCCAGGACGTCACCCTGCACGCGAAGATCGCCACCAACCAGGTCGCCAAGAAGGACTCCAGCGGCCAGATCGTCCAGGGCCAGTACGTCACCGCCGGCTTCCTCGGCTTCAGCGCCGCCACCGGCATCGTCCGCCAGGACCTCGGCGACTCGGTGACCTGGATGGGCGACCGCCTCGGCGAGGCCGTCGACTCCATCGCGAGCCTGCCCGGCAAGATCCCGGCCCTGTGGGACGCGGCCTTCGACGGAGCCCCCCGCCAGCCGGACTCCCCGATGGGCGTGGTCGGCGCGGCGCGGGTCGGCGGCGAGATCTTCACCCTGGACATCCCGCCCACCGAGCAGCTGGCCATGGCGCTGATGCTGGTGGCCGGCTTCAACCTCTCCCTGTTCCTCTTCAACATGCTCCCGCTGCTGCCCCTGGACGGCGGGCACATCGCGGGCGCCCTGTGGGAGTCGCTGCGCCGGAGCCTGGCCAAGGTGCTGCGCCGCCCGGACCCCGGTCCGTTCGACGTGGCGAAGCTGATGCCGGTGGCCTATGTGGTGGCCGGGATCTTCGTCTGCTTCACGATCTTGGTCCTGATCGCCGACGTGGTTAACCCGGTGAAAATCTCCTAGCCACACCACGTTCGAAGCGGCCCGGAACACTGTGTTCCGGGCCGCTTCCATTGAGTGGGTTTACGGATGGGGGATGTGCTCACTCCTGTGCCGGTGCCGTAATCTCGAAGCCTGGAACCCGCTTACGACGGGACCTGGACCTAGATCCACGACTTGGGGTTGCACAGCAGATGACTGCGATTTCTCTCGGCATGCCGTCCGTTCCGACCAAGCTCGCCGAGCGCCGGAAGAGCCGGCAGATCCAGGTCGGCTCCGTGGCGGTCGGCGGAGACGCCCCGGTCTCGGTCCAGTCGATGACCACCACCCGTACGTCCGACATCGGCGCGACGCTCCAGCAGATCGCCGAGCTGACGGCGTCCGGCTGCCAGATCGTGCGTGTGGCCTGCCCCACCCAGGACGACGCCGACGCGCTCGCCACGATCGCGAAGAAGTCCCAGATCCCGGTCATCGCGGACATCCACTTCCAGCCGAAGTACGTCTTCGCCGCGATCGAGGCCGGCTGCGCCGCCGTCCGCGTCAACCCCGGCAACATCAAGCAGTTCGACGACAAGGTCAAGGAGATCGCGGCGGCCGCGAAGGACCACGGCACCCCGATCCGCATCGGCGTCAACGCCGGCTCCCTGGACCGCCGCCTGCTCCAGAAGTACGGCAAGGCGACCCCGGAGGCCCTGGTCGAGTCTGCCCTGTGGGAGGCGTCCCTCTTCGAGGAGCACGACTTCCGGGAGATCAAGATCTCCGTCAAGCACAACGACCCGGTCGTGATGATCGAGGCGTACCGCCAGCTCGCCGCCCAGTGCGACTACCCCCTGCACCTCGGCGTGACGGAGGCGGGCCCGGCGTTCCAGGGCACGATCAAGTCGGCGGTGGCCTTCGGTGCCCTCCTGTCCCAGGGCATCGGCGACACGATCCGCGTCTCGCTCTCCGCCCCTCCGGTGGAGGAGGTCAAGGTCGGCAACCAGATCCTGGAGTCCCTCAACCTCAAGCAGCGCGGCCTGGAGATCGTCTCCTGCCCGTCCTGCGGCCGCGCCCAGGTCGACGTCTACAAGCTCGCCGAAGAGGTCACCGCCGGCCTCACCGGCATGGAGGTCCCCCTCCGCGTCGCCGTCATGGGCTGCGTGGTGAACGGCCCCGGCGAGGCCCGCGAGGCCGACCTCGGCGTGGCCTCCGGCAACGGCAAGGGGCAGATCTTCGTCAAGGGCGAGGTCATCAAGACGGTCCCCGAGTCCAAGATCGTCGAGACCCTCATCGAGGAGGCCATGAAGCTGGCCGAGCAGATGGAGGCGGACGGCACGGAGTCGGGGGAGCCGTCGGTGTCGGTGGCCGGCTGAGACCGTCTTCGGGCGACGGGGAGGGTTCTTCGCCCCCGCCGCCCCTACCCGTCCCGTCCTGAAGGGGCTCCGCCCCTTCGACCCCGCCAGGGGCTCCGCCCCTGGACCCCGCTCCTCAAACGCCGGAGGGGCTGAACTACTCAGCCCGTCCGGCGTTTGAGGACGAGGCCGCAGGCCGAAGCGGGGGTCTGGGGGCGGCAGCCCCCAGGGACGGAACTCCCGCCGGCGGCCACTTCACAGTGCACGGGGCGGCACGGCCAAGCTTCCGCAGGTACAGTGCGGAGATCAGCAGAACCCCTCAGGGTGAGGCCCCGCACGTGTTGACGCAGACCACCTCACGGGTGCTCGAACCGAGTGACCTGGACGCCGCGCTCGCCGTACTCGACCGCGAGCCGGTCACGAACGCCTTCGTGACCTCGCGCGTCCAGGTGGCCGGCCTCGACCCCTGGCGCCTCGGCGGCGAGATGTGGGGTTGGTACGAGGACGGCATGCTCACGTCCCTCTGCTACGCCGGCGCCAACCTGGTCCCGATCTGCGCCACCCCGCGTGCGGTCCGCGCCTTCGCCGACCGGGCCCGCCGGGCCGGCCGCCGCTGCTCCTCGATCGTCGGCCCCGCCGAGGCCACCGCCCAGCTGTGGCGCCTCCTCGAACCGCACTGGGGCCCGGCCCGCGAGGTCCGCGGCCACCAGCCCCTGATGGTCACCGACCGGATGCCCGCCGACATCGCCCCGGATCCGTACGTCCGCCGCATCCGCAAGGACGAGATGGAGGCCATCATGCCGGCGTGCGTGGCGATGTTCACCGAGGAGGTGGGCGTCTCCCCGATGGCCGGCGACGGCGGCCTCCTCTACCAGGCGAGGGTCGCCGAACTCGTCGGCTCCGGCCGCTCGTTCGCCCGGCTCGACGACAGCGGCAAGGTCGTCTTCAAGGCGGAGATCGGCGCGGCGACGGCCGAGGCCTGCCAGATCCAGGGTGTGTGGGTCGCCCCCGAGTACCGGGGCATGGGCATGGCGGCCCCCGGAATGTCAGCGGTCCTGCGCTACGCACTGGCCGACGTGGCCCCCGTGGTGAGCCTGTACGTCAACGACTTCAACACGGCGGCGAGAAGGACGTATCTGAGGGTGGGATTCCAGGAGGTCGGCGCGTTCATGAGCGTGCTCTTCTAGCCCGGCGTCCAGGTGACGCGCCCCGCCAGGGGCGCGGGGAACCGCGCGATCAGCCACACACAACCTGCACCCGGACGGCAAACCGGAACCCCCTGTACCCTCCCCACATGACCCTCGTGATCGGCCCCCTGGACCTCCCCGCCCACGTGGACGAGGCCCTCGCAGTCCAGGCCGTCGCATTCGGCCTCGGCCCCGACGAGGTAGCGGTCCGCCGCCAGATCGTCCTCCGCCACATGCAGTACCCCGGCGCCAGGGCCCTCGGCGCCACGGCCGAAGGCCTGCTCGTCGGCTTCGTCTACGGCATGCCGAACTCCCGCACGCACTGGTGGTCCACCGTCGTCGAGCCCTACCTCCGCGCCCAGGGCAACGCCGACTGGCTCGACGACTCCTTCGTCATCACCGAGCTGCACGTGCACCCCCACCACCAGAACCGGGGCATCGGCCGCCGTCTGATCACGCTCATCACCGACGCCGCCACCGAGCCCCGCTCGATCCTCTCCGCGATCGACACCGACAGTCCGGCCCGCGGCCTCTACCACTCCCTCGGCTACGTCGACCTGGCCCGCCGGGTGAACTTTCCCAGCGCTCCGAAGCCGTACGCCGTGATGGGCGCGCCCCTGCCGCTCCGCCGCAAGTGACCCGTCGCCGCTAACCGATTTCCACCGGCACAGCGAGCCCGGCTAACCTCCTAGCCATCAACCTTTTCCGGCAGGAGTACGAGAACCATGGCGAACGCACCGGTCCAACGCATGTCCCAGTTGATGGCGAAGACGCTGCGTGACGACCCGGCGGACGCCGAGGTCCTCAGCCACAAGCTCCTCGTCCGCGCCGGCTACGTCCGCCGTACGGCGGCCGGGATCTGGTCCTGGCTGCCGCTGGGCCTGAAGGTGCTGTCCAACATCGAGCGGATCGTCCGCGAGGAGATGGACGCGATCGGCGCCCAGGAGGTGCTGCTGCCGGCCCTCCTGCCCCGGGAGCCGTACGAGGCGACCGGCCGCTGGGACGAGTACGGCCAGGAACTGTTCCGCCTCCAGGACCGCAAGGGCGGCGACTACCTCCTCGGCCCGACCCACGAGGAGATCTTCACCCTCCTGGTGAAGGACCAGGCGTCCTCCTACAAGGACCTGCCGGTCATCCTCTACCAGATCCAGAACAAGTACCGGGACGAGGCCCGCCCGCGCGCCGGCATCCTGCGCGGCCGTGAGTTCCTCATGAAGGACTCCTACTCCTTCGACCTGGACGACGACGGCCTCGCCAAGTCGTACGCCCTGCACCGCGCGGCATACCAGCGGATCTTCGAGCGTCTCGGCCTCGACTACCGCATCGTCGCCGCCACCGCCGGTGCCATGGGCGGTTCGAAGTCGGAGGAGTTCCTGGCCCCGGCCGAGGCCGGCGAGGACACCTTCGCCGACTGCCCGAACTGCGACTTCGCGGCCAACACCGAGGCGATCTCGTACACGCTGAAGCCGGTCGACGCCTCCGGCGTGCCCGCTCTCGAGGAGATCCCGACCCCGGACACGCCGACCATCGAGACCCTCGCCGCCCACCTCGGCGTCCAGGCCTCCGACACCCTGAAGAACCTCCTGGTGAAGGTCGACGGCGAGATCGTGGCCGTGGGCGTACCGGGCGACCGCGAGGTCGACATGGGCAAGGTCGAGGAGCACTTCGCCCCGGCCGCCGTCGAGCTGGTCACCGAGTCCGACTTCGCCGGCCGTCCCGACCTGGTCCGGGGCTACGTCGGCCCGCAGGGTCTCGGCGAGAAGGTGAAGTACATCGCCGACCCGCGGGTGGCACCGGGTACCGCCTGGATCACCGGCGCCAACAAGGCGGGCACGCACGCCAAGAACGTCGTGGCGGGCCGTGACTTCACCGTCGACGAGTACGTCGATGTCGTCGTCGTGCTGGAGGGCGACCCCTGCCCGAAGTGCGGCACCGGCCTCAAGCTGGACCGCGCCATCGAGATCGGCCACATCTTCCAGTTGGGCCAGAAGTACACCAACGCCCTCAAGCTCGATGTCCTCGGCCAGAACGGCAAGCCGGTCCGCGTGACCATGGGCTCCTACGGCATCGGCGTCTCCCGCGCCGTGGCCGCCCTCGCCGAGCAGACCGCCGACGACAAGGGCCTGGTCTGGTCGCGCGAGGTCGCCCCGGCCGACGTGCACGTCGTCGCCGCGGGCAAGGCCCTGCAGATCGAACTCGCCCTGGACGTCTCCGAGAAGCTGCGGGCGGCCGGGCTGCGCGTCCTGGTCGACGACCGGGCCGGGGTCTCCCCGGGCGTGAAGTTCACGGACGCCGAACTGATCGGTGTGCCGCAGATCCTGGTCGCGGGCCGTCGCTCCGGCGAGGGCGTCCTGGAGCTCAAGGACCGCAAGACGGGCGAGCGCGAGGAGCTGACGGTGGACGAGGCGATCGCCCGCCTGACCGCGAACTGAGCCTCAACTCCCGCCGCGGCTTTTCAGGAACGTCTCAGACAGTTCTTCCGCTCCGTATGGGAGCCTCACAGACTTCTCTCAGGCCGATACCCGAACGTAATGCGTGACAGAGAGTCACGCAGGAGGGGATCGGCCATGACCGAGAGAGTGCAAGGCAGGGAGCCGGGGGACCGGCGGGAGAGGGGCGCGGCCGCGGCGGTCCGCCGGGGGACCCGGCGCACGGCGGCTCTGGCGGCGGCGGTCACGCTCGCCGCGGCGGCCGGGGTGTTCGCCCTGGTCGGTACGATGCAGTCGGACGCCGAGACGACGGCGAGCAGCGGCAGCGGTACGACGTCGAGCTCCAGCAGCTCCGGAAGCAGCTCCGACTCGACGACGGACACGGACAGTTCCTCGTCCGCCAAGTCGACCGACTCGTCCAGCTCCTCCGGCTCGTCCTCCTCGGACCTCCAGTCCTCCTCCGACGGCCTCACCTCCGGCAGCGGCTCCAGCGACTCCACGTCGGGGGCGTCATGACCGCCGCCCTCGCCCCGCGGCCGACGGCCGCCGCCGAGTGGCGTGCCCTCGGCACCACCGTCCGCCTGGTCGTCACCGATCCGGCCCTGCTGGACTCCTGCAACCTGCTTCTCGCCCGGCAGCTCGCCGAGGTCGACGCGGCCTGCAGCAGGTTCCGCACCGACTCCGAACTGGCCGCCCTCGACACCACCCGCGGCCGCCCGGTCCGGGTCAGCCCGCTGCTCGCCGAGGCCCTCGCCGTCGCCCTGCGCGCGGCCGAGGCGACGGACGGCGCGGTGGATCCGACCGTCGGCTCGGCGATGGACGCGATCGGCTACGACCGCGACTTCACCCTCGTCCGCGAGGACGACCGCCCGGTCTCCCTGCGGGTGCGCCGCGCCCCGGGCTGGCGCAAGGTCACCCTGGACCCGGCGACCGGCACGGTCACCGTCCCCGAGGGCGTCCGCCTCGACCTGGGCGCGACGGCCAAGGCCTGGGCCGCCGACCGGGCCGCGCGGATGCTCGCCGACACGGCCGGCTGCGGAGTGCTGGTGAGCCTCGGCGGCGACACCGCCGTCGCCGGCGAGCCCCCGGCGGGCGGCTGGCAGATCCGCGTCCAGGACATCACCGGACCGGTGGACGAGACGCCCGCGCAGGGGTCGTACGACAGCGTCGGCCTGCGCTCCGGCGGCCTCGCCACCTCCGGCACCAGCGCCCGCCGCTGGCAGCGCGGCGGCTACGACCTCCACCACATCGTCGACCCGCGCACCGGACTGCCGGTCCGCTCCCCGTGGCGCACGGTCTCGGTGGCCGCGGCCACCTGCGCGGACGCCAACGCGGCCACCACGGCGGCCCTGGTCAAGGGCACCGGCGCGGAGCGCTGGCTGACCCGCCTGGGCCTGCCGGCCCGCCTGGTGGCGCACAACGGCACCGTCGTCACCACGCCCGGCTGGCCCGCTCCCCTCGCGGCGCTGGAGGCGGCGGCGTGACCTCCGAGACCCTCTGGTACGCCAACCGGGCCACCGGCGCCGTCTGCCTGGTCCTGTTCACCGTGGTCGTCCTCCTCGGCATCGCCGTCCGCCTGCGCACCCGCCTCCCCGGCCTGCCGCGCTTCGGCACCATGAGCCTGCACCGCACGCTCTCCCTGTCCGCCACCGCCTTCCTGGCCCTGCACATCACCACCGCGGTCGTCGACGGCTACGTCAGCATCAGCCCCCTCGACGCCCTCGTCCCCTTCGTCTCCGACTACCAGCCGCTCTGGCTCGGCCTGGGCACGGTCGCCCTCGACCTGCTGCTCGCGGTCCTGGTCACCAGCCTCCTCCGGGACCGCCTCGGCCACCGCACCTGGCGGGCCGTGCACTGGCTGGCGTACGTCTCCTGGCCCGTCGCCCTGGTCCACGGCATCGGCATCGGCACGGACGCCGGCACCGACTGGATGACCTGGCTGACCGTGGCCTGCGTGGCGACGGTGATCACCGCCTTCGCCCTCCGTACCGCGCAGGCCGTCCGAGCCTCCCGCCAGACGCCCGCCGCACTGCTGCACACCGAAGGGGCCCACTGATGACCATGCTCTTCACCGACGTCTACATGTCCCCGCGCCTGCTGGCCCCCGGCGGCACCCCGGCCGACCTCACCACGCACGAACAGCGCTACGGCCCGCTCGCGTACGGCGATCCGGCGGCCCTCCTGCGCACCCTGGCCGAATCCGGGCTCACCGGACGTGGCGGGGCGGGCTTCCCGGCGTACCGGAAGTTCGTCGCGGTCGCCGACGCGGCCCGCCGCACCGAGCGCGCACCGGTCGTCGTCGCGAACGGCGCGGAGAGCGAGCCGGCCAGCCACAAGGACCGGACCCTGCTCCGGCTGTCGCCCCATCTGGTCCTGGACGGGCTGCAGTTGGCGGCCGAGGCGATCGGCGCGGCGGAGGCGTACCTCGCCGTCGAGGACGGCGCCACCTACCTGGAGTCGGCCCTCGCCCAGCGCCACGACCCGGTGCGCGTGCAGGTCGTACGCCTGCCCGCCCGCTTCCTCTCCGGCCAGGCCTCGGCCCTCGTCCAGTACCTCTCCGGCGGCCCCGCCCGCCCCACCCACCCGGTCCCGCCGGTCCGCGAACGCGGGGTGCGGCGTGCCCCCACCCTGGTCCAGAACGTCGAGACCCTGGCCCATCTGGCGCTGATCGCCCGCTACGGCGCCGCCTGGTTCCGCTCGGCAGGCACCCCCGCCGAACCGGGCAGCACCCTCTGCACCCTGCACCTGCCGGGCCGCGAAGTCCGGGTCGTGGAGGCCCCGTTCGGCATGCCCGTCGGCCGGCTGCTCCCCCTGGAGGGCGCGTCCGCGGCCCTGATCGGCGGCTACCACGGCACCTGGATCCCGGCCACCGAGGCCGCCCAAGTCCCGCTCTCCTCCGCCTACTTGGGCGCAGGCGTACTGGCCGCCCTGCCCGCCGACCGCTGCGGCCCGGCCGAAACCGCCCGAGTCCTGCGCTACTTGGCGCTGCAGTCGGCGGGCCAGTGCGGGCCCTGCCTCAACGGCCTCCCGCGCATGGCCGCGGCCTTCCAGACCCTGGCCACCCCCGGCCCCCAGGGCACCACCCGCACGGACATCTCCCGCTGGGCTGGCCTGGTGGAGGGCAGAGGCGCCTGCCACCACCCCGACGGCACGATCCGCCTGGTCCGCAGCGCGCTCACCACCTTCGCCACCGAACTCGACGCCCACGCCCACGGCCACTGCACCGCGACCGACCACACCCCGCTGCTCCCCGTACCGGCGGAAAGGATCTGACATGGACCAGCACATAACCATCGACTGGACGTCCTGCCAGGGCCACGGCCTGTGCGCAGAGCTGCTCCCGGAGCACATCACCCTGGACGAATGGGGTTACCCCCTGGTGGACGGCCGTCCCATACCGCCCCGCACCCGCAAACGAGCCCGCAGAGCAGCAGCGGACTGTCCGGTCCTAGCTCTCAAACTGAGGGAGGACTAATTCCCTAGGGGCGCGGGGAACTGCGCGCCAAGCCCCCACCGGCCCGCACCCGAAAACGTCAAACCCACCCGGCGAATTCAAGCAACAGCTCCGCATCCCTCGGCCGCCCGGCCCTCCGCGCACGGACACCCGACTCCACCGCCCGGAACAGCGTCCACCCCCGCAACCGCTCCTGGTCGACCTCCAAGGACTCCGCGAGCCGCTTGATCCGCCGCCGTGTGATGGACGCCCCGGAGGGGGACGCGATCAGATCCTCCACCCGGTCCCGCACCAACCGCGCCAGATCGAACGCGCACTCCCCGACCACCGGATCCGGCCCCACCGCCAGCCATGGCATCCGCCCCCCGGCCAGCACCTTGCTCTGCCGGAACGTGCCGTGCAGCAGCCGCCGCTCGGGCGGCGCGGCCAGCAACTCCTCCCGGGCCGCGACCGCCGCCGCCACCAACGGCGCCACCTCGGCGTCGCCGGCCGCCCAGGCCATCGCCGCGGCCTGCCGCCCCGTCCGCTCGGCGACGGTCTCGAAGACGTGCTCCTCCGGCGGCCGCACCCAGAGCCGCCGAAGCGTCCCCGCCGCCTCCAGCAGCGCCTTCGCCTCGGGCAGCGATCGCACCGAGACCTCCGGATGCAGCCGCTCCAGCAGCAGCACCCCCGCGGCCCCGTCGGCCTCCAGCACCTGCACCGCACCGAGCCCGCCCCAGTGCGCCAGTGCCGCCGCCTCGCTCTCCGGCCGGGCCCGCCGTGGCGCCAGCTTCAGCACGGCAGGCGTGTCGTCCGCCCGCCGCACCAGCAGCACCACACTGCTGCGCCCGCCCGGCACCTGCACCCGTTCGACGGTCAACTCGCGTAGCGCGACGGCCTGTTCCACCGCCTCCGGCAGCTTCTCCAGCCACTCGTCACCGTCCGGCGCCGTCTCACCGAGCGCCCTCACCAGGCGCCGCGGCGGTTCGAAAGCCATACGCGAGTCGTTCCTTTCCAGCTCTAGGGAGTCGCCGAAGCCGAAACCGTGGGCGAGGCCGAAACCGAGGGCGAGGCCGACCCACCGGCCGCCGCCCCGGAACCCGCCCGCTCGGCGAGCCCAGGGAAGGCTACGCTCTCCCCGCTCCAGCGCACCGCCCGCACCGCGGCCTCCCGCAGCGCCCCGGCCGCCGCGCCGCGCCGCTCGCCGGAGGATGCCCGGACCAGGTCGGAGTACACGTCGGCCACCCGCTCCTCCAACTCGGCGGCGAGTCGTACCGCCGTCGCCGGGTCGGTGACGGCGAACGGCAGCGCGTACGCCGCGCTCGCGGCGACGGGCGCACCGCCCAGGCCCCGCACCTCGCGGACCAGCGCGTCCCGGCGGGCCCGGTGCGCGTCGTACGCCGAGCGCGCCTCGGCCAGCCGCTGCCCGCCGATCCGGCCGCCGACGACGCCGTAGCCGTACACCGCCGCGTGTTCGGCCGCCAGCGCCGCCTGGAGCGCCCGGAGCAGGCCCGCCTTCGCCTCGTCGCTCACCGGTCACCCTTCGTCAGCAGGTACGCGTGCCCGGCGCCGGCCGCCGCCACCCCGGCCAGCAGCCGCGCCAGCTCGCCCGGCACGTCGAGCAGCGCCTTGGCCCGCCGGTCGGCGAGGCTCCGCTCGGCGGCGGCCAGCGAGGCGAGCGCGGACTTCTCGTCGGCGGGCACGGTCGGCGAGGCCGACGGGGACGCCGTGGCCGACGGCGAGCCGGTCGCCGTGGGCGAGGCCGTGCCCTCCTCGAACGCCACCGCATGCGCCGCCACTTCCGCGCGCAACGGCCGCAACCGCTCCGCGAGCCCCGGATGGGCGGCGAGGACGGCGTCGTACTGCCGCAGCAGCCCCCGACTGTCCCGTGCCGCACGTGCGCGTGCCCGTGCGGACACCGACGTACTCCCACCGCTCCCGGCGGGGTCCGGACCAGCGGAGCAGCCCACCAGCACGGCAGCCGAGGCCACCGAAACGATCAGGCTCCTTCTGCGCAACAGAGAGGGGAACGACACGGCAGACGTCCTCAGGGGGCTCGTACGAACACACGGGCGGACATGCACTCCGCCGTGATCACGGTACCCGCGCATCCCCCCAACCAACGTCACCGCCCCGACACCCCCAGCGACAACCCCCTAAGGGGCGCGAGGCCGTATCGATAAGCGGCTCCGCCGCGTGGGCGCGACCAGCCACGAACGACCCGCACCCGCCCGCACACCACAGCCCCCACCTCCATAGGCGCTCGGCCCCACCGCCGGAGGCACCCGCACGCAACACCCCCCGCGACCCGATACCCTTTGACCAGACGCGCGCCCCATCCCACAACAGCACACGCGGCCGAGGAGTCACCCGGATGAGCACCACCCAGAGCGAGAGGCTGCGAGAGCTCCTGGAACCGCTCGTCACCTCCCAGGGACTGGATCTCGAAGAGATCGCCGTTGACTCCGTCGGGCGCAAGCGCGTGCTGCGTGTCGTCGTCGATTCCGACGCCGGGGCGGACCTGGACCAGATCGCCGATGTGAGCCGTGAGCTCTCGGCGAGGCTCGACGAGACGGACGCCATGGGCGAGGGGGAGTACACCCTGGAGGTCGGCACCCCCGGTGCGGAGCGCCAGCTCACGGAGCACCGGCACTACCTGCGTGCCGTGGACCGCCTGGTGCGGTTCCAGCTGGCCGAGGGCGGGGAACTGGTCGCCAGGATCCTGGACGTCGACGACGAGGGCCTCGATCTGGAAGTGCCCGGTGTCAAGGGACGCAAGGCGAGCGGCCGCAGAGTGGGCTTCGCCGAGATCGACAAGGCGCGTGTGCAGGTCGAGTTCAACCGCAAGGACAAGAAGGACATGACGGAAGAAGAGGAGGCGTAGCCGTGGACATCGACATGAGCGCCCTGCGGGGCTTGGTTCGGGAGAAGGAGATCTCCTTCGACCTGCTGGTCGAGGCGATCGAGTCGGCCCTCCTCATCGCCTACCACCGCACCGAGGGAAGCCGCCGCCACGCGCGCGTGGTGCTCGACCGGAACACCGGGCACGTGACCGTGTGGGCGAAGGAGGACCCCGAGGACCTGGAGGAGGGGCAGGAGGCGCGCGAGTTCGACGACACCCCGTCGGGCTTCGGGCGGATCGCCGCCACCACCGCCAAGCAGGTGATCCTGCAGCGGCTGCGCGACGCCGAGGACGACGCCACGCTCGGCGAGTACGCCGGCCGCGAGGGCGACATCGTCACCGGAGTGGTCCAGCAGGGCCGCGACCCGAAGAACGTGCTCGTCGACATCGGCAAGCTGGAGGCCATCCTGCCGGTGCAGGAGCAGGTCCCCGGTGAGACCTACCCGCACGGGATGCGGCTGCGGTCGTACGTCGTACGGGTGGCGAAGGGCGTCCGCGGTCCGTCCGTGACCCTGTCCCGTACGCACCCGAACCTGGTGAAGAAGCTCTTCGCGCTTGAGGTGCCGGAGATCGCCGACGGATCCGTCGAGATCGCCGCCATCGCCCGCGAGGCCGGTCACCGTACGAAGATCGCGGTCCGCTCCACCCGTTCGGGTCTGAACGCCAAGGGCGCCTGTATCGGCCCCATGGGCGGCCGGGTCCGCAACGTCATGGGCGAGCTGAACGGCGAGAAGATCGACATCGTCGACTGGTCGGACGACCCGGCCGAGATGGTGGCGAACGCGCTGTCCCCGGCCCGCGTCTCCAAGGTCGAGGTCGTGGACCTGGCGTCCCGGTCCGCCCGGGTCACCGTGCCGGACTACCAGCTGTCGCTGGCGATCGGCAAAGAGGGGCAGAACGCCCGGCTCGCCGCCCGGCTCACCGGCTGGCGGATCGACATCCGCCCGGATACCGAACAGGTGTCCGAGTAGATCACCCGGCGGATGATGCCGGCCCTCGTCCGGGGTTCACCCGGACGAGGGGAATAGTTCCAAGCCGCAGGTCGCTTGGATTACGACAACAGCCGTTCGATCTTTGCCCCGAAGGGGTGAGGTCGGTGCGGGGAGGTAGACTTAGCAGTGTCTGGCCGGACGCGTGCCCGCGCATGCCCTGAGCGCACCTGTGTGGGGTGCAGGCAGCGAGCGGCCAAGACCGAACTGCTGCGGATCGTGGCGGTCGAGGATGAATGCGTCCCCGATCCTCGCGGTACGCTGCCCGGCCGGGGTGCATATGTACACCCCGCCCAGGTCTGTCTGGACCAGGCGGTACGCCGCCGGGCACTTCCGAGGGCGCTCCGCGTCCCGGGTCCGCTCGACGTAAAGGCGTTGCGCCGGTACGTCGAGGAGTAACACCGTAAGAAGCGTCGTTCGGAACGTCCGTGCGGCTCTGGTACCCCGCGAGTTGGAAGTAGGTCGAGATTGCGATGAGCACTCGATGAGCACGCGATGAGTACGCCCATGAAGTAGCGACGGTCCGGACGCACCCGGACCTAAAAGGAGCGAAGTGGCTAAGGTCCGGGTATACGAACTCGCCAAGGAGTTCGGGGTTGAGAGCAAGGTCGTCATGGCCAAGCTCCAGGAACTCGGTGAATTCGTCCGTTCGGCGTCTTCGACCATCGAAGCGCCCGTAGTACGCAAGCTGACCGACGCCTTCCAAGGCGGCGGCAAGGCCCCCCGCAAGGCGGCTCCCAGGCCCGCCGCGCCCTCTCCGGCGCAGGCGGCACGTCCGGCTGCCCCCAAGCCGGCCCCGCGCCCGGCTGCCCCGCAGCCCGCGGCCCCGACCCCGGTCGCGCCCGCGGCCTCGGCGGCGCCCGCGGCTCCGGCTCCGG